>NZ_MXQD01000014.1:0-236787 GCF_002165585.1 Paenibacillus sp. MY03 | reverse complement strand
TGGAGTTGTCAAAAAAAGTGCAGTTTGAAAACACCCTCATTCAGAAATCTCGTTACTAAGCTGCCTGTGACAGCATTCTTTCGCGATAAACAGCTGGGGGCCAGCCCCCAGGATTAGAGGTGTAGATCCGCCGTCTGTTGTAGTAGACCATGATGTATCTGAAAATAATCGATTTCACATAGGCCATCGGGTAGTGCTCTGTATTGATCTTGTACAGCTTCTCTTTCTTTAACGTAGCAAAAAAGCTTTCCATTCTTGCGTTGTCATAGCAACGCCCTGTGCCGCTCATGCTCTGAATGGCATTTCGTTTAGCCAGATGTTCTCGGAATGTATGGCTCGTGAATTGGCTGCCTCGATCGCTGTGATAAATCATTCCGCGAGCATTTCTTGCTTTACAGGCGTTCTCAAAGGCTTGAATGCAGAGTTCCTTGCGCATGTTGTCGTCCATAGCGAGGCCTACGATCTCTCCGTTGAAACAGTCCAGTACCGCGGATAGATATAGCTTGCCGTCTGAACAAGGGACCTCGGTGATATCCGATAGCCACTTTTGGTTTGGTGCTGAGGCGCTAAAGTCTCTCTGGATCAGGTTCTCGCTCTTTTGAGCTGCCGCATCCTCGCGTGTAATGCCGTTCGGATGACGCTTCACTTTCTTCAGCAGGCCGTGCTTCTTCATGGTTCGGTAGACGGTGCTGTAGCTGGTCGTAATCTCTATTTGTGACAGCGCCAGCACAATACGCTGGACCCCGTAATTACAGTTGTCTTCATGCTCTTCAATGATATCTTTGATTCTGACCAGAAGAAGTTGCTGCTGCTCCTGTTTGGGTCTGGGCTTCAAGCTACGGTAATAGCCCGATTCACTGACAGCAAGTACTTCGCACATCTCCTTGACGGTCCACTGATCCCGTCTTTCACGGATGTACGCATAGAGCTGGCATGCCTTTACCGCTTCCGGTCTTTTGCGAAAAAACCGAGTGCATCCTTGAGAATTTCATTCGCACGACGCAACTCGCCTATTTCTTTTTCTAATTCGATTTCTCGTGCAGTCTTATCGGCAGATACATAAGCACGTCCACTCCCGATATGTGCTCCGTCGCCGTGCAGGGTTTTTCGCCTTCTCCATTCCTGCAACGTATAGTAGGATACGCCTAACTGCTCGGCGGCTTTCGTTGGTCCAATCTCATCGCTCAATCTTACTGCTTCTTCTTTGAATGCTTTGTCGTATCGATTCATTTTTTTCGACTGCATTTTTATCGTAGCACTCCACACCTTAAAAATCAATTCTCATAACACACCTTTTTTCTTACTTGGTGTGTTATGGGACACAGCTACAATAATTGGAGGGATGAAATTGAGAAAACAGATTACTTTAATTTTGTTTAGCGTGATTTTATTTACAATCTCAGCATGTTCATCTACTCCTGCTAATGTGATTCAGCCAACAGAGAGTGATAAGCCAACTGAAACAAGTTCTGATAAAAAAATATATAAAAGCAGTAATGGTTGGTCGGTTCAATATCCGATGACGTGGGACTATGAAAGTGATGACCTTTTGAGAGAAACTGAAACGGAAAAATTTATTTCATTTGATACATATGACATTCCTGAAGAGGGTATAGAAAAATGGCTAGAATCAAAGATCCAAAGTTCATTAGCAATGAATGAAGCAAATAATACACTTCTTGAGGATGTTACAAAGGTAACAAAAGATAACTTATCTGTTTATAAATACGCGATTGAATCTAAAGTGGATGCGCGTATAACAGAATTGCGCTTCATTATTTATGTTGATAATAAACATATTTATCAATTTCAAAGCCAGAACCCATCCCTGACAAAGGACGAATTCGAGGAAATTGTTAATACATTTTCGCTCGAAAAATAGCTGGTTTTTAAGAGGCCTTCAAAAAAAATCCGAAAGAGACGTTCAGCACCACCTAGTTCACTTGCTCTACAGAATCCATTTATCAAAAGGATCACCTGAAGGTCAATGTCATTAAGTTAAACTCAAAGTCTAGTCCGGCAATAAAAATGGATCCGAAACGGCATGGGAAAAAGTCCTGTGCCGTTTCTTTTTTGGTGCAAGAAATGAAAAAAGCGTACAGCAAATAAAACGGATGGAAGATCCGTTTTAAAAAGTGTTCATGTGAACGGGATTATGCTACGCTTTAGACGAAGCTAACAGCTGACTTCCAACGGATTTTGCGCGTATTCTTCTGTCCTGGTCGAATGGGTCGAATCGGCAAAATGTTTTGCGAATCAGTGCTTTAACATCGGGCGGGGCGTCCCGTGAGCGCAGGAAACGTCTACAAACATGAACGGCAACCGTGAAGTTGACTTGATATTGGTGCCGTTTATCCATTTGGGAAATGACGACGTGAGAGGTCATCATTTCAGCGAAATTGTACATGATCATTCTTGCGAAAATCTCTTGGGTAATGAACGCTTGCTTCTTAGCGTGAAAACTCGTTAGACCGACGGTGTATTCTAAGGCCCGGAAAGAGGTTTCAATGCCCCATCGCATGTGATAATGGCCCGGAGTTCATCGGGTGGGAAATCACCGGCGGAAACGTAATGAAGGTTTCATAATCGCCACTCGGCAAGACGAAACGAACAACCCGAAAGGAAATCGGGTAAAACAAATTCTCTTGCAAATCCAAAAATTCAAAGGTAGACGTCGAAGGGACGAACCTGTAAATCTCGGGATGAGCCTTGACCTCTTTGGTTTGTTTTTTTGTCAATGTCAGATGAACTTCAAAATCAAACTCTCCGTTAGCGGGTAAACATAAGCCGAAAGAATACCACTGGAGTTCAAATCCTTTACTCGTATGACATAGTTCCACCCTTTGCGCTCAAGATGCGCAAAATTGTTGTAACTTTCATAACCACGATCCGCATGTATTTTATCATGCAAAATTACCCCGAAAAATCATGTTAGGTTACCCATAAAAATCGTCTGTAGCTGGAAATGACGACACGGTTGACATGGAGCCTCTACGGGCATGAATCCCTGCGAAAGGGCGAAGCCATGGGCTTCGCAGAGGCAGGCTAGCCTATCATGCCCGCCCCTCCATGTAAACCATGTCTACTGTGCTGGAAATTTTCCACGTCAGAGCACCAAGATTTTTTGGGGTAATTTCAAATGATTAAACACATCCGCAATCGCAATGGTTTTGCCCTTGATGGGGGAACGGTCAACCATAGTAGCGAGCGCCCTTCCTTCGTTGCACAATCTTCGTGGCTGAACAATGGCATCCACATAAAGTCTGTTACAGAGGTCATACGCTGCGTTCAAATGCAGCTGGTTATAGCCTTTCGTGTTTGGTTGACTTTGAAAATAGGTAGCCGTGTCCGTAGGGTCTGTTGCGATATGGAAATCGGAACCGTCAATGGCAAGTAACCGATACCCTCGGTAGTCCTTGATATCCGTATACGACTCTGTAAATGCGTGAAACAAGAATTCCACAGCAGTCGGCAGAATTTTATTCCTCTGCTGGACAAAAGCAGAAGTGGTTGCAGTGTTTACGTCTTAGTCCTGTGATTCCAAGAGTTCCTCGTAGTTGCTGTTGCCCCCCCATGGAGATCAGGAGTTCCATGACCGTTTCATAGGGTAGCTTCTTTTTTTGAATAAAATCTGTTTCAGGGTTTTGGACATAAGGTGCAAGGTGCAGCTGCCATTCCTCGTATGAGAGATGTCAGCGTTTCTTTAAGCGAATTGGCGTACTCATTCATTGGCGAAACCTCCTCATTTTTTTCAAGGGGCCACGCCATACACTTCCATCCGCATGTCAAGTTCTTTTTCTTTTTCATGCAAAAAAGAGCGGGCTATCTTTTCGATAACCTGCTCTTTTTTGATTTTTGGCCCTGCATCTTAACTTAATGACATTGTTTCCGCACGGCGTCTTTTTTGTTTACCCGCAGCTCCACTTTTTCCCGGCAGGTGCCTCGGGGCAACGTGTAACGTTGCAGCAAGCACTGAATTTGGTCTCCCAAATTCGCTTGTTAGGGGCTACGCCCCTAATACCCTCGCCTGGCGGATCGAAATGTTTGCTTGTTGAATAAATGGTTGTATTTGGAACGGGCATTCTTAAGATGCCTTGTTCTCATGATTAACTCCATTTTCAGAAAGGAGACGTCACATGCGAAAAAGAAGCATTCGCATTCAAGTTTGGGTCAATCAGGAAGAGGTTCGAAGGCTTCAAAAGCAAGCGCAACAGTCGGGGCTGTCACGGGAAGCCTACCTTCGCTCGCTGATTAACGGCTATGTTCCAAAAATGTTGCCACCCCTAGATTATTACACTATGCTGCGCGAGCTTCACGCCATTGGCAATAACCTGAACCAGCTTGCGGTGAAGGCGCATACGACCAGTCATCTGGATCACGCTTCCTTCCAGCGTGAAGCGGATGATTTGCGTCGAGCTGTCCAACGGATTCAAGAGGCGGTGACTGCGCCGGAGTCGCGCAGTGCACTTTCTTGAACCACATAGGGTACAAGCAATATGGCTACGACCGCGATATGGGACGTGACCGATCGTCTGAAGCGTGTATTGAACTACGCCGTCAATCCAGATAAAACAGAACAGGGGCGCATGGAAGCGGATGGTTTGCAGCAGACACTTGCCTACACTAGCTCGAATGCGAAAACAGAGCGGCAGCTTTATGTGAGAGGCATCAATTGTGATCCCATCAGCGCCCATGAGCAAATGCAGCGAACCAAGAAGCGGTTTCAGAAAACGGACGGCATCGTCGCATTTCATGGCTACCAGTCCTTTGCGCCGGGGGAAACGACACCGGAGCAGGCGCATGCCATTGGCGTGAAGCTGGCGCAAGCGCTATGGGGGAAACGCTTTGAAGTGGTAGTTGCCACCCATCTCGACAAAGATCATTTGCATAATCACTTTGTTCTCAATTCCGTCTCCTTCATGGATGGCAAACGATACTACGATAATAAGGCTTCCTATGCGCTAATGCGGAAAACCTCCGACCAGCTATGCCGGGAGCATGCCTTATCCGTCATTGAGCAGCCGGAGCGCGGGAAAGCCAAGCAGTACGGAGAATGGCGAGCCGATCAGGAAAGCAAGCCGACATGGCGCGGCGTCATTCGGGAGGACATGGACGCCGCTATTGCTGGGGCAAGGACAATGAGTCAATTTTATGCATATCTCCAAGCAACGGGCTACGAAATCAAGGCACATGTCAAACATGTAGCCGTTCGTCCACCAGGTAAAGAAAGATTTGTTCGCCTACATACCTTGGGCGAAGCCTACGGGGAGGAAGCGATCAAGCAACGAATTTTGGGCAGTGCATTGCCCAAGAAAAAATCAGCACTGTCGCTTCCAAATCGTAAGCGCGTGGTTCTGGTTCGTGGAAAACGCCTGGTCAAGCATCGCAAGCTTACCGGCCTTCAAGCTTTGTATGTCCGTTATCTGTTTGCACTGGGAATTGTGCCTCGCTACCGTTCGTCTCCGAGACGAGCGTCTTTTTTGTTGAGGGAGGATTTACGTCACTTGTCGCAGATCATTGAACAAACCAAGCTGCTCTGTCGTCATCGGATAGCCAGCTTAGTGCAGTTGACCAGCTATGTTGAACTCCGACAGGCTGAGATGAAGGGACTGCGTCTTGACCGCCAAAACTGCCGCAGACGCTTGCGTAGTTGCCGACAACCCGAGCAGATTGCAGCGCACCGGGAGCAGATCGCAGAGTATTCTTGGCAACTGGCGCAGCTTCGAAAGGAGGTGAGGCTTTGCGCGGGCATTTTGGCGCGTTCCGCTACAATCAAGGACAAGCTGCGGCAGCATGAAGAGCATGAAGAAAAATCCAGGCACAAGGAGGTAGAAGCCCATGAGCGGAAACGAGGCGGCCGATCAGGTCGTCAGCATGAGTCTGCGCGGTATTGAAGTGATGGCGAAAATATCTGGCGAAGGTGCAAAGCATCTCGCGGCCTATTTGTTCGCCGTGCTGCAAGGGCAAAAACAGACGAGGGGCCGCACCCGGCTTGAGAATCTGCTCCGCAGCGGGAAGGAACTGAAGGTATTCGCCGTGCGGAATGAGGACTTGCCCACCTTTTGCAAGGAAGCGAAGCGCTATGGTGTCCTGTATTGCGCGTTGCGGGACAAAAAGAACGTGGATGGTCTGTGCGATGTGATGGTGCGCGCCGAGGATGCCTCCAAAATTAATCGAATCGTGGAACACTTCCAGTTGGCGACCGTGGATACGGCTAGCATCAGGCAGGAAATTGAACAAGCCCGTCAAGAGAAGCTGCCGGACAGCCTGGAAGCGGAACGAGCGATGGAAGCTGCGGAGCATCAAGAGCCGGTAGCAGAGGAGCAAGAGGCTCCTGCAGCGGCAATCAGCGAGGAGTTTTTGGACGAACTTCTGGGAAAGCCGGAACCGCCGGAAGGGGTGGAGCAGGGAAACGAGGCGCGGGAAAGAGATCAGCAGGTGCACGAGGAAGAGCCGCGGGCCGAAGCGGAGGAGTTGGAGCAGTTATCTCTGTCTCGCCAATCCGAGAGCCAGAACCAAGTGGAACGCCTCTCTCCGTCCGTGCCTATCTCCGCGCACAGAGAGGCATCCGAAATGATTTTTGAACAGCCGAAGGCGAAGGTGTCTGTACGGCAATTGCTGCGCGAGATTCGGGAAGAGAGCCGTGCCGTGGAGAAACAGCGGCAGCAACAGCAGAAGGAGAGGGAGCTCGGCTTGCCCAAACGGAAGAATCGGGGCATGGCACCTGTTGCCATTAACGCACCTATCGAGACACCGAAGCGTAGCAAGCGAAAGGGGAAATCGAAATGAGCGAATGGGATGATTTGTTTCGTCAAGAAGCACCACCCGTGATCGCTACCGCACAAGATCAGCCCTTCGACAAGGAAGCCTGGGTGCAGAAGAAACAGGAGCTGCGCCAATGGACTTATGAAACCATTGACGTGACCACGGCATTGGCCGTGCAAACCGGCGAACAGTTTCAACAGTATTTGAATATACAAAGCCGCTTTGGCCGGTACAGTGTTTCTAATGCATTACTTATTATGGCGCAGCGGCCGGAGGCAACGCGAATTGCCGATTTCGAGGGCTGGAAGGCAATGGGTTTTCGCATACGTCGGAAAGAAACAGGCTTCTATATTTTGGAGCCGGGCGAGACTTATAAACGGGAGGATGGCAACGCAACAGTAAGCTACAATCCGAAAAAGATGTTTGACGTTGCCCAAGTTATCGGAGAGAAACCGGATCTACCCCCTCCACCGGATGAACGAACCCAGATCAAGGCGCTCATGCATCGCTCTCCCGTTCCGATTCAGATGGGCGACGCCTTGCCAGAGGGCATGCATGCTCTTTATCAGCCGGATGTCCGCCAGATTGTGATTCGGCGCGGGCTGTCGGCAAGTGATATTTTTCGTTCGCTTGCGCAGGAACTGGCGCATGCGGAACTAGATCAGGGTAAGGCCGACTACAGCCGCTCGGATCACCAGGCCCAAGCGTACAGTGTTGCATATATGCTGAGCAAGCAGTTTGGCGTGGAGACATCGTGCTTTCGCTTAAACCGTGTTGTAGAAAGGCTGAAAGGGCTGGAGCCTCAACAGATTCGTACGGAACTATCTATCATTCGGGACACAGCCCATACGATGAATAGCCGAATGTACCACCTGCTAGGCCAATTGCGGCAGCAGCCGAGTCGCCGTGACACGGTTCGTTAACGCTATGGCTGGCAAATGAACATTTCGATGACGTGGGAGGAAGGCCAATGAAAGAGGACGAGCGTATTCTTAGCTTGGATCATTACGAGCATGGTATCGTCATCAACGCCCTGAATACCCTGCGTAATGGCTTGATCGGGGAGCGGCGGTCGACAGATGCCGTGGATGACCTGCTGCTGAAAACGATAGATGCCCCCTATCGAAAAGCGAAGCATCGGAGCGAGCATGCGGCGCGCTAATTCCGCAACGAGTCAGCTTATACTCGTTGCGGTATTTTTATTGCCGGTCATCTGGCTGGCGCTGCATGCTGCCCCTGCCCTATCGGAAGGCTTGCCTGCCTTGCTGTTGCAGCTCAACGCAGCAATGGAGCATCCCCTCCATATCCGTTGGGTGGCGGATACGCCGCGCAGCCTACTGCTCTTTACGCTGGCGTATGCCGTCTGTATAGGTGTGTATATGTCCTCGTTGCGTAATTATCGCAGGCGTGAGGAGCATGGCAGTGCCCGCTGGGGAAAAGCAAAGCAGCTCAATGCCATATACCGAAGTAAAGAGCTGGAGCAAAACAAAATCCTGACGCAACACGTTCGGATCGGCCTTGACGGCCACAAGCATCGGCGAAATGTGAATGTACTGGTGGTCGGCGGCTCGGGAGCCGGTAAAACGCGCTTTTATGCAAAGCCGAACGTAATGCAGGCCGCAACGTCTTTTGTAGTGCTTGATCCCAAGGGAGAAATTTTGCGGGATACCGGCGGCTTGCTCCAGACAGAAGGATACGATATCAAGGTGCTGGATCTCATCAACCCTCACCTGTCGCACGGCTACAATGCGTTTGCCTACTTACGGGACGACAAGGACGTACTAAAGCTGGTAACGAACCTCATTCGCAACACGACACCGAAGGGAAGCAATACGAATGATCCGTTTTGGGAGCGTTCCGAAACGGCGCTGCTGGAAGCGCTTGTGCTATACCTGCTCTACGAAGCGCCGCCCGAGGAGCAAAATTTCCCCATGGTGATGGAGATGATCGCAGCAGCGGAGGTTCGCGAAGAAGATGAAACGTATCAAAGCCCGCTGGATGAACTTTTCGAGCGGCTGGCCATGCGAGAGCCAGAGCATTTGGCGGTTAAGCAATACAACATTTTCAAGCTGGCAGCAGGCAAGACGGCCAAGTCCATTCTCATCGGTCTCGGGGTACGGCTGGAAAAGTTCAATTTGCCCACCATTGCAGGCATGAGTGTGGTGGATGAACTAGACTTGTCCGCTATGGGCACGAAAAAGACGGCGCTTTTCGCCGTCATTCCCGATAACGACAGCAGCTTCAACTTTATCGTCGGCATGCTGTACACGCAGCTGTTCCAGAGCTTGATGTATGAAGCCGATTATCGGCATGGGGGGCGCTTGCCCGTTCATGTCCATTTTGTGATGGACGAGTTTGCGAACGTCGCGTTGCCAACAGAGTTCGACAAGCTACTCTCGACCATGCGGAGCCGGGAAATTTCGGTGTCCATCATCCTGCAAAATTTGGCCCAGCTCAAGGCGTTGTACAAGGATGAATGGGAATCGATTGTCGGCAACTGCGACCTGTTCCTGTATCTCGGGGGCAATGAGCAATCCACGCATAAGTATGTGTCGGAGCTTCTGGGCAAGGAGACGCTTGACACGAATACGTATGGACTCAGCAGAGGACGCAATGGCAGTTATTCGATCAATTATCAGCAAACAGGTCGGGAACTGCTGATGCCGGACGAGGTTCGGCTGTTGGACAACCGTTATGCCATTTTGTTTATCCGCGGCGAACGGCCGGTGCTGGATGAGAAGTATAACGTGCTTCGGCATCCCAATGTTTCATTGACGCTGGACGGTCATGGAGAAGCCTATCGTCACGGAGACGCGGAGCACGCTGTGGACTGGACGAAGGTGATGCTGCATGAGCAAGGCGACTATGAATTGCTGTCAGAGAGAGAACTAGAAGAGTTGATTTTACAAGGAGATGATCGGCATTGAAGCGTAAAATGCAGGGGTTGCTAACGTTGGGTGTGATGCTTGCATTCGGAACCCTGTGGGCTTCGACGGCCTATGCTGCAGGCGATCCGATGGAGACGGTCAATAACTTCTCTGATTTCATTTTTGGCCTGATCAGGGCGGTAGGGATGATCATCTTGGGTTTCGGCATCGTTCAGATCGGCTTGTCGCTCAAGTCGCATGACCCGTCTCAACGAGCCAACGGATTTTTAACCCTGGCAGGTGGCATCATTATTACGTTTACGAAGGAGATTCTAGCTTTAATTGCGGGATAACGATCACGCCGGAGGGGAGTACTCGCTACTCCCCTTCTGTACTAAAGGGTGAGAGCATGTCGAAAAACAGTTGGGTCGAAGAAAATCTGGAGAACGCGTTAAACACCTGGAACGACAAGATGAACGAGATTTGGCAGCTAGTCACACAGTCGCCAGCTGATTTTAAAGGTGGAGCGATCTGGCAGGTCGTCACGGATATCCATGGTGCGCTGCAGGCGACCGGGCTTGCGCTGCTGGTGCTGTTTTTCGTGGTAGGTGTGATGAAAACAGCGGGCAATTTTGCCGAAATCAAGCGGCCCGAACTGGCCGTCAAACTGTTTATTCGCTTTATTCTCGCCAAGGCGGTTGTGACCTACGGGTTGGAGTTGATGATGGGGCTGTTCACCATCGTACAAGGCGTCATATCGACCATTATGGGGAACTCCGGCTTTGGGGCGATGGAAGGGATCAGCCTGCCGGGTACGATTTCACAGGCGATTGAGGACGTTGGGTTTTGGGAGAGTATCCCGTTGTGGATTGTCTCCTTGCTTGGCAGCCTGTTTATTACCGTGCTGTCGTTTATTATGATTCTATCTGTCTATGGCCGATTTTTCCGTATCTATTTGTATACCGCGATAGCGCCTGTTCCATTGTCAGCATATGCTGGTGAGCCGAGCCAAAGCATTGGAACCTCCTTCCTCAAGGGATATGCGGCGGCATGCCTGGAGGGGGCGATCATTGTACTGGCCTGTATCATTTATGCAGCTTTCGCCGAAGCGCCCCCTGCTGTTGCAGATGGAGCCGGAGCGGTGACGATGGTTTGGACCTACATTGGCGAGTTGATCTTTAACATGCTGGTTCTGGTTGGTGTTGTCAAAATGGCAGATCGAGTCGTGCGAGAGATGATGGGCTTGTAGAGAACGGAACTCTTACTCCGTTTCCTCGCCGAGCAAATGGCCGACAGTAATCTCCAAGGCTTTGGCAATAATCAGTACTTCGAAGTCTTGTACCAGTCGATCTTGGCCTTCTAGACGTGATAGACTGGTCGGACTGAGATCAAGACCCAAAGTCTGCAGACGAGCCAGAAACTCCTTTTGCTTCATCTTCCTTGCTTTGCGAATGACAACAACCCGGGAACCGATAATATTTTTGTCGCCAGGCGGGTCTTTTCGATGCTTCATGGTGGACACCTCACAATGGTTTACATTGTACGAAATGGCATGGTTGTTTTAATGCGAATATCGAATTAAAATAAAATAAACCGATAATCGCATTAAAATCTGCCGTCGTTGTCTACTATTTACAAAGGAATGGGTATGTAAACCGAACAGAGGAGTGGATGAATGAGCCGTTTTCTAAAAATATTGGAAAAGGAACGGCAAAAGCTGAACCAACTTGGATTAGAATCGTTAAAACAATCAATTCCGTTGGCAGATAATCCAAAGGTTCAGAAGCAAAGCCGTATCGTAGATGAATTGGTTGCTCAATATCAACAAAGAAAGGCCAAACGACGTCATACGGTGAGATAAAGGGAGGAAGGGGGCAGGGGCATTTGAGTTACTGCCCCATTGTCAGTTTTTTTTAGAGTAGCAGCAAGATGAACAAGGTTTAGGGCTCGTGGTCTGATTAATCGTTAGCTTGGGAGTGATGCAGATGGAGATCAAAATTAACCGGGAGATCCGGGCGTATACGGAAAGCTTATTCTTTGGACTGTCCTTGCGGCAGTTCTTTTTTTCTGTTTTGGCTGTAGGAGCGGCGATTGGCCTGTACTTTGGCTTACGCAACCATTTTGGAATCGAAACGGTGAGTTGGATGTGTATCCTGGGGGCTGCTCCTTACGCCGCGCTGGGCTTCATTGAGTATCACGGCATGACCGCAGAGCAATTGTTATGGGCGTATATAAAGTCGGAGTTTTTGATGCCGAAGCGGCTCGTCTTCCATTCGACCAACCATTATGTTGAAGCGTTGCGGGTGAAGCTACGGCAGCGTGGTCTGGAGGAGACACGATGATTAAAACGCTCAAGCGCATCCTGAGCCAAGACAAGGAACGTTTTGTCGTTCCAAAGGGTGTTCAGCAAGCGATCCCGATTCGAGCCATGTGGCCGGACGGGATTTTTTTGGTTGGCAACAAATTTTCTAAGTCTTTTTGCTTTGAGGATATTAATTATGCTGTGGCCTCACGAGAGGACAAGGAAGCGATGTTCCTCGCATACGGAGAGTTGCTTAATTCGTTGGACAGCGGTGCAACGACGAAAATTACAATCAACAACCGCCGACTGAACCGGACGGACCTGGCCGATTCGATTTTGATCCCGTTGCGGGAGGACGGCTTAGACTCGTACCGGGAAGAATATAATCGTATGCTGCTCGACAAAGCGACCGGTGCCAATGAAACGTATCAGGAAAAATATATCACCGTCTCGATTGCAAAAAAGAACATTGAGGAAGCGCGGCAATATTTTGCGCGGATCGGTGCCGAGTTGTCCGGGCATTTTACACGGCTCGGCTCCAAATGTACGGAGCTGAATGCGACGGATCGCTTGCGCAGACTACATGATTTTTACCGAATAGGCGAAGAGGGCGGATTTCGTTTCGATTTGTCGGAAACGATGCGCAAGGGGCATGATTTCAAGGACTATATCTGTCCAGATACGCTGGAGTTTGAGCGGGATCATTTTCGGATGGGGCGTTTCTACGGCCGCGTGATCTTCCTGCGGGAATACGCCAGCTATATCAAGGACAGCATGGTTGCCGAGCTGTGCGACCTGAATCGAAACCTGCTGCTGTCGCTCGATGTCATCCCGATCCCGACCGACGAGGCGGTGAGGGAGGTGGAAAACCGGCTGCTTGGCGTGGAGACCAACATTACGAACTGGCAGCGGCGGCAAAATAAGAACAACAACTTTTCGGCGGTTATCCCTTATAACATGGAGCAGCAGCGCAAGGAGAGCAAGGAGTTTCTGGACGACCTGACCACCCGGGATCAGCGAATGATGTTCGGATTACTCACGATGGTGCATATTGCAGAGAGCAAGGAGCAGCTTGACCAGGATACCGAAGCCTTACTGACGACAGCCCGCAAGCATCTGTGCCAGCTTGCTCCGCTGACCTTCCAGCAGATGGACGGCCTGAATACAGTGTTGCCGTATGGGCTGCGCAAGGTACAGGCGTTGCGGACGCTCACGACCGAAAGCACGGCAGTCTTCATCCCGTTTCGCGCCCAGGAGGTCATGCATCCCGGCGGCGTTTACCAAGGGCAGAACGTCATCAGCAAAAACATGATCTTTGCCAGTCGCAAGCAATTGCTTAACGGAAACAGCTTTATTTTGGGCGTTCCCGGCTCCGGCAAAAGCTTCACGGCAAAACGGGAAATCGTGAATCAGGTGCTGGCAAGCGACGATGATGTGATCCTGATCGACCCGGAAAGGGAATATTCCGCCTTGGTGAAGGCGCTTGGCGGCGAGACGATTCATATCTCGGCCACATCGCCGAACCACATTAATGCCATGGATTTGAACCGGCAGTATGGCGACGGAGCCAATCCGATCATTCTGAAGTCCGAGTTTGTGTTGTCGCTGTGTGAGCAGTTGATGGGCGGGTATCCGCTCGGGGCGAAGGAAAAATCGCTGATCGACCGTTGCACCGCCAGTGTCTATCGAAGTTTTTTGCAGAGCCAGTATAAGGGGGAGCCTCCGACGCTACGAGACTTCCATGCGGAGCTGCTTAGGCAAGCGGAGCCGGAGGCACAGGACATCGCACTCGCGATAGAATTGTTCACGTCGGGTAGCCTGAACACCTTTGCCCAACCGACCAACGTGAATGTTCATAATCGGCTGATCAGCTACGACATATTGGATTTGGGCAAACAATTGCTGCCGATTGGGATGCTGGTTGTGCTAGATAGCATTATCAACCGCATCACGCAAAACCGGGTAAAGGGCAAAAACACGTATATCTTCATTGATGAAATCTATTTGCTGTTCCAGCACGAATATAGCGCTAACTTTCTGTACGCCTTGTGGAAGCGCGTCCGAAAGTATGGTGCTTTTTGTACGGGCATTACGCAGAACGTGGACGATTTGCTGCAAAGCCATACCGCCCGAACGATGCTGGCTAATAGCGAATTTATCGTGATGCTTAACCAGTCCAGCACCGATCGGAAGGAGCTCGCTGAGCTGCTGAACATTTCGGACTTGCAGCTCTCCTACATTACCAATGTGGACGCCGGAAACGGATTGATGAAGATCGGCAACTCGTTGGTACCCTTCGCCGATCAGTTCCCGCGGGACACAATGCTGTATCAATTGATGACGACGAAGCCAGGGGAATAAACATGCCTGATTTCGCCGCGTTCTACTTGAGCTAGATAGCTGCCCGCCATGCCAATGCGCTCGCTAAGTAACAATCAGTTCAAAGTATGATGAAACCTCAAAAGGGAGGAACTGTGGCACTGGGCCTAGGTTCCTCCCATTTTATCGTAGAATCAAGTATTCCAGCTATCCAAAGAGAGTTTGGCGAGCCGTTTGCTTGATCTTTTTTCGCAAGCGATAGATTCGCGTTGTGACAGCCGTTTTCGAGAGGTTGTATTTTTGGCTGAGCGCGTGTATGGAAAGGTGATCCTTGAAGTAATCAACATAAAATTCCGTTTCCGTGCGGCTGAGCTGCTGCAAGACATGACGAACCATTTTGTTCATGTCCAATGTGCCGATTAAAACCTCGTACAATTCACAACTATTGGCTGTCAGTTGATTGGCTATGCTGTCGCTGATCGCAATTTCGTACTTTCGTCGTCGATAGAGCTTCCGGTAATAAGCGTTCACTTGATTCCTCGCGGTCTTGCACAACCATCCCGCTAGATTAGGATGAGCCTGCAAGGCCGTGATATTCTCTTGCACCTGTACAAAGGTGTTCTGCGCACATTCCTCGGCCATCTCGATAGCCTGTCCCCTCATTAGCCTCTTGCAGTAGTTCAAAACTCGGGTGAAATACTTGCGAAACACATCCACGAAAAACGTTTCATTACTCCTGAGCTTCATCAAATTCGCGTCCTCCTTCTAATTCAGGTACAAAGACAACGACTAATGGAACGGAGCGGCTGGCAAATCCCCTCCGTAATCTAAATTGGTTCCAAAGGCGTTGTTCATTCCTAGATGGAGTGCCTCCTGCGAGCGGACACTCCCGATATATGGTGTCGAATCCCTAATCCCTTCGTCATAGAGCAATAATTTTTTGACGTTTTATGTGATTTTGCGACTATAAAGCGACATTATATATAAGGGAATATTAACCTAATTTAGATTCTTCAACCAATAGTCTTTTAGAACTAAATAATTTAAGTGGAGTATCAGGCTTGAGGTTTCGATCATCCATCATTTGCATCTCGGTTAGCGCCAAGACAACTCGAGACAAGCAATCACAGTGGTGCTGCCTTGCAGGCAGGAGCTGATAGATATGCGATCTCCTCGAACGCACGATCGTTTAGTTACTTTCCGATTTCTTGCTGCCGGTAGTGGGCAGTCTGCTTTCTTGAGTCAATCGGTTATTCGTTGGCCGAAATATGTTGGTGCCGGAACCTCTCAAGCTGGAGGTTCTTTTTGTTTGCCAGAACGTCGAAGGAAGCGATGGGCAAGCAGCAAGGGCTGCCGTTCTCCGCCTCCGGTTTGGTTTATCAAAAAAACCAATCTGGAGGCGGTAATAATGAAGCTAAAAGTCAACCTGCGCGAAATCTATCCCTTCTATCAAACGGATGTTTGGGTGGAGGTAGAAGAAGAGATGGCTCGTGAACTGAGACAGTTTGAATTAGATGAAAACGCATATATTTTAAAGCGATATCGTAATCGTGCCTATTTCTCCCTGAATCGGGAGGATGGTATTGAGCAAGAAGCCTTGTACAATACGGCTTCTCCAGAGGAGCTGCTGTTACATAAGGCTTCCCGTGAAGAATTGTACAAAGCCCTGTGTCAATTGCCGGACAAATGGGTGCAACGCATTTATGCGCATTATATGTTGGGTATGAGCAAAGTAGCGATCGCGCGATCGGAGCAAATTGATGAAAGTACCGTTCGTAAGTCGATTGAACGGGGACTTCATCGACTAGCACGGTTGTTAAAATCGGAGTAGATGAGCCGTGAGATCGGTAGAAAGATCATCATTTGAAACATAACATATGGAACGTAGAGTGCCCGATTCGAGCTCCAAAATGAAACGGATAGTAGAAGGACTTTTTTGGCCTTCTTGCTTCTATCGATTATTTTGAGAGGTGAATAAACATGAAGCCCACTTTATTCCTAGACTCCGAACACGAAGCCTTCTACTATCGGATGCTGGATGAATGTCGAAACGTAGACGGCTATCATCGCGCATTGTTTTACACGCTGGGTATATCCAAGGATACCCGCGGAAACATTCACGACGTATTCGACTTTTCTAACGGGGGGATTAAGCCGGAGGGCTTGTCCGCCCCATGGCAAACGGGCAGTTCTGTCCGTACTTGCCGCTTGGCATTTAATCTCTGGAATGGCTGGAGCCAGGCTGGAGCGGAACGATATTCCACTCCGCACGAGCTTTTCGATTGTGGTTTTGCTCCTTACTTTGTTGAAGCAATCCGTCTTCGCTATCCCGAATACTGCAAGGTTCAAATCCCTCCCGTTAAGTTCAAAGCAGAACGCAGCCGGTAGGTAGGGAGGGTAATAGCGGTGAAAAAGCTAAAAACCAAACGTATCGTCAAGTCGATCAAGCAGATTAACAAGCAGGCTCGCGTACTCCAGAGAGGGGTACTTCGAAGGAACAACACCGCCCGCTACAGAGAGCAGGAGCGGCCTCGTTCTACTTCGGAGGAGATACAGGACCGCAATGATGCGAATATGCAGCGAGCAATAGGAAGCATCGTACGTGTATCAATGGTAGCTGCAACCATTATCCGAAAGCGATGGCACCTTGTCGATCAGGCATATCATTCTCATCCAGAAGCCGACCGAGATTCGCGGGCGAGCATGCCTATCCGATTAATGCGGTGGCCAATTAACGGGATGAAACCACGAAACGCAAGGCGGAAATCGCAGCGCTTAACTGGAAAGGCGGTGGGTCAACACCTGCCTGAGAGGCAACCAGCTGGGAAAAAGAGGGTTGGACATGAAACAGCCAGTATCAAAGCGGCCCACAACGTAAAAGTGAAAGGATATGCGCCGCGGCGGATGGCCGCTGCGGCGGCTTCTCCGTTAGCGGAGAAGATGAAACAGAAAGGAACAATTCGCCAGAGGATAGCGCTTAAGATGGTGGATCGCACGATTAAGTCTGTTCATCTCTCCGCATCAGAGGCAGGTCATGCTCGTAAGGAAGCAAAGCATGATGTTCAGCAGAAGCGAATGCTACAGACTGTAACCCAGGCTCGGCATTCGATTCATGCGGCACGAGCAGTCGCTCACATGAATCTTCGTTTGATGAAAATACTCGTTCGAGCCATAGCACTATTGGTGAAGGGAATGGCTGCTCTAATGGGAGTCAGCAGTAGCGTTATTATCCTGCTATGCATCATTATGATCATCGCGGCGCTTCTCTCCTCCCCGTTTGCCATATTCGTGGCAGATGAAAATACAGAACCCGGTACACAGAAGCTATCGTTGATTGTAGAGGAGTTGGATGAACAATTTAAGACTCGATTGGTGCAGGAACGTCAGGCGGCTGGAAATGTAGATCGCGTAGAAATGCATTACGTTGGCAGCGCGGACAACAGCCGTATCGACAACTGGCCGGAGGTATTGGCCGTTTTTTCGGTCAAAACGTCCATGTCCACGGTGGGCATCGACGTGGCAACGATGGATCGCAAGCGGGTAGAACTGTTGCAAACGGTTTATTGGGATATGAATCAGCTCGATTCGCATGTGGAGACGCTGGAGCTTACGGAAATGGTAGTCATTGAGCAGGAGGATGGAAGTACAGAGGAACAACAGGTGACACAATATGAACGTGTCTTGCGTCTATCGATTACAGCCCGAACGGCAGAGCAGCAAGCGGCTTTCTATGATTTTAATTCTGAGCAGACCGATATGATAAACGAATTGTTGTCAGCCGAATTTCGTCCCATGATGCTTGCGCTACTTGGCAAGGACGAGCATGTAGGCTTGTCATCCGGGGAGCTTGAGGCGGTCCGAACAGACTTACCAGCGGGGGTGCTTGGAAGCCAGGCTGTTGATATGGCGTTGACTCGGCTGGGTGATCCTTACAGTCAGCTAAAGGCAGGACAGGGCAACTTTACAGATTGCAGCTATCTCGTTCAGTGGGTGTATCAGCAATTGGAAGTCGGTTTGCCAAGAACGGCGGCAGAGCAGGCGCGTTTTATCGTAGAAATCGGACTGACACTAACTGCTGATGAACTAATGGCTGGCGACCTAATTTTCTGGAGCTACGAGCAAAATGGGCGATTTATGGATATAACGCATGTCGGCATTTATGCCGGTAACGGCATGGTCATTGACGCATCCTCCAGTCGCTTGCAGGTTGTATATCGGAAAGTATTCGACGCCGAACTTCAAGTGATGTATGGCAGGCCATATTTTCAGGGGGAGAAAACCGGAATTTATTAAACGAGGTTTTGTGAAGTGGCCTGTAAACGTATCACAGCCCTGCAGCCCTTCGGTCATTTTACAGATGATCTGTACGGTTTTCATAAAAAACATAATTTTTCGAACCGTTTTTTGACTCGTTTAATATGCCAGAATCCCATGTACCATAATGCTCCGAAAATGCAGGATTACGTGAGGCCACAAGTGGCAATCGGTAGAAACTATACAATAACTACAAAAGCACCATGCACAATCATTATGCGCATTCTAGAGTGATAAATCTCTACGATCGCTTGGCCGAATCAATTGGAGCAGGACCCGACTTACCTGGTGCCAAGTCCTCATTTATCGGATGAGTTTCCCTGGCTATCGACCCTCTCAGGTATCTCATCCACCAAACGCGAGACATCGATCGTGATCACATAATAAGGGTATATTCAGGCTGTATTGAGCGGAATAATGAAGCTTAAAAAAGCTAATATATTTATAGAGCCTCATTAATATATTCGTACTGCTTAAAAGAGGGAAGAGTTTAAAATGATGAAATCCTACAATTAAGAGGTGAAGGTTATGATGACGGGGACAAAAGGGAATACGACCTATTATCGACTTTATATAGACGGACTATGGATGGATTCGGCCTCCGGGCGCTTGACTGAGGTGTTGAACCCGGCCAATGAAGAAGTGATTGGATATGTCAGCGATGCGGACCTGGAGGATGTGCAGAAGGCGCTGCTCTCCTCGGAGAAAGCTCAGCGCTCGTGGAAGCTGCTGCCTGCTGTTGAGCGGGCTCGGTATTTGGTCAAGCTGGTGGACCGCATCCAAGAGGAGCGGGAGCATTTCGCCCGGCTGCTTGTGCTTGAGCAAGGCAAGACCTATCGCGAGGCGCTTGGCGAAGTCGACGATACGATGGCTTATTTCATGTACGCGGCGGAATCGGCTACCCGCTTGAAGGGCGATGTGCTGCCGGCTAACCGTCAGGGCGAGATGCTTATGATTCAGAAGGTGCCGTACGGCGTCACTGTAGGGCTGTGCGCCTGGAACTATCCCCTCGCGCTCATTGGCCGCAAGCTGGGCCCGGCGCTGGTGACAGGGAACACGATGATCATTAAGCCGCATGAGCTCACGCCGATTGCGTCTGCCGAGCTGTTCCGTCTCATTGATGAGGTTGGCTTCCCGCCTGGAGTGGCCAATCTCGTTACGGGCACAGGCGTGGAGGTCGGAGGGGCGCTGGTCAGCAGTCCCATTACGAAGCTAGTCACTGTTACGGGCAGCGTTAGAGCGGGACAGGCGATCTACAAGGCGGCGTCGGACAACATTACGGCGTTATCTCTGGAGCTGGGCGGCAAAGCGCCGTTTGTTGTGCTGGAGGACGCTGATGTGGATCAAGCGGTAGAAGCGGCTGTTGGCGCGCGCTTCGCGAACTGCGGGCAGGTGTGCATCTGCAATGAGATGGTGCTTGTGCATGAGAGCATTGCCGATGCATTTACGGAGAAGCTGCTGGAGCGAGTGAAGTCCATTAAGCTAGGCGATCCCTTCGACGAGTCGGTGACGATGGGGCCGAAGGCGAACGGGCGGGATCTGGAGAAGATTGATGCTATCGTGCAGGAGACGGTCCGACAAGGCGCTACTCTGGCTGCCGGCGGCAAACGTCCAACAGGAGACGGGTTCCAGAAGGGCTACTGGTACGAGCCGACGGTACTCACGAATGTTACGCCTGATATGGCTGCAGCACGAGAAGAGATCTTTGGACCGGTCCTGCCGATTGTTCGGATCGGAAGCTTCGAGGAAGCGGTGAGCATCATTAATGCCAGCGAGCTTGGCTTATCGGCTTATCTGTACACCAATGATTATCGCAAGCTGATGCAGGCAATCCAGGTGCTGGAGGTGGGAACGGTATTCCTGAACCAAGGCATGTCAGGCTGCATGCAGGGCCATCACAGCGGCCATAAGCTGAGCGGCATCGGCGGCGAGGATGGCGAATACGGTATTGAGGGCTATCTCCAAAAGCGTACTGTTTACTTGAATTATGCCTAATAGAGGTTAAGAAGCCATATAGGAGCAGCGGGGCTGAAAGGTTAAGCCCTCGCTGCTCTTTCTTGTACAGGCTGGGAGAACGCTTACGATTTTTATAGGATTGCCATGCAAATGCTTAAGATATTTATGCGATTGGCCCAGCATAGTTCGATAGAATGAAGGGGCAGATGAATCGGAAAGGGGTTAACAAGGAATGAAGCGACACAGTTTGATGATTCTGGTCTTCCTCCTCATGATGGGAGCGTTCTCATCGCAGGCGTATGGCATGTCCTCCAAGCACTGGGCGGATGGCACAATACAGGCTTGGGTGCAGGCGGGATATGTTGAGGCGGCATCAGAAGAGGTAAAAAATCCGAATCGCGCGCTCTCTCGCGAGGATGCGGCGAAGCTGATTGGGAGCTCCATCGGCTGGGAAGCCATGGATGCTTCGAGACAGTCGAATGCGGGAGCAGCGGCTTGGGCTGTTCAAGCGTCCCAAGGTAAGTCTATTGATCAGGCCAATAAAGGAGTTACTCGAGAGGAAGCTGTCATTGTCGCTTCTGCATTCATAAGCGATGATGCTGCAGGAAGCGTTGAGCTGGACCGGATTTTCCGGGATATTGCCGGTATGAGCGCTGAAGGGAAGGCGGCGCTTAAGACCGTATATGGTGCTGGAGTGTTCGTAGGCAACGGGAGCAAGCTGCGCCCTCAAGCGAAAATTACGTTCGCAGAGCTGGTGACAGCGCTTGACCGTGTCATCTCGCATCGATATGGATTCCCTTCTCTTGATTTCGAGAATGGTGCAATTCCAGACTTTGTAACGACAGGAGATTCCACGATTGAGGTTGTCCACAACGAGGCAACGGACTCCAAGGCGCTAAAGGTCGTGTACGCCGCTGCGGACTTCCCGACTGTCAAATTCACGGCGACTACGCCTTGGCAATTCGGCAGCGGCAAAGCATTGTCCTTCGAGGTCACGAATCCGACGGACAAGGACATTACCTTCTATCTGCGTATGGATGATGACAAAAGCGCGGACGGCGTGGCGCATTCCACTGTAAGCGCTGCCGTTGCGAAAGCAAACAGTACACAAAAATATTTTCTCAGCATGGGCTCGGAAGCGCTGGATCTCGGGATGCGGTTTCTGCCGCCCAATCCTGCCGGCAGCCAGCTTGGCTACGGCTGGGGAGAGAAGGGGCTGGACAGCAGCCATATCGTGGAATTCCAGCTGTGGCAAATGTATACGAAGCAGGAATCCACTCTCCTATTCGATAACATTGCCGTAATCGGCGATCCCAATACGGATCTCAGCTACATGGACGACCTGGTGGATGGCTATGGCCAATACAGGGGCTTGGACTGGGAGGGCAAGGTACATACCGATGGGGATTTCCTTGCTGACAAGAAGGAAGAGGCTGCTGCGCTCGCCAGCGCCAAGCCGTTGGAAACAAGCAAATATGGCGGTTGGCTGAACGGACCGAAGCTTGAAGCTACCGGGCACTTCCGTGTGGCGAAGCATGAAGGCAAGTGGACGCTGGTGGATCCCGAGGGCTACTTGTTCTTCTCCAATGGTCTTGATATCGTTCGACTGGATGATATGAATACCTGGATCTCAGGCCGGGAAAATATGTTCACGGAGCTCCCCTCCAAGGATGGAGAGCTGGGCGAGCATTACACTTATACATCCATAGTAGGGGCTCCTCCACTGGGGCAAACAGAGGGCTGGCTGTTCAACCATTACCAGGCCAATCTGGAGCGCAAATACGGACAGGACTACGTGAAGGCATGGAAGGACATCTCTGTGGATCGCTTCAAGAGCTGGGGCTTCAGCTCGCTCGGTAACTGGTCGGACCCGGCATTATTCTTCGGGAAGGGCGATGAGCATGGTATCGCTTATGTTGCCAATGGCTGGACGCATTGGGGACAGCATGCCACCATTCCAAGCGGAGGCGGCTGGGCGCCGGTAGCAGATCCATTCGATCCGGCGTTCAAGACAAGCGTGGACGACATGCTGGACGAACAAATATTGGCGTATGGCGTTGAAGATGACAAGTATATGATTGGGGTGTACATCGACAACGAGATCGCTTGGGGCAATCCCGCCAATACGGGAAGCAAGTACGCGCTGATCAGCAACATTATGGCCATGGACAGCTCAGCCAAGAGCAGCTATGCCAAACGCACAATGATTGCCCACCTGAAGTCTGTTTATCAAAACAAAATTGAAAGTCTGAACAGCCAATGGGGCACCAGCTTCGCCTCCTTTGACGCTCTTGGCAAGCCTTATCAGCCGGCAGAGCTGTCCGAGGGCATGCTGCCTGACTATTCGACCATGCTGAGTCTTCTGGCGGATGAGTACTTCCGCATTGTGGATAAAGCGGTGAGCGCGAAGCTTCCCGATACCCTTTATCTGGGCTCGAGATTTGCGGAGTGGGGCACAAGCGAAGAGGTGCAGAAGGCAGCGGCGAAGTATGTGGACGTCATCAGCTTCAATGTGTATAAAGAGGATGTGGAAGGCGAAAACTGGATGCATCTTGAGGAGCTCGATATGCCGGCGATTATCGGTGAATTTGCTTTCGCTTCGGATGACAGAGGCATGTTCGGAACGGGACCAAACGCGGATACGTCGGCTGTGGATCAAGAGAATCGCGGCGAGAAGTATGTTCATTATATGGAGACTGTACTGAACAATCCTTATTTTGTCGGTGCGCATTGGTTCCAATATGTGGATCAGCCGCTGCTTGGACGCGCATGGGACGGGGAAAATTACAACCTAGGTTTTGTGGATGTAGCCGATGTGCCTTACGAGGAAATGGTTAGCGCTGCAAAGGATGTGCATGCGAGAGCATATGACATCCGGTTTCTTGGCAAGGGCACAGGTACAGGAGGCGGCCAGCCAGGCAAGGAGTGGCTGATGTCCTTTGAGTCGAACGAGGATTTGTCCATCGTTACAGCCTACAAAACAGCCGTTGTTCAGTATGGAGCCACTGGCGCAACGGATGGCAAACGGGCGATGAAGGTTAGCGTAGGTACGCTAGACGCGGATTACTCCGGAGTGGAGATCAAGCCGGCAGCCCCATGGAACCTGGGAAGCAAGCCGCTCGTGGTCGCCGA
This sequence comes from Paenibacillus sp. MY03, assembly GCF_002165585.1. NCBI lineage: Bacteria > Bacillati > Bacillota > Bacilli > Caryophanales > Paenibacillaceae > Paenibacillus > Paenibacillus sp. MY03. The sequence goes on along the minus strand of NZ_MXQD01000014.1, from coordinate 213,132 downwards.
TGTGACCAATCCCAATGCGCTGCCGATCCAGCTTCGCGCGAATGTAACGGATAAGAAGGGCGCGCTTCGTACGTATTATTTTGCCATTGGGGCCAAGGAATCCCGCACGATTTCGATAGCCCAGTTCAAGGCCTCCGACCCTGTATGGGGGGAGCAAGAGGGCTTCTGGGGAGCGGAAGCGACGGGGCTCGACGCTTCGGGAATCGCCTCCATTCAGCTGTATCTGTGGGAGGATGCGCCGGAGAGCGGAGATTCGTTCGTGATCGATAACCTTCGTTTGTCACAGAAGTAGGCTGTCCCGCTGGTTTGAGCACTTTGTTTCCAATTGGAAACGGGTGCTCTTTTCCACTTTGTATCTCATCCCTTACAATAAGAGGACGTGATACTGGGAAGGAGAGGTGGAGCATTGCGAGTCTTGTATGCTATAAGCCGATACATCGGCAAGTCCCTGTATCGCAAAATATTATTGTCTTATTTGATTATTATCGCTTTAATTGTATTCGTGCTCCTGTTCGACTTCTATTTCCGAACGGCTAATGACTTGCGGGCACAGGCAGTAGATAGTCATCTTCGCCTGACGCAGCAATCCGCTTCCACGCTGAACGCAAATATGACGAACGTCAAAAGCTTTGCCTGGAACTACTTTGGAGACTTTGACTTTCATCAGTTTGTGCGCGGTATGGGCACGGATCCGGAGGGACAAAGCTCTTACCGCGGCAAAATATCCAATTTTGTATACAATCATCCCATTGTATCGAATGTGGTGATCTCGCAGCTTGACGGCTTCGCTATGCGGGTAGGCGGTCTGGTATCCACCCTGATTGCCCCCAGTGAAATGCAGCGCTTGACGGAAGTCGCGATTGGAGCCAATGGCAAAGGCTTGTGGCTGCCTACGGACATGTACAATCCCAGCGCGTCAGGACAGCGGGTCGGTTACACGCTGTCGTATGTCCAAGCGATTCGACAAATTACCTTGACATCGCCCGGTCCCATTATTGGTGTGATGCATTTTACGCTGTCATCGGAATCGCTGGAGCAGTGGCTGGCGGAAAGCGAGGGGAGCCGAGAGGGCAGAACCTATCTGGTGGATAAGGAGCTTGGCACCATCGTGTATTCCAGGCATGCCGCTGAGCGGGGCAAGCGCATCTTGACCGCTGAGGAGCTGCTGATGGTGGGCAGCCAGAGCAAAGGCCACTATTACCGTTCCAGCTTAGGAGAAAACCAATTGATCGCTTATGACAGTCTGGGTCATACGGGCTGGCTTGTCGTTACGGAGGTGCCTACTCGGGTGCTGACGGAGTCTGCCGACAATTTCACGAAGCGGACGATCTGGATTGGCGTGTTCACCCTGCTGTTCTCCATGCTGTTGGCGGGATTTATATCGTCCCGCACCATTACGCCGCTTAAGCTGCTCAGCAAAGGCATGAAAGCGATTGAGAAGGGTAATTATTCCGTCGTGCTTCCCGTGCGTACCGAGGATGAGATCGGGTATCTGAGCAAATCCTTCAATCGTATGACCAGGGAGATTAACCGTCTGATCAGCAAGGTATATGAATCGGAAATAGTGAAAAAAAATGCGGAAATCAAATCGCTGCAATCGCAGATTAATCCCCATTTCCTGTACAACACCTTAGGCATTATCGATAGTATCTCCTCGCTGCACGGGGACGATCGAGTATCTCTGATCAGCCGCTCGCTGGCCAAGATGTTCCGTTATAATATAAGCGGCAATGATGTGTCCAAGCTGGATGCGGAATTTCAGCAAATCAGGCTCTATTTGTCCATACAGAAAATCCGGTTCGACAGCAGGCTGGACTACACCATTTATTTGGAGCCGGGTCTGGAGCAGGTGCCGATCCCAAAGCTTCTGTTCCAGCCGCTAGTGGAGAACAGCGTCAATCATGGAATCAGCCATAGCATTGATGGCGGGATTGTCCGAATTGAAGCGATTTCTCTGAGTCAGGACGAGCTTCAGGTGAAAATATGGAATAATGGTTTGGTCATTGATGAGGAGCGGCAGCAGTGGCTGAGGGCGCTGCTGCAACTGGAGGATGCTCCTGCAGGGCTTGAACATCAACAGGCTTCTATTGGCCTTCACAATGTGCAATCCCGTATCCGCATGTTATATGGTTCGGAATGCGGCATTACGTTCAGCAGCGACGAGCAATATGGGACAACCTTTTCAATTACGATCAAAACCTATTTGCCCGACCAGGAGGCTTAAACGATATGAGAATTATGGTGTTGGATGACGAGCCCATTATTCGACAAGGCATCATCCATAAGATTCGTCAAACCGGTCTGCCTGTAGAGGTCGTAGCGGAAGCGGGGGACGGGCTCAAGGGGCTGGAGCTGATGAAGACAGCGAAGCCGGAGCTGATTGTAACGGATATTCATATGCCCGGCATGAACGGTCTGGAATTTATCCGACATGCGTTGGAGCTGGATGCCCGGGTTAAGCTGATCATTGTCACCGGCTATGATCAATTTGATTACGCCAGGCAAGCGATCAAATACGGAGTCAGCAATTATCTGGTGAAGCCGCTGGAGGACGATGAGCTGTATGCTACGCTGATGGAGCTGTTGGAGCGCAGAGAGGCGGAGCAGCAGACGGATCAGATGATTCAGGAGCTGAAGTGCGTGGCTGAAACAAGCCAGGAGGCTTCCCGTCAGCAGGCGCTTACCCAATTCCTGCAGGAAGAGGACTTCGCGGAGGCCAGCAGCGAGCTGAATGAGCTTGCGAAGCATGGAGCTGCATTTACGGCGGTTGTCCTCCAATTGGAGCCGTTCAAGGTGCCTCATGGCTCCTTTGGTCCAGGTGAGGAGGAGCTGCTCTGGTTCGCAATCAAAAATATTGTAACGGAGCGCTTCCTGTCCAATGCTATCAGGGGCATCCTTGTGCATCATTCGCTGAGGCGCTTCGAGCTGGTGTACGTGCTTGGACTTCAGAAGGGGCAGGACAGCGCGGGAGTGACCTATACGCTGGAAGCGATTTCGTTCGGCATTCGGAAGTATCTCAAGCTGGGAGTCACGATAGGCATAGGGCCTTATCAGCCACAAATGGCGAAGGTGCAGGAGAGCTACCGGGAAGCGAAGCAGATCGCCAGGAACGCGATCCTTCATGGAGGGAATCGGATCTATCAGGCCCAGGGCGCAGCGAATGGGGGCCAAGAGGCGCAACGGAAGTCCTTTATCGGCCAAGAGGATGTCAAGCTTCTGGAGGATTGGCTGGGCAAGTGGGAGAAGGACAAGGTTCACAAGTGGATCGAGCGGCGGCTTGGCGCCATTGTGCAGGAGCCCGCCTCCAGCTATGTGATGGTGGAATGGTTCTGCGTGGATTTGTATCTATTCCTCAACAAATATTGGATCACCCATGCCACGGATTCGCAGTGGGCGATCGGCGAGCTGACAGATTTGCAGCGAGAGCTGCAGCAAGCGACAGCATGGCATGAGATTGTCGAGCAGATGAAGCGGCTCGTTACGAATATGATTGGCTTATTGTCCAAATCCAATAATATTGAAGGAAAAGAAATTATGGAGGCGGTTCGGCTCTACTTGGAGCGCCATTACGCAGAGCCTATCCAGCTGGCGATGATTGCGGAACGGTTCTTTATTCATCCCAATTACTTCTCCAAGCGCTTTAAGGAGAAATACGGGGAATCCTTTGTTGATTTCTTGAATGGGCTTCGGATGAAGGAAGCGGCGCGGCTGCTGGTGGAGACCGATATGAAGATACGCGATATCAGCGAGAGGGTCGGTTTCGACGATGCGGCTTATTTCGGAAGCGTATTCCGCAAGCGCTTTGGCGCTACTCCAGGCCAATATAGGGATAAGAGCGCTCCGCATGCGTAGAAAGGAGGGGAGAAGGATGGTTGCAGGTATTGTGACAAGAGCGACATTAGCGGCGGGCGCTGTCCTATGGTTCCTATTGTCTTTGACCGCGTGCTCCGGAGATAACCATCTGAAGCTGGAAGATGGCTTGACGGACCCTGTTATCGAAATTGTTGTCTGGGACAAGCCATTCGCGGGCTCGGCAGAGAAGGCGTATTACGAGCGCATGTTTCAGGAATTCGAGCAGGCCTATCCCCATATCCGGGTGATTCATATGGAGGCGGCCTTCCAGAAGGAACGCGAGCAGTTTATGACCGCTGTCGCAGGGGGCGAGCAGCCGGATTTGTACAATGCCGCATTTCCCGATATGGAGTCGTACATTGATCAGGGCATTCCTGCCGATATTACAGAGCTGTGGACACAATATCCGGACAGCGCCGACTATTCCTCCATTGCTATGACGACAGCGGAGAAGGATGGACGAATCTATGGTATTCCTAACTTCATGTATGTGACAGCCTTGGCGTATAACAAACGGATTTTTGAGGAGAATGGCATCAACCCGGAGGAAGCGTTCTTGAATTGGGACTCCTTCGCAGCGGCGGCGGAGCAAGTGACCGACCGCTCCAGCAATCAATATGGCTATACCATTCTGGGAACCGAGTGGGCGGATTGGTTCTATGAATATTATGTGTGGCAAGCCGGAGGTGATCTTACCAGCAAGAATCCTGATGGAACCGTGCAGCTGACCTTTAATTCCAATGCCGCGGTTCAGGCGCTGAGCTATTATCAGGATTTGAAGTTCCGCTATGGCGTGACGCAGCCCAACACGCTGCAAAGTCTGGATGACAACAAAAAAGACTTCTACGCTGGGCGCGCCGCGACGATGATTACAGCCTCCAACTGGTTCGGGGAAATGCTGGAATCGGGTGTTGACATGGATGATATCGGTGTGATGACGTTTCCGAAGGGTCCCGCCGGCGTGTCACTCGCACAAGTGGGCGGGGGCATCTGGATATTGAACCCGAACGCAACGGAAGAGAAGCAGCGGGCAGCCTTCACCTACGCGACCTTCATGACATCCAAATACGCGTTGGAGGAGATGCTTCGATTCCAGAAGGAGCACGGTATGCTGCCCAATCTATTGTCAGTGCGGGAGGATGTTGATCCTATCTCTTACGCCGAAGGGATGCCGGAGGAGCTTGTCCGCAGTATTCAGCGGGCAGCCGAGGGGAGTCGGCTTGAATATTTCCTGAAGTCCCGTCTAAGCCCTTATGTCTCTGCTGCGGTTCAGGAGGTTCTGCTGAATGAAAACACAAAGCCATATGATGCCCTCACCCGAGCGCAGGAGAAAGCTCAGCGCGAGGTCATTGACGCTTATAATATGGAGTTCGACTAATCCAGGCGAGCGGACAGCCTTCCAAGGCTTCCGCTCGTTTCTGTATGTATGGTTAAGATTTTCGTATGAACCGCCTAATATATTCTTACAGCTCACGCCCCCATTCCTTCTACAATAAGAAGTGTAAAGCAAAGCAAAGCAAAGTTTAAGCACATCACTCGAATGGGGGAACTATCAGTGAAAAAGAAAGCAAAGCTAATGGCTGTTCTGGCCCTGACTCTTGTTGTATCGCTGTTCATGGCAGCATGCTCCGGCAACAACGGCGGCGGCAATAATGGAAGCGGCAACGGAGATGATGCCGCGTCAGCACCGCCTGCTACGGATGAAGTGGTTGAGATTGTATCATGGGACATGCCGCAGGACGGCGACCCGGCTAAGCCATATTGGGAGCAGGTGTTCAAGGATTTCGCCGAGAAGTATCCCAATATCAAGGTTGAACACGTCATGCAGACGCTGACCAAAGAAAGAGAGCAGTTCATGACAGCCGTTGTAGGCGGCGAGCAGCCGGATCTGTACGCAAATGCGTTCCCGGATATGGAATCCTACATCGACCAAGGCATTGCGGCTGATATTACGGAGCTGTGGAACAACTACGCGGAGAAGGATATGTTCCTGCCATCCGCTACACAGGCAGCTACAAGAGACGGCAAAATTTACGGCATTCCGAACTTCATGTATGTAACGGGACTGGCTTACAACAAACAAATGTTTGCTGACGCGGGCCTGGATGAAAAAGAAGCCTTGAAGGACTGGGAGTCCTTTGGAGAAGCGGCGCAGAAGCTGACGGACGCCTCCAAAAATCAATATGGCTACGCTCTGCTGGGTATGGATTGGGCGGACTGGTTCTTCGAATATTATGTATGGCAAGCCGGCGGCGACCTGACCGAGCAGCAGGAAGATGGAAGCGCTAAGCTGACCTTCACATCTGAGCCTGCCGTAAAGGCGCTTCAATACTACCAAGATCTGAAATTCAAGTATAAAGCGACACAAAAAAATGTGGTACAAAGCCTGGATGAGAATACCAATGACTTCTATCAAGGACGCGCAGCTTCGATGATTGCGGCATCCAACTGGTTCGGCGGTATGGTATCCTCGGGCATGGATATTGAAAATATTGGCTTCTCCGCACTGCCTCCGGGCCCAGGCGGAACATCCCCAGCACAGGTAGGCGGCGCGGTGTGGATCTTTAATCCGAAGGCAACGCCAGAGAAGCAGCAAGCGGCGTTCACATACGCAACGTACCTGATGTCAAAGGAAGTACAGGATGGCCTGCTGCAATATCAAATGGATAACGGAATCTTCCCGAATCTGCTGAATGTAAGATCTGATGTTGACGCATCCCAATTCGTAGAAGGTATGCCCCAAGAGCTGATTGAGAACGTGCAAGCGGCTGCCGGCGAAGGGCGTCTGGAATACTTCCTGAAAGCGCGTCTGAGCCCTTATGTGGTCAAAGCTGTTCAAGAGGTGCTTCTGGATGAGAAAGCGGATCCTATGGCGGTTATGCAGAAGGCGCAGGGTCTGGCACAGCGTGAAGTCGTAGACAAATATAATCAAGAAGTTAAAAAATAATAGCCATTGGGATTCTCCCGGCAGGGGGAATCCCGATAGCCGTTCCTGGGGTGAGGGAGACATATGTTGCGTACATTAAACATTCGCTGGGTGCCTGTTCTGTTTCTGTTGCCTTCCGTCGTATGTTATTTGCTGTTCAAATATTATCCGTTGTTGAATATGGCGTATATTAGTTTTTTTGACTATAGCATCGTTAATCCGCCTGGCAAATTCATCGGCTTCGCCAACTATACAGAATTTCTGAGCTCAACCACGTTCTGGCAAGCGATTTCGAATACATTTATATTTTTTGCGCTTTATTTGGGCCTGACGTTCTGGATTCCTATTGTTCAGGCTTTGTTCCTATACGACATTCAGAAGGGTAATGCGTTTTTTCGATTCATGTATCAAATGCCGACAATCATGCCGCTTGTAGGCGGGGTGCTCGTGTGGAAGTGGATGTACAACCCGGATTTTGGTCTGCTCAACTATTGGCTTGATTTTGTAGGATTAGGTCCATACCTGTGGCTCAACGACGCCACGATGACGAAGCTTGCGATTGTGTTGCCCGCTGTATTCGCCGGCAACGGCATATCGCTGCTCCTGTATTATTCTGCGCTGAAGTCCATTCCAACGGAAATATTGGAGGCGGCGAAGATGGATGGAGCTGGTCCATGGAGAAGAATGTGGACGATGCTTCTGCCCAACATCAAATTTATTATAGTTATTCAATTTGTAGCCTTTATGTCAGGCGTATTGCTGGCTTATGACCATATCTATATTATGACGCAAGGCGGACCGGCCGGAAGCACAACCGTGGTGTCCATGCTCGTGGTCAACTCGGCCTTCCAGCAATCCCGATTCGGCATATCCGGTGCGGTATCCGTATTTATGTTTATCGTCATTGCGGTGCTGACCCTCATTCAGAATAAAATTTCCGCAGAAAAGGATTGATCATATATGGAACGTACACGCATCAGGGAAAAAGGCGGAAGATCGCTTAGGATTACGGCCTATGTGGTGACGATATCATTCGTAATCTTTGCGTTGATCCCCATTCTGTGGATGTTCGCCTCCTCGCTTAAGACGGAGAAGGATATTAACTCCTATCCGCCCAAGTGGCTGCCGACGATTCCCCAATCCATTGAAGTGACCATCGATTATACGGGGATCAATGAAAGCGATCCGGAGTTTTACGAGAAGGACGCCATGAGAGCCATGTGGTACCCGTGGATGAAAAATATTCGGGAAAGCATCGGCGATGTGACCGTGACTGGCGTGAAGGACGGGCGAACGCTCTATACGGCAGAGACCGTCTCCTCCATGTTCTTCGTAGGACAGCCCAAGGTTGTGCCAACCACGATCTTCAACGACAAGATGATGGATAAGAAGCTGCCGATTATTCGGGAGAACAAGCTGTCCAAGTTCAATTGGGAGGGGGAGGGCGGCAAGAGCATAGCGGTAACGCCTTCTATAGCGGAGTCGGATCTGTCCACTCGCTTCTCGGCCTTCTACGGATCCAATGAGCTGGTTAAAGGTCAAGTAGTTGCCATTAGCGAGACATCCAATTGGATTCGGATATTCAGCAGCTATACGGCGCTGAACAAGGTGGCGCAGGATACGGCCGGGGCGCTGGGCTTCGCCCAATACTTCCTGAACAGCGCCATTATTACAGTGGCGAGCGTGCTTGTGCAGATGGTGCTGGGCGGGCTTGCCGGTTATGCGCTGGCTCATCTGATCGAGAGCAAGAGATGGAAGTTTATATGGGTGATGTTCTTCTTGGCCACTATTATGATTCCGGATATATCCTTGCTGCTGCCCCTGTACCTTCTAATGAAAGACTTGGGTCTCGTCAACTCTCTGCTTGCGGTTATCCTGCCGCACACCGCGTGGGGGATTGTGATCTTCCTGTTCAAAGGCTTCTTCGATCAGGTGTCCAAGGAGCTGCTGCAGGCGGCCAGAGTGGATGGCGCATCAGAGCTCAGAACCTTTCTGCAAATCGTGACGCCACTGTCCATTCCAATCTTCACTACGGTCGGCGTTATGACCTTCATACCGGTATGGAATGAGTTTCTGTGGCCGCTTGTCGTCAACAGCTCGCCGAAATATTGGACCTTTACCGTTGCGCTCAACGATCTGCAAAATCAGCCAAGCGTGCTGCAAAACATGCTGATGGCCAGCGCGTTCGTATCTATGATTCCACTGCTGCTGATCTTTCTGTTCGCGCAGAAGTATATTGAGAAGGGCGTTGCGTTCTCTGGCGTGAAGGGTTAAGCAGCTTCAGGACAAGGAGGCCGATTAGCGATATGAAAGGAAAGGTTGCGATTGTAACGGGCGCCGCTGGAGGCATTGGCAGAGGCATCGTCGAGGTGCTGCTTCGAGAGGGCTGCCGCGTCGCTATGCTGGACTGGAACGAGGATGCTGGCGAAGCGGCCATGTCAGAGCTGACTGCTACCGGCGGTGAAGTGCTGTTCATACGTACGGATGTAGCCAAGGAGGAGGAATTGCAGGCGGCTGTGGAGCAGACCGTCTCCCAATTCGGTGATGTTCACATTCTGGTTAATAATGTAGGAACTCATTATTACAGGCCGGTGGAGCAGATTCATTCGGAGGAATTGGATCGTGTGTTGCGGACGGACCTGAAGGGGCAGTTCCTCCTAATTCAACAGGTGCTGCCTCATATGAAGCGGAACCAGTCAGGTTCCATTATTAATATCGCCTCCGTACATGCGCATGTTACGCTTCCGGGCTTCAGCTCCTATGCGGCGATCAAGGGCGGAGTAACGGCCATGTCGAGGAGTCTTGCGTTGGAGCTGGCGCCATTCGGCATCCGGATTAATGCCGTTCTGCCAGGATTAACGCGGAACATAGCTATGGATCGATACCTGAGCACCATTCCCGTTGATAACCGCAAGACGAGGGAAGCGGAGCTGACCCGGAATATCCCGCTGGGAAGAATGGCGGAGCCTGACGAGATTGGCGAGCTGGTCGCCTTTCTTGCAAGCGACAAGGCATCCTATATGACGGGCTCCTCTCTTGTGATTGACGGCGGGGTTTCGATCCGGCTGCATAATGATTATTGACTGCGTGAACAAGACGCTTCAGCGCTGTAAGCTGGAGTGTCTTGTTTTACCTACTTAAGTTTATATATAAAATTGTGTTTGACATAAAAAATGAAGGGGGTATAATTGAAGTAATCGAACGCAAAGGGGAATGCGGGATGCGGATAACAAACGTTCAAGTGCATGTCATGAAATCGCTGCTGGAGGAACCTTTTTATTTCTCTCAAGGCTGGGTGAAGCAGCGCTCGTCGGTGCTGGTGGAGATCGAGACGGATGCCGACATTACAGGGTGGGGAGAGTGCCTGTGCCATGGGCTCCAGCCGCCGGAGATTGCCGCCGCCTTTATTAGACACGCGTTTGCGCCACTTCTAATAGGAAGAGATCCTCATGACACGGATGTGCTCTGGGAGGAAATGTACAATCTGTCGCGTCCTTACGGCCAAGGCGGCGCGGCGGTGAATGCTATAAGCGGCATTGATATCGCATTGTGGGACATTAAGGGCAAAAGCTGCGGCCTTCCCGTCAGCAAGCTGCTCGGCGGCACGTTCCGCACGCAGGTTATGCCGTATGCGACCGGCTTCTACCGGACGGCGAAGGGCAGCTACCCCGCGGATGGCGTAGCAGAGGCGTTGCAGCATAAGGCGAATGGTCTTCGTGCCATGAAGCTTAAGATCGGCTTCGGCATAGACGAGGATCTGGCCTTGATCACCTCCGTCCGGGAAGCGGTGGGACCGGAAATGCGGCTCATGGCGGATGCCAATGGCGCCTATAACACGGGACTGGCAAGAAGGCTGCTGCTGGAGTCGGAGTCGTCTAAGCTGTATTTTATGGAAGAATTGCTGGCTCCGGAGGATATAGACGGCTACAAAGCGATTCGTCATGCTACAGGAACATTAATTGCATCCGGTGAGAATCTGTTTGGCAAGATGGGCTACCGTCACTGGATTGCGCAAGGCGCGCTTGACATTGTGCAGCCTGATCTCTGCTCCTCGGGAGGCTTCACGGAATGCAAGAAGATTGCAACGCTCGCACAAGCCTGGAATACGATGATGGTTCCTCATGTTTGGGGTTCGGGAGTTGGCCTGGCGGCCTCGCTCCAATTCATTGCGTCCCTGGCGCCGACCCCGCTGGGCCTGTTCCCTGAGGAGCCTATGCTGGAATACGATCAATCGTCCCATCCATTCCGTGCGGATCTGATCGGTCATGCCATTACGATGAAGGACGGTATGGTGTCGATTCCGGATGGACCTGGTATTGGTGTGGAGATCAATCGCGAGATTATTGAGAAATATGCGGTGAAGGATTTAAAGGGCATGATTTTGCCGTTTAAAGAGGAAATGAAGTGATGCTAACCGCACAGCAGTAGACAGAGACTAGCAAGGGCGTGGCGATACTTCGCAAGCAATGATGTAAAAAGGCAGCGGCCGGGAATGCTCCGTTACGCTGCCTCTTTGGCGTGTGCATAAGTATATTCATCAGAGTCCTCGCTTATATATAAAAAGCCAGCCGCTCCCGAATAACAGAGGGCCTGGCCGGCTTTTCACAAGCTGATGCTAGATTAATGGCAGCCAGACCGACATGTCGCTGTGGCTGCGGTTGTTCCAGGCATAGTAAGGAACGAGATTAATCTCGATATCTTCCGTCTGCAAAGGCGAGAACGGCTTGTATAGAGCATCGCTATGATCAGCAGGCGGAAGCTTTACGGCAGTTCCCTTCAGTCTCGTTACACCGCCCAGCAACTCGCTGTCGTACTGTGCCGTAAGCTTGATCTGATGCGGAATACGGATCTGGTCGATGCAAGTGTCTTCCGGAAGGTCGACGCTCTCCAGGCAGTATACGAAGGGACCGTACGTAAACGCAACTTGTCCGCGCGCTTCCTCCACCATCGGATTGGCTGCGATCATGCGAACCTGCATCGGCAAGACGAGCTCAATAGCATCGCCCGCCTTCCAGGCCTGACGGGTCTCGAAATAGTTACTAGCCGTAACGCCTTCAAGCGCTTGCCCGTTCACCTTCACGGAAGCTCCCTCCGCCCAAGTCGGAATGCGCAGGAAGATGGAGGTTTCTTGCTTCAGGCTGCTCTTGACCGTGATGCGGACGGTTTCCTCGGCCGGGAAGCGGGTCTGAACGTCCAACTCCAGCGTTTCTCCGGATTCCAGCACCGTCTTCAGCTCATTGCCGCTGTAGAGGTGGAAGTACAATCCGTCAATGGATTGTCCGTAAGCCCACTGATTCAGCTTGGCCACTGTACGCAGCACCTGCGGCGGGCAGCAGTAGCAGGTATGCGTGAACCAGCGCTGCGTCCGGAAATGTTGGGTCTGGAGCGAGGAATGGTTGAACAGCTTGCCGCCGCGGGTTTCCAGTGGGTTGGTGTAGCAGAAATGCTGGCCGTCAAGGGACATGGAGCCCAACAGATTGTTGTAGACGACTTTTTCAAAAACATCCATATATTTAGGGTTCTGGGTCAGGTCAAACATCCGCATGGACCACATGGCATTCCCGATGTTTGCGCATGTTTCGGTATAAGCGGAACGATTCGGTAGATGATAGTCGGTGCCAAAGGCTTCCCAGATTTTGTCGCCGTTCGGAGAGAGACCGTTGTAAATGGAACCGATTCCTCCGGTGATGTACATCTTCTTAAGGTACATATTGTCCCATATTTTCTCCAGCGCGTTCATAATGGATTTCTCTTGGGTGTGGGCGTACACATCCGCAGCACCAGCATACAGATAAACAGCGGTAACCGCATGGCCTGTGGCCTCGATCTCCTCACGAAGCGGTGTGCGGTCCTGGTTCTGGTCTTCGCCGCCGTAGCCTGCTCCTCTCATGGTCATAAAAATATCTGCCAGCTTCAGGTGCTGCTCATTGTCTGTTATACGGTATAGTTCCACAAGGCCCATAATGTTGGATGGGTTCCAGCCATAGTGGATCAGGTGCTTCGGACAAGGGTTGAAGGTATGGTTCAGATAGTCCGCCGCTTTGATAGCAACGTTGAGGAAATTGTCCTTGCCGGTCGCTGTATGGTGCACGCACGCCGCCGTCAGGAGGTGCCCGAAGTTATAATCCTCATGGAAAATCCGTTGTCCCCAGCGCTGCTTGTGGCTGAGCTGCACGTTCGTGCTGATGTAGCCGTCTTCTTCCTGAGCCTTCGCGATAAAGCCTATATACTTGTCCATCTTTTGGTTCAGCTCAGTGTCCTTGGTCAGGCCATATACGTGCGCACACGCTTCCAGAAACTTGTAGCAGTCGCCGTCAGACCAGTCCTCGCCGTAATGCCTGTCGGTTTTCAGACCAGCAGCCACCTCGAAGTTCGGCATATATGCACCGTTCTCCTTTACCTGCAGTGCCTTCTCCATGGAATCAATCATCTCGTTGTGGCAAAGTCCAAAGCGGTCCGCCCAGAATCCAGTCGTCCAGCGGGCGGCTGTCATTTGAAGAGGTTTTACTTTACGAATGTCTTGTTTCAAGGGTAGTCCTCCTGTATGAAAATGTGATGTTCTTAAAGCCATTGTAGTCATATTTCACACCCTCATCCATGCAGTAGAAGGAACAAAAGTAGTACTATTTTTACCTTTTAGGTTACAAGGGACAGTGGCGGGATACGGGTGTTGATTTAACTCAGTGACTGAAAAATGCTTGTTTTCTTTTGCCATAAACTCTAGAATATCCAGCCTGCGGGAGCAGTTTTAAATCTTGTTTGTAGAAAACGAATTCAACTAACCAACTATATATAAAATAATTTTTAATATTTAAATTTATTTAAAGTTAAGCATTGACAGCTGAAAATGCTGTCGCTATCATTTAAATATAGAATGAAAATTTAAAAATGGAGTTGGGGCCAATGTACAGTCATTATATTGGTGGTATTGCCGTAGAGGGTGTGGGTGATGTGATGCTCGTCCACAATCCTGCGACAGAGCAGCTGGCCGGAGAACTGCGCATGGCAACAGAGGTTCAAGCCGAAGCCGCATTAAAGAGCGCCGAGAAGGCATTCCCGGAATGGTCGCGCACTCCGCTACAGAAGCGTGGAGATTGGATGGAGCGTCTGGCACAAGCAATTGAGGAGAAGCGGGAGCTGATCCTGGATGTACTGATGAGCGAGACCGGCAAGCCGCTGGCCCAGGCGGAAGAGGATTTCGAAATGCTGCCTCGCTGCTTGCGTTACTATTATGAGGAAGCAAAGCGCCTGCATGGGCGAATTATCGAAGACGAAGACAATTCATATATGAATTTGATCAAAAGGCAGCCGGTAGGCGTAGTGGTCGGTTATCTGGCCTGGAACTTTCCGATGCTGAACCTCGCCTACAAGCTCGGTCCGGTATTAGCCTCGGGATGTACATGCGTGCTGAAGCCATCGCCGTTGACGCCACTCTCTACGCTGATGATCGGCGCAATTGCCGAGGAAATCGGATTCCCAGCTGGCGTCATTAATGTAATTACAGGGGATACCCTGAAGCTGGCAGCCGTCATGAACCAAAGCACCATTCCACGAATGATTACGTTGATCGGCTCGACTGCAGCCGGCAAGGCCATCATCGGGCAATCGAATACGTCGATCAAGCGCTACTCGCTAGAGTTGGGTGGCAATGCGCCGGCCATCGTGCTTGCTGATGCAGATCTGGAGCAGGCAGCCAGCCAACTGGTGTCCCTGAAGTTCGGCAATGCCGGCCAGATCTGTGTATCGCCGAATCGGGTATTTGTCCACGAATCCGTGCAGGAGGCTTTTAAAGAGAAGGTTGTGGAGAAAACGAAGCAGATCGTTCTGGGCTGGGGACGTGAGCCTGGGGCAGGTATGGGTCCGATGATTACAGACGGCCACCGTTTGCGGGTGCAGAAGCTGATCGCTTCCGCTGTATCGGCAGGGGCTGAGATTGAAATCGGCGGCAACGTACCTGCAGACAAGAGGGCGGGCTACTACCTGGAGCCAACCGTTATCAGCGGTGTACGTCCGGATATGGACATCTTCAAGGAAGAAATTTTTGGTCCGGTGTTGTCGCTCCTGACGTTCCGTGAGGTGGAGGATGTGGTGAAGGAAGCGAACAGCACGGAATTCGGCCTGGCTTCGTATGTGTTCGGCACGAATCTTCAGCATGTTCTGAATATTTCAGAGACGCTTGAGGCAGGCACTGTATGTGTCAACGGCCCGCACTATAATGTGACCCTTCCGCATGGCGGGATGAAGGAAAGCGGCGTAGGCAAGGACTGCTCAACCTATAGCCTGGAGGAGTACTACTACATCAAGCGTATTTCTATTCGAAAATAAGAGATCCCATCAAGCGGGGGGCGGGCTGATCGACATCTGCCCGCTCCCTGCTATTAACTTAGGGGGAAGCATCGTGAAGTTGTTAGTCATTGACTGCGGAACGACCAACTGCCGCATGAGGTTGTTGGATCATCATACTTTGGTTGTAAGCATCAAGAAACCGGTAGGAGCTAAGGATGTTGCAATCTCTGGCAGCAGCGATCCGTTAAAGGCCGCGTTGAAGGAAAGCTATATGCAGCTATGCACCCTCCACCCGAAGCTCATGTCACAGGTGGAAGCGGTCATTGCATCCGGTATGATTACGTCCAATGCTGGGCTGTATGAAGTGGCTCATGTGCTTGGGCCGGTGGATGAAAGGTCTGTGGCGGCACGGATGGAACGGCAGTTGTTATCAGAAGTCATTCCCTATCCGATCCTGTTCGTACCCGGGATTAAATTCATTCGGGAGCAGGAAGAAGAAAGTGATATGATGCGGGGAGAAGAAACGGAAATATACGGGTATCTGAGCCGTCAAGAACGACCGGGCCAGGATAACGCGTGCCAGCTCGTCATGCACTATGGCTCTCACCACAAGTGGATCAAGCTGCGGGAGCAGTCCATTGAGGGCTGCTTGACCTCGGTGTCAGGTGAGCTGCTGATGGCGGTGTCCCAGCATACGATCCTAAAGGACAGCGTTCTTTCACTGGACGAGGTGGTTCCTGAGCTTCCCTGGGTGAAGAAGGGGCTCCAAGCAGCCAATACGTATGGCACGGGCCATGCGCTGTTCTCTGTTCGGACTTTAGGGCTGCTGTCCGGCCACAGCAAGCAGGCGGTGACGAGCTTTTTGCTGGGCGTGGTGATCGCTATGGATCTGTCGATGCTGACTCCGCACATGCTGGAAGGCGTGAAGCGGATTGTGCTGTACGGAAAGCCGCTGTTTCCGTCGCTTGTCGCCCCTATCCTCGTTGAAGCTTATCCCGGCCTGCAGATTGAAGTGGTTTCCGAGCAGGAGTCCGATTTGCTGAGTATGTATGGGGCTGCCAGGCTGTATCAATACTACATTGGAGGTATGCCGTCATGCTGAGTACCGTACAGGAAAAAATCGAACAACATCAAGTTATTGCCATTTTGCGTAATGTTCCCCCGGATCGCTTGAACAAGGTGATGGACGCGTTGTACGCCGGAGGAGTGCGCCTTGCCGAAATTACGTTGAATTCGGAAGGCGCGCTGTCCGGCATTGCTTCCATGCGGAAAGCCTTTCATGGCCGCATGCTGATTGGAGCGGGGACGGTCATGAACCGCGAAGATGCGAAGGAGGCCATGGAGGCGGGAGCGGAGTTCCTGATCTCCCCCCACGTCAGTGAGGCGGTCATTGAGACGGCCCTTGCCCGTGATGTGCTTCCGCTTCCGGGTGCCATGACGCCGACAGAAATTGTCCGTGCGATGGAAGCCGGCTCTAAATATGTCAAGCTGTTTCCGTGCTCCTCCTTCGGACCCGGATACGTGAAGGAAATTCTGGCTCCATTAAATCAGGCCAAGATTATTGCCGTCGGCGGCGTGAACGCACTGAATGCTGCGGAGTATATCCGCAATGGCGCTGTCGGTGTCGGTCTAGGCAGCAGTCTGGTTACGATGAAGGATATTCTTGCCGGCGATTTCGAGACGATCGAGCGAAATACAGCCAGGATGATTCAAAGCCTCTCCGGCGACTAAGCCATTCAAGGTGCAGCTTCATACGCAAGGAGGTGAATGCCAGGGATGAACGGCGTTCAATTCAATCTGGATGTTCTTCCCGACGTGCAAAATATGGGGCTGTTCCGCACCCAGGACGTATGGGCACATATGGACCGCGTAGTGGATAGCGACGTGCTGATTTTTGTCAGAAAAGGGCTTGTCCATATTATTGAAGCGGACGAGGAGTACTATATCGGCCCCGGACAGGTGTTTTTTATGAAGCACGGGGTCCGGCATTACGGCCACAAGAAGACCCAGGCGGGTTCGGAGTGGAACTGGATCACGTTTACGCCCGCGGCTTCCCCCACACCCGGCTCGGTGGATATGAAATGGCTGGAGGTTGAGGATTACCAGCGTACCTGTGTCAGGCTGACCAAGCTGCTAGACCATTATATCAGCGGCTCCGATTATGATGAGCTCAAGTTGAAGGTCGGGACGCTAGATTTGCTGCTGGATCTGTACCGGGAGATAAATCGGAAGAGAAGCGGCAATCAGAAGCTGGTGACCGATGTGAAGAAATTCGTGCACAGCCATGTTCACGAGGAAATCCGTTCTACGGACTTAACCCGGTCGTTGGCAATGAATTACTCCTACATCAGCCGAGTGTTTTCCAAGACGGCTGGCCTGTCCATTCAGCGGTACATTATGGAGCAGAAGATCAAGGAAGCGATTCGCTTGTTCAGCGAAAGTTCTATGAACATCTCGCAAATTAGCGAGAAGCTGGGCTACTCCAACCCTTACTATTTTACGAGAGTGTTCAAGCAGGTGACCGGCACCAATCCTACTTCATTTCTGAAAAAGGGTTATTACGATTACACTTCAAGCGGCGAATTCACAGGATCGGTCGTAAACGGGAGAGGAGACGGACATTTTTGAGGCCAAATATTTTGTTCATTATGACGGATGAGCAGCGGTTCGACACCTTGGGAGTCGTAAATCCTGCGGTAAGAACACCGGTACTGGACCAGCTGGCAGAGGAAGGAATATTGTTCACGCGTGCATATACAACGAACCCGTCCTGTGTGCCGGCGAGAGCTGCCATTAATACCGGGAGGTATCCTAGCAAGTGCGGCGCTCCAACCTACATTACCCATCTGCCCTCCTCCGAGGTCACATTTACCTCCCTGCTGCAGCAGCAGGGTTACCACACCGCGGTATTGGGGAAGCAGCATTTCGGCGATTCGCTCATTGATCAGGGCTACGATCATGCAGACATCATCGATTTGCACGGGCCGGGCGAGTGGGAGCGTAGCGGGGAGTCGGAAACCTCGTACATGAAATTTCTGAAAGCGTCCGGCTTCACCAAGACGTCTGAGTTTAGTGAGCCTGTCAACCGTTTCTGCAGACGATGGACGGCTGATGTCAAGTACCATATCGACGATTATATCGGAGAGCTGGGCAAGTCGTGGATCCGGCACCAAAGGCCGGTAGACAAGCCTTGGTACTGCTGTGTTTCCTTCCCCGGGCCTCACATGCCATTTGATGGCGCGGGGCTCCCACAGGAGGAAGCATACCGGTTGGAGCAGATCGATCTGCCCCTGACCTCGGAGGGCGACCTTGATGGCAAGCCGCCTCACTTCAAGGAGCAGCTCCGGACCGGGCAGGGCAATCCCGGCGGGGCCAACGCCTTTGGCATGACCGAGCAGGAACTCAAGGAGACCCGGCTGACCTATTATGCGAACATGACATTAATTGACCAAAAGATTGGCGAAATTATTGCAGAGTTGAAGGCAGTCGGCGAGTATGATAATACGCTCATCCTGTTTACGTCCGATCACGGCGAATATATGGGTGATTTTGGAATGATGGGCAAGGGCCAGTATCTGTCCGAGGTGCTCATGCGTGTGCCGTTCATCGTCAAGCCGCCGGGTTCCGGGTTTGCCGGGAGGACGGAGGAAGCTTTCGTCTCGAACCTGGACATTGCAGCGACCTGCCTAAGAGCCGCCGGGGCAGAGGTGCCGGAACGCATGGACAGCGTTGACCTGAATCCCTTCTGGGAGCGGCCGCCTGCGGCACCGCGCAGGGAGACCATGTACATGGAGGCCGGAGATTTGCGCGCCGTGCGGACGGAGGAGTGGAAGCTGGTCTATTACCGGGGACGGCCATACGGTGAGCTGTACCACATCAAGGAGGATCCCTGGGAACGGTATAACCGGTGGGAAGATGCTGCGGCGGCCGGCGTCAAGGAGCAACTAAAGACGTTGCTAATAGATGAGTTGCTTGCGTTAGGAGAGTGCTCATGCATGCCGTGGAATTACGGAGCTCCACAAATATAACGGAAGGAGAGTCAACATCACATGACTATTAAAAAAAGACCAAATATATTGTTTCTTATGACCGACCAGCAGCGATATGACACCTTTTCCTGTATTAATCCCGAGGTTCAAACCCCTCACCTTGATGAACTGATCAAGGATAGTGTGTTCTTTACGAACGCCCGCTGTGCTAATCCTTCCTGCGTGCCTTCCAGGGCTGCAATTATGACAGGGAAATTTCCGTCAGAGTGCGAATGCCCTTCTTATATCACCCAACTGCCGGCTTATGAAACGACCTTCATGACACGCCTGCAGGAGGCCGGTTATCATACGGCGGTAGTCGGCAAGCAGCATTTTGCAGGCTCTGAAATCAAGCGGGGCTTTGATGATGAGATGATCGTGGACGGCCACGGCGCTTTCGCTGAGAACCAGTATATTCAGCCTTATCTGGATTTCCTCAAGGAAAACGGCATCGACCGAAAGTCCGTATATACGAAAGAGTTCATCAGCGGCGGCCGCTGGAACGTGGACACCAAGTATCATCTGGATGATTTTCTGGGTGAGTTGGGTAAAACCTGGCTGGAAAATAAAGCTCAAGAGAAGCAGGAGGAAGACGCCAAGCCATGGTTCTTCACGCTCTCATTCTCCGGTCCGCACCACCCTTATGATCTGGAAGGGACTGAATACGCCGAGGCTTATGATCTCAATGAGCTCTCGTCTCCCGATACGACCTATGAGCAGTTGGACCAGAAGCCGCCTCAATTTAAGGGCATGGATTCCTATGCCCAAATATATCTGAAAGATTTCACCGAGGAGCAGTTCAAGAAGACGAAACGCTCCTATTATGCGAACATTTCCTTAATTGACCAAAAGATCGGCGAAGTAATTCAAATGTTGAAGGATCGCGATATGTATGAGGATACGCTCATTATTTACACCTCCGACCACGGAGACTTTATGGGCGACTTCGGCATGGTGGAGAAGTTGCAATGCCTGACCGACAGCCTGATGCGGGTTCCGTTATTCGTAAAGCCGCCTGTCAAGGGCTTTAAAGGCATAGAGGTAGCCGATGAGGTCTTGAATATCGACATTGCTGCCACCTGCTTGGAGGCCGCGGAAGCAGAGGTGCCAGAGAAGCTATCGAGCTTCTCATATAACGGCTACTGGGATCGGAATAAGGAGGTCAAGGTCAGAGATGTTGTGTACATGGAGGCCGGTGCGATAAAGGGCTGCATCTATAACGGAATTAAGACTGTGCACTATATGGACCGGGATTATGGTGAATTGTACGATCTGAAGCAGGATCCGAAGGAAACGAACAATCTGTGGGATGATCCGGATTACCAGCAGCACAAGTTGGAAGGCACCCGCATCATTCTGAACCATATGTACCGGGCAATCCCGAAGTGGAATATTCCGTGGAATATCGGTACCCCGGACATTTAAAGTTCTAATTCGAACCTATACACAAGCGGGCAGCCGTTGGGCGGTGAAGGTGCGCGTGAACATGAACAGGTCGGAGTAGCCCACGGTCAGAGCAGCTACCTGACCTAACATTCTGATATGAATTCAGGACTTATTTGACAGTAACATTCGATATAAGAATTGAATCTGGGGGAGGGGGAGCGCTATGAAAAAACCTAACATTTTGCTAATTACAAGTGACCAGCAGCACTGGAATACGATCGGTGCCATTCAGCCGGAGCTGTCTACACCGAATCTGGACCGGCTCGTGCGGGAGGGGACGACCTTTCAGCGTGCATACTGCCCGAATCCGACCTGCACACCCACCCGCGCATCCATCATTACCGGCCAGTATCCGAGCCAGCACGGAGCCTGGACGCTCGGGACCAAGCTGATGGAAGACCGCAAGGTGGTCGGTGACTATTTTCAGTCCGCGGGCTATCAAACGGCTCTCATTGGAAAGGCTCACTTTCAGCCGCTTCACAGCACGGAGGAATACCCGTCACTGGAGTCGTATCCGCTTCTGCAGGACCTGGAGTTTTGGCGCCAGTTTAAAGAAAACTTCTACGGATTTAACCATGTGGAGCTGGCACGGAACCATACCAACGAAGCTCATGTAGGCCAGCACTATGCGATCTGGCTCGAAGAGAAGGGCTGCACCAACTGGAGGGATTATTTCAAGTCGCCTACAGGAACGATGGATCCGGACAAACAGCATACCTGGGATATTCCGGAGGAATACCACTACAACACCTGGATTGCCGAGCGGACCGAGGCACAGCTGTACAAATATCAGCAGGAAGAAGACAGCTTTTTCCTTTGGGCGAGCTTCTTTGACCCGCATCCGCCATATCTGGTGCCGGCGCCGTGGGATACGATGTACGATCCGGAGGAACTCACGATCCCGGCTGTCGTGCCCGGTGAGCATGACCGCAATCCGCCGCATTTTGGCAAAACCCAGCAGGTACGCCCGGACTTTTCTTCCTTGCGTGAAAGCGGGCAGCCCATTCATGGATACCATTCCCATCTCAAGTCTGAGGAGGAGCGCAAGCAACTGGTAGCGACCTATTATGGCATGGTCAGCATGATGGATAAATACATTGGCCGCATTCTGGATCGGCTGGATGAGCTGGGACTGGCGGACAACACCATCGTCGTCTTTACCTCGGACCACGGGCATTTCTTCGGTCAGCACGGGCTTCAGGCTAAGGGCGGCTTCATGTATGAGGATCTGATCAAGGTACCTTTCATCGTCCGGTATCCGGGCCAGGTGGAGGCAGACCTTAAGAGTGATGCGATGGTGTCGCTTGTGGATCTTGCGCCTACGCTACTATCCCTTGCTGAACTGCAGGTTCCCCCACACATGACCGGAATCGATCAGTCTGAGGTATGGCTGGGACGAAAGAGCCGAGCTCGGGATCACATTTTGTGTGAGTTCCGCCATGAGCCTTCGACGATTCACCAGAAAACCTACGTGAACGACCGTTACAAGTTGACGGTGTACTATAACCAGACATACGGCGAGCTGTTCGATCTGCAGGAGGACCCGCAGGAGTTGAACAATTTATGGGACGATCACGGCAGCCAGCGGCTGAAGAGCGAGCTGCTGCTCAATTATGCCTGGGCGGAGCTGGGCAAGGAGCCAATGCCGATGCCGCGGATTTATGGAGCCTGACAATAAAGTGCTAGGTGGGAAGTGCAATGAAAGCGATGACGAATGAGGAACAAAACGGAAGGCAGATCATCCCGCTGAAGGAAGGCTGGAAATTTACACGGCATTCGCTGGAGGAGCCCGAACCCGTGCAGGGAAGCCGGGTTCATCTGGATGAGAGCGGATGGGAGACGGTGAGAGTGCCGCATGACTGGGCTATTGCCGGCCCGTTTCACCCGGATCATGATGTCCATGTCAATTCGGTTATGGAGGACGGCATTCATGACAACATTACGCATGTCGGCAGGACGGGTGCTTTGCCGATCGTCGGAATCGGCTGGTACCGCCTTCACATTATCATTCCGGAGGCATGGAGAGGCCGGCTCATTACAGTGGAGTTCGATGGGGTGATGTCGAACAGCACCGTTTACATGAACGGAACAGAGTGTGGCTCCTGGCCGTATGGTTACACCTCCTTTACCTTCGATCTGACCGAGCATGTGACGTTTGGCGGGGAGAATGTTCTTGCAGTGCAGGTCTGCTCACTACCAAGTTCCTCCCGCTGGTACCCCGGAGCAGGCATCTACCGTCAGGTGAGGCTTGTCGTCAAGAGCCCCGTTCATGTTGCCCCATGGGGCACGTATATTACGGCATCGGATATCTCGGAGCAGTGTGCTTCAATCAGGGTCCGCACGAACGTAGCCGGCAGCTCGGACTCCGCAGCGAAGGTGGAACTGATAACGCAGCTCCTAAACCCTGAAGGGATCCTCTGCGCGCAGGCTACCTCGGTGCAGGAGGTATGCGCCCATGCGGAATTCGAGCAGCACCTGACGGTGAAGCGGCCTGCGCTATGGGGTACCGCTCATCCCAGGTTGTACAAGGCAGTCTCCACTGTGCTGCTGGACGGGGTGGAAGTGGACCAATACGAAACGCCCTTTGGCATCAGGACGATTTCCTTTGACGCAAAGGAAGGCTTTCGCCTGAACGGGGAGTACATGAAGCTGAAAGGCGTCTGCCTGCACCATGATCTAGGCCCGTTAGGCGCGGCCGTTCACGTCCGGGCGATGGAGCGGCAACTGGAGCTGATGAAGGAGATGGGCTGCAACGCCATCCGCATGAGCCACAACCCTCCCGCGCCCGAACTCTTGGATTTATGCGATGCCATGGGGCTGCTGGTCATCGACGAGGCCTTCGACGAGTGGGGCGTAGGAAAGGTGGAGAACGGATACCACCGACTGTTTAAGGACTGGGCCGAACAGGATTTGCGGGCCATGATCTCCCGCGACCGCAACCATCCGTCTATTATCATGTGGAGCATCGGCAATGAAATGCGGGAGCAGCGGCTAGAGAGTGGAGCCATAACGACTGCGTTTCTAACTGGAATTGTCCACGACGCCGATCCTACCCGTCCGGTGACGGCCGGTTTCAGCATGTCGGATGACGCGATAGAGAACGGTCTGGCGGCCGCTGTGGATATTCCGGGCTGGAACTACAAGCCCCATCGATATGAGGAGTATCATCTCCATCATCCGGACTGGATCATGTACGGCAGCGAAACCGCCTCGACGGTAAGCTCCCGGGGTGTATATCACCTGCCTGCTGTAGAGGACATACCCGTGGAGCCGAAGTCAGATCTGCAGGCAAGCTCCTATGATTTGAGTGCTCCTCCATGGGGAACTACACCGGATCAGGAGTTCATGGCCCAGGAGGATCTACCTTATATGCTGGGCGAATTCGTCTGGACCGGGTTCGACTACTTGGGAGAGCCGACGCCTTATCGGAAGGAATGGCCAAGCCGTAGCTCGTATTTCGGCATTATGGATCTGTGCGGGCTACCGAAGGACCGGTATTATCTGTATCAAAGCCAGTGGTCAAGCAAGCCGGTGCTGCATCTACTGCCGCATTGGAACTGGGAAGGACACGAGTGCCGGGAAATTCCCGTCGTCTGCTACACCAGCTATCAGGCGGCCGAATTGTTTCTGAACGGTGCCTCGCTTGGTATTCGGCGAAAATCAGCTTCTTCTCAGCCAGAGCGGTATCGACTGCGCTGGAACGCCGTCCCGTATGAGCCCGGATGCCTTCGGGTAGTCGCTTATGATGAGAACGAGGCACCGGCCATGACGCACGAGGTCCGTACAGCGGGTGCACCTGCCTCTGTCCAATTGGAGGCGGACCGGAACGTTATCCGGGCGGATGGAGAGGATTTGTCCTTCGTAACGGTTAGCATAGTCGATGAGCAGGGGATTCTCTGCCCCCGTGCAAATCACCCTGTGTCCTTCTGTTTGGAGGGGCCAGGTGAGATTGTGGCTGTGGACAATGGCGATCCCACCAGCACAACCTCATTCAGCGCCATGAGCATTTCTACATTTTCCGGCAAATGCCTGGTCATTGTGCGCTCGCGAGCCGGCGAAGCAGGATCAATTGTCGTATATGCCAATTCGAATTTGCTGCATATGGGTAAAACTGTAATTAGTCTCTTGTAACCTGTTTTCCATTTCTTGCGAAGGGAGTGGTCTAATTTGATAAGCAAGCCGAACATTCTTATTTTTATGACTGATCAGCAGCGGGGAGACACTATACCGCCTTACGGATTGGCGCTGACTCCTCACCTTGACCGATTTTGCAAACAGGGTCTTGTCTTTTCGAATGCCTATACAGTATCGCCGCATTGTTGTCCGTCCAGAGCTACTTTTTTCACGGGATTGTATCCTTCTCAGCACGGTGTGTGGAACAATGTCAGTGTTGGCAGTGCGCTCTCTAAAGGTCTTTATGAAGGTGTCCGCTTGTGGAGTGAGGATTTGCGAGATGCGGACTATGATTTATACTTTCATGGAAAATGGCACGTAAGTGATCTTGAACAGCCGGCAGATAGGGGCTTCAATGGGGAGTTTTCAATGTCGGAGGACAAGATATACAGACATAAACTGCCTGATCCGGCCGAATGGGATAGATATACCAACCATAGAAGGAATCAAGTTGAAGTTCGGACTGAAGGAGAAATAATTCGAGATGGCTATCCCCGTTACGTCCACTACGGAGAAAGTGATAATCCTTTCAATGACAACAATGTTGTGAATGAAGCTGTTGAAGCCATCAAGAAACATGTAAACGGTAAGCCATGGTGCCGTTATGTGGGCACCCTTGGACCGCACGATCCTTATTTTGTTCCTCAAAGGTATTTGGATATGTATCAGCTGGAAGATATTGTGCTTCCCGACAACTACGCAGACAGGATGGAGGATAAACCCTCATTGTACCGGAAAATCCGGGAGCGGTTCGATCAATTGAGCGAACAGGAGCACAAGGAGGCGATTAGACATTACCTAGCCTTCTGTACATACGAGGATGCACTGTTTGGGAAGTTGCTGGAGGCACTCGAGAAGTCAGGCGAAGCCGAGAATACGCTGGTCGTTTACTTATCCGATCATGGGGATTATATGGCGGAGCATGGACTGTGGTGCAAGGGTCTACCCTGCTTCAAAGGGGCATACCATATCCCGCTTGCCATGCGATGGCCATGCGGCATCTCAAGTCCAGGAAGATGTGAGAGCGCTTTCGTTATTTTAGCCGACATCGCGCCAACTATCCTGGAACTAGCCGGTGTGCAGGCAGATCGGAGCTTTGCGGGTGAAAGTCTAATGCCCTTTTTGAAGAACCAGAAAACGGGGTCGTGGAGGGACGCTGTTTTTACTCAATCCAACGGAAACGAGCTGTATGGAATTCAGCGTTCTGTCATGACGAAGAGATGGAAGTTTGTTTACAACGGATTTGATTATGAGGAGCTGTACGATTTAATTAATGATCCCCAAGAGACCAATAATCTGTTTGGCAAAAAGGAGTTCAGCTTCGTAGTGAAGGAGTTATCTAAGCGGATCTGGTCTTTCGCGTACAAGGTAGGGGATGCTTGCATCAATCCATATATAATGACGGCGCTAGCGCCACATGGACCAGGCACAGCTTTTGAAAACAGTGGGGAATCGCAGTAATATAACGGGAGGCAGTCCCGATATGGAGCAGTATCCGCAAATAGACAGCACAAAAAATAAATGAAAAAGCCTTAGTTCTGAGATCGAACTAAGGCTTTTTCATTTGCTCATGCCCAATTTTGTGTAGCCTCTTTAACCCCAACTTGTCCGCACCCAATCTGTTAATTGAAGCTGAACTTTTGTGCAACCGTATGTTCTACTCATGCATGCCCCCCATCACGGCAACAGGTAATTATTATTTCACTTGTCCTAACGTAAGGGAGGCAAACCATTGTTGGAATGGCTGCCTTTCATTATATACTTGTTCATGGTTCACTCAACAGACAATCACTCTATAAATATTTGAATGTTTTACGATTTAACGGACTCCTGAGTTTTCTGTCTGTCGCACTGGGTCAGTCCCTGGTCTGCCTTCAAGGCATCCGACACTTTGGTCCAGTTGTTCGCCTGATCCAGAATAAATTTATACAGGGTCTTCATGTTCGCCTGCCTCAGCCCACGGTAATCGGCCAGCGGGCCTAGCCCTTCCTTCCAATGTGCCAGTTTGAACTGAAGACGGGCTTGCTGCTGTGCGTAATCCGGGTCTCCGAACAGGTTTCGCTCCTCATAAGGGTCGTTGCGGAGATCGTAGAGCTCTCCTTCCACGAGCGGCTGATCAAAGAATGCAGAATATTTCAGATAATGGTCCCCGTACAGTTTCTCGTGAATGGATTCCTGCTCCGGATATACCGTCAGCTTGAAGTCATGGTCTCGAATCATAAGTGCAGGCTCGAAGTGGATGGATCCACAGAAGTACTGGCTGTGCGCTTCGGTCCGGTGGACCGTGCGCTCTCCCCGGCAAACCGGCATGAGGCTCATGCCTTGAACCTCTTCCGGAATTTCAATGCCGGCTGCGTCCAGTACGGTCGGCAGCAGGTCAATGATCTCGGCAAACGTATCCAGGCGAAGGCCGGAATTATAATTCTTCGGCAGCTTGACCAGCAGCGGGATGCGGACAACCGGCTCATACATATGGCCCCATTTCTCGATAAAGCCGTGCTCTCCCATCATCGATCCGTGGTCGGAGGTGAAAATTATGAGCGCATCGTCATACAACTCAAGCTCCTTCAGGCGGTCAATTACTTTGCCGATCCGGTCATCAACATGGGTTACAAGACCGTAGTAACTGGCCAGACTCTTCCGGTAATCCTCTTCATTCAGCTTGTCAAAGCCACGCACCTTGTGAAAATAGCGCTGCGTAATCGGTTTGTCAGCCAACGTGCGCCCGGCATTCTGGGGCAGCGGCAGCTTCTCCGGGTTGTAGATTTCCGAATACGGCTTCGTCGGCATGTATGGCGTATGCGGATCCAGAAGCGACAGGTAATGGAAGATTGGTTTCTCATCGGTCTGAATACGGTCCATTCGTTGAATATAGTCCGCAGTCAGGCGAGAGCATGAAGTCTGATCCGGGTGCGTAGGGCTCTCGCCGTGAATGACTAACGGAATATCACCCTCATTCTTCTTGAAGGTGGCGTTCTTGCGGACCTCTGGGTCCTGAATGCCGAGGAAGCTGGTGTACGGGTCCGGATATCCAAACTTAAATTCATCAAAACCACATTCCTCTGGGGTCCGGTGGACATGCAGCTTGCCGTACATCGTTGTGGTATAGCCGTTCTTGCGAAGCAGGTCAGGCAGAGGCTTCTCATCCTCTACCATCCGCATAGCATTGTCCAGCACACCGTTGCTGAGCGGATTGCGTCCTGTCATCATGCTAGCTCTCGCAGGCACACACATCGGACAGTTCGTATAGGCATTCTCAAATATGACGGAATCCTGGGCCAGCTCGTCAAGATGAGGAGTCTGAACTACAGAATTCCCCATAAATCCCAGGCTGTCAGCCCTGAGCTCATCGCACATCAGAAAGAATACATGCGGTCTGGCATTTGTCGTCAATGGAATCACTCCTTTAATCATGATAGATCTTCAACGATAACGGACGTATAAATTAACCATACTCGACCTTTTATATATAGTCAACAAATTTATAAATAAATTATAATCTTGAATCTCTGTATAATCAGTTGACATTTGAAAACGCTTTTATTATTATATATATGCATTATTAATTTATATTTAGATTTACCGGAAATGAAGTCAGACAACCTTCTTTCTGGTTATTACATGGATCATTTCTACCTTTCAAATCTTCACGGATATAACAACTTCAATATCGAGGACCCTGTGTTTACAAGATCGCTGGAACGAATTTATAATATGATGAATGTTGACCAAAGCATGCCGACCCATGCGAGTAAGGTCACCTTCAAGATCAATTCTCTTGCCTTATGAATGGATAAAACGGCATGAATATCCAGGGAGGCTGGGTGCCACCTTGGGCGGCGAAAAAAGGAGAAGTTTCCGCGGGATTGGAAGCTAGGGGTAGCACAGTTTCCGGTGGACAGCGGGGAGATGACCAAGAACTAGAGCAGTGTAAACGATTTCGGTATCTCGCCGACCTCGGCAAATCCTGAACTTGCACTGGACATTGCCGTAGAGTTGAGCAGGCTGATTCAGAACATCAAGTCCCGGGGGGACAAAACGATTCAGGAGAAGTAAGATACACACAGATACCCTATCCAGTGCGGCTTTTTTGCACTGGATAGAGGTCTTTATGCCATGACTTCAGAGAAGAGGTGAGATGGAAGGTGCGATTTGCCAGGCTGAAGAAATTAAAGAACATTTCACTATTTTACAAATACCTAATTTCCTATGCCTTGTTGTTGATCCTTCCTGTTATCGTCATCGGACTTTTTGTGAATCATTTTATTGTTTCCACGCTTCAAACGCAGGTGCAGCAGACGAACCGGGCAATGCTTGAGCAGGTGAGGGACACGATGGATGGCCAATTGGCTGAGATGAGGAATATTGCTATTCAACTATCCGTGCAGCGTGAATTTGATCCCGAGAGGCTGAGCAGTAATTATTCCATTTATGAGGCAAAGGACAAAATCAGCTTGTATGCGGAAGCCAATGCCTTCTTCTCGGAGGTAGTGTATAAAGCTAGAAATCAGGACATGCTGATCTCTTCCAAAAGTACGTATCTTTCCGTCGTGTTCTATAACATGTTTCTGAGCCAGCACCTGACCTATGATCAATACTTGCGGCTGCTGGAGTCGGATGTGCCCACGGTAAATGCTGCAAACGCCAGCCAGTCTCTGGAGCCGTATCTCTCGGATCGTTATTTGAGCTATGCCATTCCTGTCCCGGCATTCGGTTCCACCAGCAAGAACAAGGGAACGCTGTTATTTCTGATCAAGGAGAAGAAGGTCAAGCAAATGTTCTCGTCCTTCTTGCCTTATCGGAAAAGTAATGTGTATCTTATAGATGGCCAGGGACAGTTGGTAGCTTCTCTTGTCGATACTGGAAGTGTACCGGACGGCCTCTTAGACGTGAAATCGGAAAGCAGTGAAATTCGAAAGTTAGATGGAGATCAATACTATGTATCTAAGGTGATCTCGACTTCTTCCGGCTGGACCTATGTGACGGTTGTTTCGGAAACCGAGCTGATGAAGCCCATAGAACAGATGCAACTGAAGGCTGGAATTGCGCTGGCACTCATACTTGTTGTCGGCTCCAGTATCATTTATATCAATATGAACGTTCACTATCATCCGCTTCGCAAGCTGATTGATGTGGTGGACAGCAAGCTTCATCCCGCAAATGTTAAAAGCCCTTCCGGCGGCCTGGAGAAGCTTCGCTCTGCCTTCGATTATATGAGCGACCGCAGCCACACGCTGGAATCGCAGATAGAGCGCGGACGCCCAGCGATGCGACAGCAACTGCTAAACCAACTGCTGTCGGGACAGATCCGGGAGTGGTCCGAGTTCAAGGAGCTGGGGACTCCCCTCGGCATAACCCTGCAGACCGACCAGTACCGGGTGGTCTGTCTCCAGGCCCATCAAGGCGCAGAATTGAGCTTGATTCGGGAACAGCTTCCCGCTTTATGGAGGTCTGTAGTGCCGCACTTCATCGAGCTGTATTCCATTGATACGATTCAGCCCGAGCAGTGGATATGGATCCAGTCCTGTCCGCCGGAATCCGGCGGCGGCGAAAGCTGGAACGAGTGGCATCAGAAGTTGAAGGAGTCGACCGGCCTTACTTGGACTATCGGGGTCGGGGAGGCAGTAGAGGCTTTGACGCTGTTGCCGAAGTCTTACATCAGTGCAACGACGGCGCTGCAATATCGGCTTATTCTAGGGAATGATCGTGTAATTCTGCCGCACCAACTGAATCAGGAGCATCAAAAGTTGCCGGTTTATTCCGCGCAGCAGTTCCAGACGTTGCCCATGCTCCTGCGCGACCATGATACTGACAAGGTGAAGCAGCATATCAAGCAACTGCTGGAACACATTCATAGCAGCAGCTCATCGCTGCTGTCGGCAAAGTACATTTATTTTGATCTCATTAATACGCAGGTTAAGGCAGCAGCCGAGGCCGGTGCGGAGAGAGGCATGTCTGTAGAGTATCCTGACGTGATCGCATTAACCTCATGCACCTCCTATCAGCAAATGGATGAGATTGTCTGGAACACGTTTGAACAAATCCGGCCGTTGTTGATGAAGGAAGCTCCTGTTGAGCAGGACCGCATTCTGCTGCAGGAGATGATTGAGCTTCTGCAAGAGAAATATGCCGATCCGCAGTTCAGCATCCAGAGCATGTCCAGCTATTTCTCTCAATCCATCTCCTCACTGTCGCGTTATTTCAAAGAGCAGACCGGCCAGACGATATCGGAGCATCTTCATGCCATACGGATCAACAAAGCAAAAAGGCTGCTGATCGACACCGACTTGTCGATCGCTATAATCGTGCAAAAAATCGGCTACAGCGATCCTTCGAGCTTTATCCGCAAATTTAAAGCTGAGGTTCAACTGACGCCGGGAGAGTATCGGAAACGACTGCAGCAGAATGAGGACAAGAAGTAAGGCAGGTTGCTCTAAGTAAGCCCGGAAACCCTTGCTATATAAGGGTTTCCGGGCTTTATATATTTCGCATACCGCTCTGAATTTGGCTGATTGCGCACTTTATAAGGTGGTTGGTAATATAAATTGCATTACGGTGAAAGCGCTTGAAACCACAATCAACATTTTGAAAGAACGGGAGGGAAAGCTTTGCTGAAGCAATGGAAAAGGCACTATGAACTATACTTACTGCTGTTTCCAACACTGATTTATTTCGCCATTTTTGAATATGGCCCCATTTACGGCTTGCAAATTGCCTTTAAGAATTTCCTGCCTTTCAAGGGGATTGCAGACAGCCCCTGGGTCGGATTCGAGAACTTCCAGCGGTTCTTTGAGAATTACAAGTTCTGGGAAATTCTCTTGAACACGCTGACAATCAGCTTATATGAGCTGGCGTTATTCCCGATTCCGGTCATTCTCGCGCTGCTTATTAACCAGTTGACGAGCCAGCGCTTCAAGAAGCTGGTCCAGACCGTAACGTATGCGCCGCATTTTATCTCCACTGTGGTCATTGTTGGGATGCTGTATTTGTTCCTGTCGCCTACCAGTGGTGTCATCAACCATATGCTGATGGGCCTTGGTATTGAAAGCCAATATTTTATGGCAAAGGCTGAATGGTTCGCATCCATCTTCGTCTGGTCCGGTGTGTGGCAGAACGCAGGCTGGGGCACAATTATATACCTAGCGGCCCTAACCGCCATTAGCCCGGAGCTGCATGAATCTGCTGTCGTAGACGGCGCCAGCAAATTAAAGCGCATTCTTCATATTGATTTGCCGGGCATCATGCCTACGGTCATTGTCCTGCTTATTCTGAATATCGGCAGCTTTATGTCCGTCGGCTTCGAGAAGGTGTATCTGATGCAGAATCCGCTTAACATCAACTCTGCCGAAATCATTCAAACGTATGTGTACAAGAGTGGCTTGCTCAATGCACAGTACAGCTACTCGGCAGCGATCGGGATGTTTAACTCTGTCGTGAACTGTATCCTGCTTGTCGTTGTCAATCTGATCGCCAAACGCTTCGGCAAAGCGAGTCTGTGGTAGGAGGGAAAAGAGATGGACGTATTAAACAAAAGCAGGTCCGATAAGCTGTTTGATTGGTTTAATGTACTGTTGTTCTGCGGAATCCTGTTTGTGGTTATTTATCCGCTGTATTTCATTATCGTAGCATCCGTCAGCGATCCGGATCTGGTCAATTCCGGACAAATTCGCTTTCTGCCAAAGGATGTCACCTGGATCGGTTATGAACGAATATTCAACGATGATGAGATCTGGCGGGGGTATTCGAACTCTATATTTTATACCTTCTTCGGGACGTTGTTCCGTGTCAGCTTGATCATTACTGGCGGTTATGCCTTGTCGCGCAAGGACCTTCCGTTCTCCGGTGTCTTGATGGTTCTGATCCTGTTTACGATGTTCTTCAACGGAGGTCTGATTCCGACGTACCTGCTGGTGAAGGAGCTCGGTATGGTCAACACCGTCTGGGCTATGATCGTTCCCGGTGCGGTCAGTGTGTATCAGCTCATTATTGTCAGAACCTTTTTCCAGAACACGATTCCTGGAGAAATGCTGGAGGCAGCGATGGTGGACGGCTGCGGCAACTTCAAGTTTTTCATAAGAATGGTTATTCCATTGTCTCTGCCGATTATTGCGGTCATGGTGCTGTTTAATGCGGTGGCGCTGTGGAACTCCTATTTCCAGGCCCTGATTTATCTGAATGATGCAAGCCTGCATCCGCTGCAAATTATTCTCCGCAAAATTCTGATTGTCAGCGAAGCACAGCTGGATATGATCGATAGTTCCAACGACGCTGTGGAGGAGCAAAAGGTCGCTGGCCTTGTGAAGTACGGCATGGTCGTAGTAGCGAGCCTGCCGGTGCTCGTATTGTATCCTTTCCTGCAGCGTTATTTTGTCAAAGGTGTCATGATCGGCTCCGTTAAAGGCTAACAGAGCTTCATGAATATAAAAGCAGTATTTGAACTTATACCCTGGGAGGTCATGAAATGAAAAACAAGAAATTGTCTGCAAGCTTGAGCGCCATACTGGCTGCAGCGCTGTTGTTGAGCGCCTGTACAAGCCCCGACAGCACTCAATCAGCTTCAAAGAAGGACAACGGTAAGTCGACAGAGACAACAGAAATTCAGTTTCCCCTGGAGAAGCCGGTCAAGCTTGAAATTCTCGCAAGCACAGCGCCGCAGGTTAAGAAGAACTACAACGAAATGCAGATGTTCAAAGAACTGAACGAGATGACCAATGTTGAAGTGGAATGGACACAGGTCGGCTGGGAGCAGCTGGCGGAGAAGAAAAATATCGTCATTGCGAGCGGCGACCTTCCGGATGCATTCTACGGACGTGGAGTCCTGCTTGATCAGGAAATCGTGAAGTTGGGCAGCCAGGGGGCTATTATTCCGCTGGAGGACCTCATCGAGCAGCATGCGCCTAACCTGAAGAAGGTGTTCGAGCAGCGTCCTGATTTCAAAACGATGCTGACCGCGACGGATGGCCATATTTACTCCCTGCCAACATTTGTGGAGCGGGATTTCAACGAAATCCCTTCGGTGCTGTTCATTAACAAGAAGTGGCTGGACCAGCTCGGTCTGTCTGTCCCGACGACCATAGACGAATTTTATGATGTACTAAAGGCTTTCAAGGAGAAGGATCCGAACGGTAACGGGAAAGCAGACGAAGTTCCATTCTCCTTCCTGTTCAACAATGCACAGAACGGCTCGAACGCTCTTGCGGGATCCTTTGGAATTAAACAAGACGATCCGAGAAACAACTTGTACCTGGATAACGGAGTCGTAAAATATGCACCAGAGCAGCCGGGCTACAAGGCATATCTGGAATACTTGAACAAGCTTTTTAAGGAAAAACTTGTGGATCAGGAAGTGTTCACGCATGACCAGAACACATATTTGACAAAGGTTAGAAGCAATGACGTTCCGATCGGCGCGTTCTTCGGTTACTCGCAAAGAAGCATCTTCGGCAACCTGAACGAGGATTATGTGCCTGTTCTTTCGCTGAAAGGACCGGATGGCGAGCAGGGTTGGCTGCGGATGCCGGCCGCGGTGATCAAGGGCTCTTTTGCCATCACAGCTTCTAACGAGCATCCGGAAGTGACGATGAAGTGGATGGATGCGATGTATGAAGAAATGCTGAGTTTCCAATTCGAGATTGGCCCGGTTGGCTTGACGGTGAAGGAAAATCCGGATGGTACTTTCGACAAAATGCCGATTCCGGACGGTATGAACTCGGGTGACTTCAAGCACTCGGAAGCTCCAGGTAACGGCGCAACCGTTATTGTACTGCAGGATGTGGTAGACCGCCTCATCGACGAGCAGGCTGATGAGAAGCGTGAATACTACGAAATGTATGATCCAGTTGCATCCAAGGATGTCATTCAGGATATGCTGTGGTCCGCTGAAGATGGCGAGAAGTTGGCCGCCATCAACCTTGACTTAAATGGTAAAAATGGATACTACGCAAGCACCTTCGCCAAGTTTGTCATGAATGGCTTTACCCAGGCCGATTGGGACAATCACCTGGCACAGCTGAAGAAGCTGAAGGCGGACGAATACGTAGCGCTGTACCAAAAATATTACGACGCAACGAAGGGGAAATAAATCTTTTGATTGAGCTGGACCTGGATCTGATCCAGGTCTAGCTTTCTTCTAAATTATGTATTGTAATGAAAGGGGCAAATGACATGAGAACGGATACGATCGTAAAGTTTCAACCTGTCAGGCTGGGAGAGGCTAAATTAACTGGTGGCTTCTGGGGAAATCGGGTGGAAGATTATATGCACGTCATCAAGAGCATGGAAAGCTCCCTGATGCACCCGGACAATGCTGCACGCCTGATCAATTTTGGCATTGCTGCGGGGGAGATTGAAGGAAAGTTCCACGACAATGATTGGTCCGATGGCGATTGCTACAAATTTATTGAAGGTTGTGCCAATCAGTATGCAGTGTCCAAAGACCCGCAAATTTTGGAGATTCTGGACAAATACATTCCATGGATCGAAGCCTCTCAGGAGCCGGACGGATATATTAACACCCAAATCCTGCTGACAGACAAGGAGCGTTGGATGCACCCGGCGCACCATGAGCTGTACAACATCGGCCATTTGTTTACAGCAGCTTGTTCGCTGCATGAAGCTGCAGGGGATGACCGTTTGCTTCAGGTTGCGGTACGTTGCGCAGATTATTTGTGCACGGTATTTATGCCGCTGAATGCGGAACTGGGCGACTTCTGCTTCAACCCGAGCCAGATTATGGGGCTCGTGGATCTGTACCGTCTGACCGGTACCCAGCGTTATCTGGAGCTGGCGGACATATTTGTTACCATGCGCGGCACCAAGCTGGGCAACGGAGACCAGAATCAGAATCGTTTGGCTCTCCGCGAGGAATATAAGCCTGTTGGCCATGCTGTAACGGCTTCTTACCTCTACGCCGGGGCAGCGGATGTTTACGCACATACTCAGGACGAGACTCTGTTGACCGCACTGGAGAGAATCTGGAATGACATGATCACTCGGAGAATTTATATCACGGGCGGAGTATGTCCGATCTATGAAGGTGTTTCAGAACGGGGGGACCGGGTTCAGGAAGCATTCGGAGATGAGTATAACCTGCCGCACCGTATTGCTTATAACGAAACCTGTGCCAATATCGCTGCCGCCATGTGGGCGCACCGGATGCTGCATGTGACGAATAAAGCTGTTTACGGCGACTGGATGGAAAGCATTCTGTACAATGCCGGCATCTCCGGAGGAAGCTTGGATATGACCAGGTACTTCTACGCGAATCCGCTGGCGCATCGGGTTCACGAGCGCATTAAGCCGACTTTCCGCCAATACGCGCATGCGCCTAATGAACGTTTTGTCACCTTCGGATGCTGGTGCTGTCCGCCGCAGCTGTGGAGAACCCTGACCGGCATGCCGAAATGGATCTACTCCACATCTGAACAGGGCGTAGCGATTAACCTGTTCGCAGGCTGCGAACTAAACTCCCAGCTGGCAAACGGAGCGCCGGTGAAGCTTCGCATGGAGACGCACTATCCATGGGACCAGGAAGTGAAGATTTATATTGACCAGGCGCCTTCAGAGGGCATGAAGCTCTCCTTCCGAATTCCTGCATGGTGCACGGATGCGACCTGCAAAGGCCGGCCGATTCAAAGCGGCATTCATGAAGTGACGGTTCAGGTCGGGGAGGAAATTACGATTATGTTGCCGATGAAGGCACAACTGTATCAGGCGAACCCGATGGTAGAGCAAGCTAACGGAATGGTTGCTGTAAAGCGCGGACCGGTAGTATATTGCCTGGAGGGCTGTGATATCTCTGGCGAAGCAACACTGGATGAGCTGGCACTTCCTATAAACTCCACCTTCCAGGAGGTGCCAATTGCCGAGCTGCCTTATCATATGGTAGGCTTGCAGACAGAGATGGTCATCCGGCCGAAGGGCGATGCGCTG
Organism: Paenibacillus sp. MY03; assembly: GCF_002165585.1. Taxonomy (NCBI): domain Bacteria; kingdom Bacillati; phylum Bacillota; class Bacilli; order Caryophanales; family Paenibacillaceae; genus Paenibacillus; species Paenibacillus sp. MY03. Next base: position 176,490 of record NZ_MXQD01000014.1, on the reverse strand, counting down.
TATCATCCGCTAGTGCAGGATCAGAACAAGACCGTGACGGTCAGACTGATCCCGTATTTCTCCTGGGCGAACCGGGAAGAAAGTGATATGAGCGTCTGGTTCCCGAGAGCGTGATGGTTTCATATTAATCCTGTAACGAGGCTGCTCCCGCAAGATTCTGATATCTGGGGAGCGGCCCTTTTTTCTGCTTGCAAATGCCCATCAAAGGCACGTTATCCCCCGCTGCCGAATCTCACCTATCGAGGTTTAGAGCTTGAAAGGCTTGGTATATCAAGCTTTTTGATACTTCGCCGTTTCGCATATGCCTCCAATTTTGGCTGATTGCAATAAGCTTGCCTTCTCTGCTATTGTGAATCACACAACGAGATGTAAGCGCTTCATGTATGACGAGGGTCAGGTAGTCAAACAAACATTATTGGGAGGTTGTACACATGAGAAAGAAATGGTTGGTCCCCTGTGTAAGTGCAATGGCAACGATGGCGCTATTCATTAGCGGGTGTTCGGAAGGCGGTGGCACACCGACGGCTTCAGAGAATCCAAAGGCTTCGGCGGAGGCACCGTCCGCAGGTACGGAGGACAAATTCAAGTTCCCACTGGAGAAACCGATCAAGCTGAAAATTTTTGCGAATACGGCGCCGCAGGTCAAGAAGGACTATAACGACATGCAGATGTTCAAAGAGCTGAACGAGATGACCAATGTGGAAGTGGAATGGACTCAGGTCGGATGGGAGCATCTGGCCGAGAAGAAGAACATCATTATCGCGAGCGGCGACTTGCCGGATGTATTTTACGGACGGGCTGTGCTGCTGGATCAGGAGATCGTCAAGTTGGGCAGCCAGGGTGCATTGATTCCGCTGGAGGGAATGATAGAGCAGTATGCACCGAACCTTCAGAAGGTGTTTGAACAGCGCCCCGAGTTCAAGAAGATGCTTACAGCACCGGATGGCCATATTTACACGCTACCGACTTTGGTGGAAAGAGATTTCAACGAAATCGGTTCCGTTCTGTACATCAACAAAAAGTGGCTGGATCAGCTCGGCCTGTCCGTTCCTGAAACGATTGATGATTTCTACAATGTACTGAAAGCGTTTAAAGAGAAGGATCCGAACGGAAACGGCAAGCCGGATGAGATTCCGTTCTCCTTCCTCTTCAATAATGCTCAGAACGGGGCTAATTCTCTGGCAGGCTCTTTTGGCATCAAGCTGGATGATCCGCGCAACAACCTGTACGTGGACAATGGCACCGTTAAATATGCGCCGGAGCAGCCGGAGTACGAGAACTACATGCAGTATATGAACAAGCTGTTCAAGGAGAAGCTGATTGACCCGGAGGTCTTTACTCATGACCAGAACACGTACCTGACGAAGGTGCGCAGTGAGGATGTGCCGATCGGATCGTTCTTCACCTACTCCAACCAAGGGGTATTCGGTTCGATCAATGAGGATTATGTTCCAGTGCTGCCGCTGAAGGGAGCTAATGGCGAGCAAGGCTGGCTCCGTATGCCGGTATCGCTCAGCAAGGGAGCATTCGCAATTACGTCAAAAAACAAACACCCAGAAGTGACGCTGAAGTGGATGGATACAATGTATGAAGAAAAGCTGAGCTTCCAGTTCGAGGTAGGCCCAATTGGCCTGACCGTGAAGGAGAATCCGGACGGTACTTTTGACAAGCAGCCGGTTCCAGAGGGTATGAACTCTGGTGACTTTAAGCACTCGGAGGCACCGGGCAATGGCGCTACCGTGATGGTGCTGAAGAATATGGTAGATCGGCTGATTGATGATCAGGCGGACGAGAAGCGCGAGCATTATAAGATGTATATGCCATTTGCATCCACCGAGCTCATTCACGACATGCTGTGGTCGCTGGAAGACGGCGAGACGCTCGCGGCCATCAACCTGGACCTGAATGGCAAGAACGGCTATTATGCCAGCACCTTTGCCAAATTCGTCATGAATGGTTTCACCGATGCAGATTGGGATAATCACCTGGCCCAACTGAAGAAGCTGAGAGTGGAAGAGTATGTAGCCCTGTATCAGAAATACTATGATTCCTCGAAATAAGCATTAGTTTAGAATCAAGGAGCCATATCTTTGGCGGGTAGAGGGTAAACTCCTTTACAAGCAAAGATGCGGCTTTTTCTCAACCGCTGATTGTAGATAGAACAGGGAATAGAGTGCCATAAGTTCACAAAATGTAAACGTTTTTCTAAGGAGGCCGACATGAAAAGATTATTGTCCTTATTTATGAGCCTGAGTCTCATTGCAGCACTGGTGGTTCCTCCTGCTCCGCTGCAAGCCGCCATGATTGCGGATGCGCAGCAGTTAGTGGAGTTCCTCCGCACGAAGCTGGATGTAGGCGGGGATGCTTCCAAGATCAAAACGGCTGACGGTAACATGACAGCACAGGTCAGCACCCCGGTTACGATTAACGAGACGTTTAACGTACCGGTCGGTGTGAAGCTGCAGCTGTTCGTGAAGTTGGGCATTCAGGAAGAAGTTACGGTAGACGGGAAGCTGCAGGACAGCCGAGCTCTTGAATTTCGCCGGGATGGTGTTGTTGGCACCGGTATCGGCTCGGTGCTGCTGAATTCGGGGAGCAGCTACTACCAGCAAGGCATTGAGGTCGTGGGAGCGGCCGGCGTTCTGCAGCCAGGGGCCGATTCCAGCGTGAGGCTGCTGGCAAACAGCGAGCTGTACGTAACCTCCGGGACGGTCACAGTGGCGGCCGGCAAGACGGTGACGTCAGATATGTTCAAGAGGATTGAAGTTGCAGAGGGAGCGAAATTCGAAGTCAAAGGAGTAATCAATAATGATGTTGTCGTTGTAACGCCTGTCCCTACGGGATCGGATCAAGCGGTAGACAAGGCCGCGCTGGTCCAGGCGATCTCCGGAGCGATTGCCAACAAAGACGCCACGGCAGTTAGCGTGGATGGTACAGATGTGCCATCGTCCGGAAAATGGGTTACATCATCGGCTGCGGATGCCTTAATAACAGCCATTCAATCGGCCATCGGGGTCAGGGATGATGCCGCGGCCACCCAGAGTCTGGTCACGGAAGCGGAGGCTTCCCTGGCAGCAGCAGTCCAGGTATTTGATGCTGCTAAGCAGGATGGCACCCGTACGGGCCTGCCTGCGGAGATTAAGACCGCACAGGATCTTACGGACTGGCTCAGAAATGTGACCGTGAATGACACGCTGGTGAAGTTGAGTGGAAATACTGTGGAGCTTTATGAATCAATTGCGATTACCGAGCCGCTGTCCATTCCGGCGGGCGTGAAGCTGCAAAGCTTTGCCAACATGACCGTGAATGCGGCAGTGACCGTGTCGGGCACCGTTCAGGACAGCCGCACACCGGACAAGCGAGGAGCAGGGCTTGCTGGCAACGGTTCCGGTGCCGTGGTGTTCCGCACGGGAAGCAGCTACTATCAGCAAGGCACCGAGGTGGTGGGTCCGAACGGTATATTCAAGCTGGGTGCAGATTCGAGTGTAGAGATGCGGGGGAATCACCATCTGCGTATCGCTTCCGGCATTGTAACCCTGGCCAAGCCGGTTATGACGTCCGTGGTGCAGCGGATTACAGTAGCCTCAGAGGCCATATTTAACGCCTCGGCCTCCAATATTGGGGCCGGTGTTGACTATACGCCGGTTAGCGCTATCCTTGTAAGGCTGAATGAGCTGATCCAGCTGGCTGAGGCTAATATATCCTCCACGCCGGTCAGCGTGAACGGTGCCGGACTTACGTCAGATCAATACTGGGTAACGGCAGCGCATCAAGATGTATTCGCCCAGAATATTGAAGACGCGATCATGACGAAGAACAACAGCTCGGCTACGGAGAGCGACTATCAGACTGCAGCCGCAGCGCTGGAGGCTGCAGCTCAAGCCTTTAACGATGCGAAGCAGCCAGGTGCGGTGCTGGCCGAGGAGATTGCGACGGCGGATGAGCTGCTGGAGGCAATGAACGGTCTGAACGGAGGCGCAGAGTCTGTGGCAAGACGCTTGGCTGACGAAAGAGTAGGCGAGAAGACGTTCCATGTCGTGGAAGTGTTCAAGCCGGTTACTGTTACGAAAAAACTGACCGTGCCCTCTAATGTGCGGCTGAAATTCACGGCCCAAATGACGGTTCATGCAGTCATTCAGGTAAAGGGGCAGCTGCAGGACTTCCGCGATGAAGGCTTCATTATCGGCAATGGCATTGTCGGAGCTAGCGGTATTGGGTCCGCGGTGTTCGAGCCAGGCAGTGCCATGTACATCAAGGGCAAGGGAGAGACGATCGGTGACACCGGGATGCTTCGGGTAGAGCCAAATTCCAAGCTGAGCATGTATGCGAAGAATCGCATGGAGATCACAACAGGTAAAGCGACCGTCCTGAAGCCGCTCATTACGTCGCTGACGACGCAACTGAGCGTACAGTCAGGTGCGGAGCTTACGGTGATCGGCTCCATTCCGAAGGAGATTGCCGTTCAATCCAGCGGAACCTACATTGATGCCAGCACTACGAATACCGAGTCCAAGCTTGGTATGGTTGGCGACTCGGCTGAATCCTCGGATGAAGCTGCTCTGGCGGCTGATATCCAGGACGGGCGCATCTATCTGACGGTGAAGTCGATGGAGCAGAAGAAGGTGACCGTGACCGTGAAGGCAACGGATGGCCGGACGGCGACGATTGAAGCTGATCTGAAGAACGGGGGCATTGTGTCGAAGAGTATTTTGAAATACGGCGCACTGTCCGCGGCAGAGCTAAAGGCACGCATTCAGTCCAAAATCAGCGAGCTGGAAGCCCTGATCCTAAAAGCGCAGGCCCGCCAGCTTGATACAGAGCGGGAGAAGGGGGCGGTCTGGTTCGCGAAAGAATATGACAAATATGCCGACTGGGATGAGAAGAATATTGATGTGAACAAGAAGATGTTCGGGGTTATTCCATCCTACAGCCCGGGTGGCAGGTCACCGGAGGAGCTCGCGCTGGAACTGCCGGAGTTCCAGCGTACGGAAGTCATCGCGCTGCTGGATACGTCAATTGCCGAGCTGACAGCGGTGCTGGACGGAACGGTCGTGCGGAGGCCGGTGCGGCTCGTGGATTGGGACGGCATTGAGCTGCAGGGAAGTAATTTCTACAGCGAGGGCAAGCCTGTATTCCTGCACGACTATTTCTCCAAGCCACTTGATGTGTCGAAAGACAACGCGACCCTGTACAACGACTATCTCGGCAAAATAGATGTGCCCAAATCCATCAATCCGAGCTTTGTAAGCGACGAAAATGGTACGCCGACTGCAGACAAGTACGGAGATTTACAGAACCGTCCGAGCAACAACATGGGCTATACCATCTTGTGGCATGATCCCGCTCCCGCTTGGGCCACCAGTAAGCACGGGGAGACGCTCCGTGACGGCATTACAACCTTTACGAAATACGACATTAATCACCCGGAGATCCGTTCGATCTGGAGTAATGTGCTGAAGCAGACCGGACCAATCACGAGCGGAAAGCCTTACACGGAGCTGGGATATCTGCTGGCGAACGAGCCGCACTGGTTCCTGGAGAAAGGCCACTGGGCAACACCTAAAAAAGTAAATGGCCAAGAGGGTATTTCCGACATTGCCTTGCAGCAATTCGCATCATGGCTGCAGGAGCGCCATCAGACGATCAGTGACCTGAATGCACTGTGGGGAACGAGCTATGCAAGCTTTGATGTGGCTTCGCGGAGCGTCATTCCACTGGATAAGAAGTATAAAGGAACGCCGATCGGATATGATGTCAGCTTGTTCAATATGGAGCGGGGAACGGAATGGCTGCGCTTCCTGCATGAGCAGGTGAAGAAAAATGATCCAGAAGCAAACACGCATATCAAAATTATGCCGGACCTGTTCGTTGAGGACAACCGGACACATGGCATCGACTTTGAGAAGCTCACGGAAATGGTCGATATCATCGGCGACGATGCGAAGACCCGGAAGGAGAACTTCAAGTCAACCGGACAAGCGGAGGATTGGAAGGAGCATTACTCCTATATGTGGAAAGAGCTGGCCATGTCCTACGACTTTATGTCCTCGGTCAGCCCGGAGAAGGCCCATATAAACTCAGAGGTGCATTTCCTGTCTACCGTCGCTTACCGGGATCTGTATATGAAGCCGGAATATGTACGCAACACATACTGGCTTGCCACTCTGCTCGGTATGGATGCAGGCTTTACATGGTTCTGGGGACGAAATCCGGATGGCTCGATTGAGAATCGTCTGATGACCACCTCGGTGCAGGGGCTGCTGGAGTCATATCCGGGAACCGTTGCTCAGCAGCCACGGGTAGCGAATGAGCTGAGCAAGACGATGATGGACCTGAACGCTTTCTCCGAGGAGATTGTGAAGTTCCAGGAGCAGCGCAAGCCAGTGCGTATCTTCTACTCTGAAACTGCGGCAATCAATGATACGCATTATATGGAGGATCAATTTGAGCTGTACGAAGCCTTGTACTTCAGCGGTGTGCCGGTCGGGTTTGTGACCGCAAGCATACTGGAGAAGCAGCCGCATTCCAACTGGGATGCCGTGGTGATCCGCAAGACCGAGGAAGTCACTGACGCTGAATTTGCCGCGCTGCAGTCTTATTTAAATCAGGGAGGAACGGTCATTACAGATGCCGGCAGCTTGAAGGCGACCGAGTACAAGAAGCCGCGCACAGCCGCATTAACCCAAGGAAGCGGTGTGCTTCTCAAGCCGGTGGACGAATCAGCTGTGAACATGGCAGAGCAGGCGTTTGGCGTGCTTGAGCAGAAAGACAGCCTTTCTCCGGTCAACCTGATGGAGACCAACGGATCGAGTCAGCGCGGGGCTATGTGGCGTGTAGTACCGTATGGCGACGACCGATATATGATGACGATTGTGAACCTTGGCAAGCATGAGGCTTCGCTGAAGGCAGCGATGGCCGACAACCAATCATTCACAGTGAGAGACATGATGACAGGCCAAAGCCTCGGTACGTCCTGGACACTGAAGCCGGAAGGAGTCATGCTACTGGAGCTTCAGGCGGTACCAGCAGGAGGCGGAAGTCCGGCCCCGGACAATAGCGGACCGGTAAAACAGCCTTCCGCTCCAGTTAAAGTGACAGCGGACACCATTAAGAACGGTGTCGCGCGCTCCAAGCTCTCTGGCAGCCTGCTGCAAAGTGCAGTGGAACAGGCTGTAAACGGCACGGTGCGTATTCAGGTAGAGGTGCCGGCAGCCGTGAATGAAATACAGCTTCAGCTTCCCGCTTCAAGCGTGAGCGCTGCAGGTAAGGCGCAGATCAAGAAGCTGACGATCGATACCGGCCTCGCTGTCGTCTCGATCCCGCTGTCCATGCTGCAGAAGGACTTGGGCTCTAACGCCCAAAATGTAGAGATCACGGTGAAGAAGACCTCCGTGAAGCTGGACAGCGAGAAGACACGGGCCGTGGTAAAAGACAATCCTGTCTATGACTTCACACTGTCCGTAGACGGGACGGCGATCAGCCATTTCGGCAACAGACATACCGTGGAGTTGCAGTTGCCTTATACGCTGAAGGCTGGCGCTAAGCCGAAGTACATTGTTGCCTATTACATTAACGACAAGAGCGAGCTGGAGGTGGTTAAGAACAGCCGCTATGACGAGAAGTCAGGAATGCTTATATTCCATGTGAAGCATTTCAGCTACTATACGGTAGCTGCAGCAAGCGTCAGCTTCAAGGACCTGGCGACTGTTCCATGGGCTGAGGAGAGCATTCTGTCTCTGGCAGCGCGGGACATCGTGCAGGGTACTGGCGCTGGAGCCTTCCAACCAGTGAAGCAAGTGAGCCGCGCCCAGTTTGTTCAAATGCTCGTCAACGCCTTTGAGCTTGGCTCTGGCGAGCCTGCGGTCTCTACTTTCAAAGACGTGGAACAGGAAGCATGGTACAGCGGGGCACTCGGCACAGCACAGGCGCTTGGAATCATTTCCGGCAAGCCGGATGGCAACTTCGGTGTTCATGACTCCATAACGAGACAGGAAATGGCGGTCATGGTGCATCGCTTGCTGGAAGCAGAGCGTATTTCACTGCCTGCAGGCACAGGCTCTTTACAAGCCTTCAAGGATGAACAGCTGATATCCGGCTATGCTGCAGCCAGCGTAAAGGCTTTGCAGACCTCCGGCTTGCTGGAGGGCTCGAGCAACGGACGATTTGGTCCGAAGGATCTCACGACGCGGGCCCAGGCAGCTGTGCTGCTGGAGCGTCTGCTTGAGCTTCAATAAATAAGGCATTAAACCGTATTTGCAAGGCACAGGGAACCAACACAAATCAAAGGAAAGGAAAGAAGCCGCTCCTGAACAGAGCGTGCTTCTTTTCCTGCATGCCCTAAAGTTACTACATTAATAATTTTAGAAAATACAAAAAATGTATTTACTTAACAACTCATGTAAAATAATATAAATGTGAAATTAAATTTTAAATTTAAACGGAGGTGCGTGAATGGGAACAAAACAGATGCTGATCAGCCTGACCTTGTGTGTCGGATTGATCATGGGTATGACCGCAGCAGACCGCTCGTCAATCGCATTAGCTGCTGAAACCCCGAAGCAGGAGGCCGTCAGAAAGATGGGCGAGCTGAACGCGTTGATCACACAGGCGAAAGGAAGTGGAATTGACACCACCCGGGAAGAAAGTGCGGTATGGATGGCAAGTGAGTTTATTAAATACGCAGACTGGGACGCTGCCAACGTTGCCAAGAACAAGGCACAGTTCGAACGAGTAAAAATGTTCCAGAATAACGCGCAGCAGCTTGCGAATGACCTGCCCAATTTTGAGCGCAGAGAAGTCATTCAAATGCTGGATACGGCCAAATCCGAACTGACACAGGTAATCAACGGAGCTGTGACGCGCCGGGCAGTACCGAAGGTGAACTGGTCGAACATTACGGTGCAGAACGATCAATTCATGTCAAACGGAAAGCCGGTGTTCCTGTACGATTACTTCTCTAAGCCGCTGAATATTACAACTTCCGATCCGACACTGTATAACGAATACTTGGGCAAGCTGGATCATCCGAAGGCCATTAGCCCGATCTTCGCCCTGGACGAGGCCGGGACAATCGATCAGACCAAGCTGGCTGATCTAAAGAATCGCCCGACCAATACAGCCGGATACCTCATGCTGTGGCATGATCCGCTGCCGCAATGGGCAGCATCCAAGTATGGGCCAGAAATATTGAAGGGACAGAGCTTCTTCACCAAATATGACATTGACCACCCTCAGGTACGGGAAATCTGGAAGGATGTCTTCAAGGGAACGATCCCGACGACGGCCGGCAAAAATTACACCAAGCTCGGTTACATTCTCGCCAATGAGCCGCACTGGTTTACGGCTAAAGGGCATTGGGCCGCCGTTTCAAACGTCTCTACGTACACGATGAGCAAATTCAGAACATGGCTTGAGGCCAAGCACGGCACCATTGCAAAGCTGAATGGGCTGTGGGAGACGAGCTACACCAGCTTCAACCAGGTGAATCTTTCCATTCCACTGGATGCGTCCTACGAGAACACTCCAATCCGGTATGACTGGTCACGCTTCAATATGGACCGGGGAACAGAATGGCTGACCTTCCTGCATGATGAGATCAAGAAATATGATCCAGCGGCCCGGACACAGCTGAAGATTATGCCGGACCTCTTCGTCGAGGGCCCTCGTGATCACGGGATCGACTTTGAGGCGCTGACAGAGATGACAGAGATCATCGGCGACGATGCGAAGATCCGCAAGCGTAACATGAACAGCACGGGTCCGGAGAGCTGGGAGTCCAAGTACGCCTACTACTGGGAGGAGATGGCGATGTCGTATGACTTTATGGATTCCGTCAGCCCGAACAAGCCACACTTTAACTCCGAGGTGCATCTGCTTTCGACTACACAATACCGAGATCTGTACATGAAGCCCGAGTATGTTCGCTCCACATACTGGCAAACCACGCTTCACGGCTTGAACGGAGGTCTGACATGGTTATGGGGTCGTAACGCCGACGGCTCGATTGAAGAGCGGTTGCAAAATGCGACAGGCGGCCTTGGTGAGTCGTATGCTGCCTCTGTGGCACAGCAGCCGAGAGTGGCGCAGGAACTCACCAAGACGATGATGGACATGAACGCCTTCTCGAATGAGATCGTCAAATTCCAGCGGGAGCGCAAGCCGGTTCGCCTGTTCTACTCCGAAGCAGCGGCAATCAATGATTATAATTATATGGAGGATCAATTCGATCTGTATGAGTCTATGTACTTTAGCGGGGTACCGCTCGGCTTTGCAACGAAGAACATTATTTTCAAGCAGCCGAACACGGATTGGGATGTCATCGTAGTCCGCAAGACCGAAGAAGTAACCGAAGCGGAATTTAACGCGCTGCAAATTTATCTGGACAACGGGGGAACAGTAATCATTGATGATGTCAGCCTCAAGTTCAATGAATACAAGCGGCCTCGCGCAAAGACCCTGACCGCAGGATCTGGCAAGCTGATCAAGATGACAAACAATGCGGTGTCCGGCATCGTATCCAAGGTAATGATAGAGCTGTCGGCCAAAGGTCAGCTGCCACCGGTTGTCCTGACGGAGAATAATGGCCTGCCATCCAAGGGAGCCTTCTGGCGGGTCGTGCCAAATGGCGCGAACACCTACCTGATGACGATCGTTAACATAGGGAAGAACACATCCAATATCAGTCTGAAAATGGCGAACAACAAAAATGTCACCGTCAAAAACCTGATGACCGGCAAGAGCTCGCCTGCGAGCTTCAGCCTGGGCTCGGAGCAGGTGCTGCTACTGGAGGTTAAGCCGGTGCCATAAAGCACACATGCTAGTCAATTTAAGATAACAACAAGGGACGATCTACCGAAGCTTGCTCGGCGGATCGTCCCTTTCTCTTGTTACCGATACAGCTGCTGCTGGTAATCGCGCGGCGACAATCCGGTGACCTGCTTGAACACCCGGCTGAAATAATAGGGGTTCGGAAACTGCAGCTGCTCGCTGATCTGGGATATGTTTAGCGCTTCAGCGTGCATCAGCTCAATTGCGCGCTGGATTTTCAGCTTGCGGTAGTATTCATTGATCGTGCTTCCGGTATCGGCTTTGAACACCCGCCCTAAATAGGTGTAGTTCATGCTTAGACTGTTGGCAATCCTCCGGCTGTCAAAGGGCTGCTCAATCTGATGCTTCAGGCAGGCCATGATTTTGGAGGAGAGCGCGGAGGCACGGTGCTCGTCCCTTCGCCGCAGATCCTGCTGCAGTAGCTCATACAGCGCCTGATAGAGCAAGCCGTTCATGCGCTCGGTACTGAATGGGGCAGCAGAACGGTACAGCCTCAGCATGGTGTTCAGGATATCGATAAACGACTCCGGTGAGGATAAGGTGAGCTGCTTGGGTAGAAAGAGCGGCTCTTGCTCCGCCCGGGGCTGGAACGGTACGAAGGAGACCCAGTACCATGTCGAGCCGGGCGCGACGGGGGCTTTTCCCCAGTGACGGCACTGATTTTTGAGAAAAAAAGCTTGTCCGCTGCCGATCGTATAGTCGGTATCCTCCTCGCACACGGAAACGGCTCCGTCCACGACATACAGCAGGGTATCCATATGCAAGATCCGGTCAACGTGAATCCAGGGCTGCGCCGGCTTGAACACCCCCATCGTAATTAAAGCAGGCAGTTCGCTGCGGTTTATCATGACACGCTGCTCCATTTGCACGGTTCCCCCTTCAGCCTTTCGTTTAGAAACATTGTATATAAGTTGAAATAAGATATCAATTTTGCATTCCCATGTATTTTTAAAGCTCTGACGCTGCACTATCATATGGATATATGGTAAATGCGAAGGAGGAAGTCTGATGGAATTTACACCCATCAAGGTGGAGCGGGACCTGACGATTGTTGGGGGCGGAATGCCGGGCATCTGTGCTGCAATTCAGGCTGCAAGGCTCGGCATGAAGGTGTCATTAATCAACAACCGGGGGTATTTGGGCGGTAATGCGAGCCCGGAGAACCGGATCAATGTAGTCGGTGCCGATGGTGCTCAGGAGTTTAACTTCTATGCACGGGAGTCAGGCATTATGGAAGAGCTGCGCCTCGAGAACCTGTACCGGAATCCGCAGGGCAATGCGTATTTGTGGGAATCGATTCTGCTGGATTTTGTCCTGGGAGAGCCCAATGTATCTCTATTTCTGAATACGAATATTGATAAAGTCGAAACGGATGGAAACGGTAACATCCTGTATGTGTCAGGATCGCAGCTGGGGGCGGAGAAGCGCTTTGACTTTTACAGCCCGCTGTTTCTCGATGATACCGGGGATGGAACGATCGGCTATCTTGCCGGTGCGGAGTATCGCACGGGAAGGGAAGCGAAGTCGGAATTCAATGAGCGGATCGCCCCGGATGAAGCGGACGAGAATATGCTGCTGAGCACCCTGTCCTGGTATTCAAAGGACACCGGACGCCCTGCGCGGTTCGTCATGCCGGAATTCGCCAAAAGCCTGAAGGTAGAGGAAGCGCTCCAGTATCGGCAGATTCCAGATCGCATTCCGGGCAATTCGCGTTATGAGGCATACCGAATGCAGTGGTTTTATGAGATTGGCCACGGGAAGGATCCGATCAGCCAGAACGAGGAAATTATGCAAAGCCACAGAGAGCTCGTATACGGAATCTGGAATCATATCAAGAACAGCAGAAATTACGATGCTTCCCAATATGATCTTGAGTATGTGAGCGGCGTTCCGGGGAAGAGAGAATCGAGAAGGCTGATGGGGGATTATATCCTGACCGAAGGAGATGTCGTTGAGCAGAAGGATTTCGAGGACACGATCGGCTATGGCGGCTGGTCGATTGACCTGCATGCGGTCGAAGGTTTTTTCTCGAAGGATATGACGACCCGCCACTTCGTGTTGCGGGGAGTGTATTCCATTCCGTACCGCAGCTGCTACTCCAAAAATGTAAACAATCTGTTTGTGGCCAGCCGCTGCATGTCCACCACTCACGTGGCCTTCGGTTCTACCCGCGTTATGGCTACGCTTGCAATGCTGGGGCAATCCTGTGCCGCCGCTGCCCACTTGTGCAGGAAATACAATGTGCAGCCAAGAACCATTTACGAGCAGCATATGGAGGAACTGCAGCAGCTTCTGATGGCGAATGACCAATACATCATCGGGCAGCGCAGCCATGATCCGCTGGATTTGTGCCGTCACGCCGATATTCAGGTCAGTTCGGTGCAGCCTTCCTTCCTTGAAAGTGCGGATTTCAGCCTGCCGCTGGATGGGCGGTATGCTTTCATTGTGCCTGTGAAAGAGCCAATTCAACAGGTGGCGCTGCGCTTTAGCAGCCAGAGCGAAAGCCGTCTCCGGTATACCGTCTACACGCCGGTGAAGCTGCAGAACTATTCACCGCAGCACAAGTTGTATGAGGGCGAGATTACCGTACCGGCCTCGTCAGAGCTTCGTTGGGTGAACCTGCCGCTGAACGGCAAGAGCGAGAGCGGCAAGCTGTTCATTGAATTTGAGCCGAATGAGTCGATTCAGTTGGGCATGTGCGATGACGAACTAAACGGCGTATTTTTCCTGAAAAAGCATGCCATGAACCGTCGCACGACCTTCTGCGATATAGATACCCTGGAGGTGAAGAAAGAAATGTGGCGAGCGGAGAAGGGGCTTCCTTGCTACCGTACAGGCACGGACCAGGACATTTATAACGGGGGCAACCTGAACAACGGACTGTCGAGAAACCACGGCCTGCCTAACATGTGGCTGTCTGCACTGACCAAAGGGGATGAGTCCATTACCGTGGCTTTTCAGGAAGCTCGGAACGTCAGCCGGATCCAGCTCGTCTTTGACTCCAATCTGAACTATCACTATGACAACCTTGAGATCTATCAGGATTTCACGGTATTCCAGACCCTGGTGAAGGACTATACCGTCTACTGCAAACAGAATGGGGATTACCACGAGCTGATCTCGGTGACAGACAATTACCAGCGCGTCAACAAGCTGTGCTTTGATCCGGTCTGGACGGATGAGCTGAAGGTCGTCTTCCACCGGACCAATGGCGCGAAGAGGATAGGTGTGTACGAGATTCGGGCATACGAGTAGGGCTGTCGCAAGTCTGCGCGCGGCGCAAAGGACGAGACTGTAGAAGCCAAAGTAAAAAGGAGGCATGAATGGGATGGCCAAGAAGCCGCATGTGTTTTTTATAATGACCGATGAGTTGCGGGCGGACACGCTGGGATATATGGGCCATAGCACAGTGCAGACGCCCCATCTGGATGCGTTTGCGAAGGACTGTGCTGTATTTACGAATGCGTATACGAACTGCCCAATGTGCGCCCCGGCGCGCGTAAGCCTGGCTACCGGACGCTACGGCCTCAGCCACGGCGTGCTGGATAACGCCTTCGCCCCGGTGGAGGATGAAATGTCACTCTACAGCACGATGAGCCATCAAGGGTATCATACGATCAACTACGGAAAAATCCACTATAATACGCCGGGCTCCTTCGGCTTTGAGGAGCACTATCCCCGCGGGCAGTTTGCCGGCGGAGAGGTCGGCGTGTTCGGCGTCACGGACCGCGAGCTGTTGAAGAAGAGTGTATATAAGAAAAATGAAGGCGAGGTTTCGCTCGTCATTCACGGAGTGAACCCGCAGAAGCCCGAGGAAACGGCTGATTCGCTGCTGACACAGGCTTATATCAAGCGGCTGAATGACCTGAAGGACAGTGAGCGGCCCTTGTTCCACCGGCTGTCGATCATTGACCCGCATACGCCGTATTTTCCAGTGGAGCCCTATGCGTCGATGTATGACTACCGGGAAATGCCCCTGCCGGATACCTGGAGGGAGGACCTCTCCACCAAGCCGTTGCTGCATCGCTATTACTACCGGGCGCGCGGGTTTAACCGCTTGACGGAGGAGGATTACCGCAAGAGCATGGCCAGCTATTACGGTCTGGTCACGCATGTGGATGACCGTGTTGGCCAGGTTCTGGCGAAGCTGAAGGAGCTTGGCCTGTACGATGAGTCCATTATCGTATTTACATCGGATCACGGCTCGATGATGGGAGAGCATGGCTTTATCGAGAAATGGGGGATTATGTACGAAGAGGTGTCCCGGATTCCGCTCCTGATCAAGTTTCCTAAGAACATGCTCCAGGGAACCTATGAGGCCTTCGCAGAAATTGTAGACATCATGCCGACCCTTCTGGATGCCGCCGGCATCGACATCCCGGACTGCGTGCAGGGACAATCACTCCTGCCGATGCTCAACAAAGAGCCGGGAGCTGCCAAGAACGAAGTGTTCGGGCATATCTTCACGGGCGGCCTGCAGCGCGAGCCGGCGCTAATGATCCGCAAGGGGCCATGGAAGCTCACCTGGTATCCAGGACAGGAGGAGCTTCACGATCGGCTTATGAATGACCACTGCTTGAAGTTCACGCATATGTTCCTTGAGGACGTCGTGGAGGGCGAGCTGTATCAGCTGGAGCAGGACCCCGGAGAATCACATAACCTGTTCCATACTCCGGACTATGCCGACATCAAGGAGGAGCTGCTTCAGCGGCTTACAGAGTGGCGGGACGGACTGGGGCCGTTAGCCGACCTTGAAGATATGCAGCAAGCTCGAAATACTGTGAACAACTACCATTTGATGCAGGGGGACAATTTGGCCAGAATGCAGACCTTGATGAGAGCGGGTGGAACCGTCAAGCAACTGGTACGGCAGGGTATTAAGAAGTAATGATAGTACTACTCTCGCGAGAAGGTAAAAATAGTACTACTATTGTTAGGGTATGTGCATGGCAAAAGGCTCTGCCCAGCAGATATGATGGGAATAAGACCTCGGATGCCGATATCGGGCATCCGAAACTTTGAAACATCATATTTTGTACTCAGGAGGTTATTTAAATGAAGGATCTGAAGAAGGTCTGGGAAAATCTTGACGTGCTTCATATCAATCGGGAAGCCCCGAGAGCTTACTATATACCGTATGCTAATACAGAATCGGCGAGGAAGGGGAAGCGAGGGAAATCCCCTTATTACCAAACACTCAACGGACAATGGAAGTTCCGCTACCACCGCAGCGTGCAAGAGGTGCGGGAGGCTTTTTACGAGGAGGCTTATGATTACTCCGGCTGGGATGACCTGCTTGTGCCTTCCTGCTGGCAGTCAAACGGCTATGACCAGATGCAGTATTGCAATGTGAATTATCCGATTCCGTGCGATCCGCCCTTCGTTCCGGACGAGAATCCGGCGGGCTTGTATATCCGGGAGTTCAACGTTTGCACCGATTGGAAGGACCAGGCCACACACATCGTCTTTGAAGGCGTGAATTCCTGTTTCTATTTGTGGGTTAACGGTACTTTTGTCGGCTATAGCCAGGGCAGCCGCATTCCGGCAGAATTTGATCTGACCTCCTATGTGCGCAGCGGAAGAAACCGCATGGCTGTTATGGTGCTCAAATGGTGCGACGGCACCTATCTGGAGGATCAGGATGCGTGGCGCTACTCCGGCATTTTCAGAGATGTATATCTTCTCGCCCGCAGCAATGAGCGGATCCGCGACGTGTTCTATCAAGCTGATTTATCTACGGATTACAAGTCGGCCTTGTTGCGCTGTGATATCGAGAGCCAGGGCAGCGTAGAGGTGCAGATTCAGCTGCTGGATGCCGAGGGGCGCGTGATCGGCGCAAGCACTGCCCGGGTGAAAGGCAAGGAAACGCTTCGGTTGGACATTGCAAGCCCTATGCTGTGGAGTGCAGAAAATCCGTATTTGTATTCGCTGCTTGTGAGTGGTGCTGGCGAAGTGCTGCATTTCCATGTCGGGCTCCGTAAGGTAGAGGTGCTGGACGGGGTCTTCCGCATCAACGGCCAGGACATCAAGCTGAAGGGTGTTAACCGCCATGATTCCCATCCAGAGTTGGGACAGACGATTCCGCTGAAGCATATGATTCAGGATTTGAAGCTTATGAAGCAGCATAACATCAACACGATCCGTACCTCCCATTACCCGAACGACCCGAGATTCCTGGATTTGTGCGACCAGTATGGCTTCTATGTAATTGATGAAGCCGATCTGGAGGCGCACGGGGTGTTGCATGCTGGGGATTATCACATGCTCACCAAGAATCCGGAGTGGGAAGCGGCGTTTCTGGACCGTGCTGTCCGTATGGTCGAACGGGACAAGAACCATCCGTCTGTCGTGATCTGGTCCATGGGGAATGAATCCGGCTATGGCGTAAATCATATTGCGATGGCACGTTGGACCCGAGAACGCGATACGACCCGGCTTGTGCATTATGAAGGGGCGGCGCTGAAATATAACGGCCATCCCGATACCAGCTGCCTTGATATGAATAGCAGAATGTACGCCACCGTGCAGGAGATGGTCGCCTACGGCAGCGATGAGAGCCAGACCAAGCCTCTCCTGCTATGCGAGTATAGCCATGCCATGGGCAACAGTTGCGGAGACCTGAAGGATTACTGGCACGTTATCTATGCGTATCCGAAGCTGATGGGCGGCTGCGTTTGGGAATGGTGCGACCACGGCATCAAAACTCAATCCCTAGACGGGCAGATGTTCTTTGGCTATGGCGGTGATTTCGGAGATGTGCAGAACGACGGTAATTTCTGCATTGACGGGCTGGTCAGCCCGGACCGGATTCCCCATACCAACCTGCTGGAGCTGAAGAAAGTTATGGCGCCGGTGCTGTTGGAGGCTGAAGCTGCCGCCGAAGGCAAGGTTCGCGTGACGAACCGCTATGATTTCATCGACCTCTCGGATGTCGTGATAAGCTGGCGGGTCGAGCGTGATGGTGAAACTGTGGAGCAGGGCGAGCTGCCGTCGTTGCAGACGCCTCCTCACGGAACGGAGCTCGTTACCATTCCTTATTCGCTTCCGAATGCGGCGGGACGTTGGTTCCTCAGCCTGTTCGTGACGCAGCGTACAGACAAGCTTTGGGCAGCTTCAGGTCATGAGCTGACCAATGAGCAGTTCGAGCTGCCGGTGCCTGCTTCAGTGCCTGCACCGGCTGCGGAGCTGCGGGTATGGCCGGACATCGCCGTGGAGCAGAAGGACGATGAGGTGATCGTGGAAGGCTTTGATTTCCTTCATGTATTCGATCTCCACGCCGGAGCGTTTACCAAGGTGACCAAGCATGGCGTGCCGCTCATTCAAGGCAAGCCGCAGTTCAGTATTTGGCGTGCGCCGGCGGACAATGACCGCAAGATCAAGGTGCTTTGGAGCAAGGAAGGCTATGAGCGCGCCATGACCAAGGTCTACCGCGCAGAGGTCACCCATGTGTCGGCGAAGCGGGTTCAGATTGAAGTGGACTTCGCACTGACCTGCAACATCAAGCAGCCGCTACTCAAGGGCAAGGCCGTGTGGGAGGTTGACGGTGCCGGAGTCATTACAATGAAGACTTCGGTTCAGGTGCGGGAGGATCTGCCATACCTGCCTCGCTTCGGACTGCAACTCGTCATGCCGGCAGGAAATGAGCAGGTGGAATATTTCGGCTACGGACCTCATGAAAGCTATATTGACAAGCGCCAAAGCGTCAGAAAGGGCAAATATGAGCTGACCGTCGACGATATGCACCATTCGTATGTAGTGCCGCAGGAGAACGGCTCGCGTTACGGTACGGAGTGGGCCTCCGTCAGCAATGCACTCGGCATGGGTCTCCTGTTCACCAGCCCGGGCTCGGAGTTCTCGTTCCAGGCGCTCCATTACACGCCGGAGGATATGACCCAGGCGAAGCATACGCATTCCCTGCGTAGGCGCAAGGAGACGATCGTGCATCTGGATTACAAGATGAACGGGATCGGCTCCAGCTCCTGCGGAACCGATCTACTGGAGCAGTACCAGTTGAGCGATAAGGAGATGGCCTTTGAGCTGCGAATCGCACCGATCCTGACAGAAGACGAATAGCAGCCCTTCAACTTAGCCGTCCTGACGGAGGATATGGGACTGGCAACGGCATCGTTCCCTCTATGGTTGATTACGGTACATAGGGTCTTCCTCAGATCATGTCGAGATGTCAGTCCAACTTGTCGACCCAGATAAGTTGGACACTGATGTAGCAGAAGCATTCTTTCGAGGATCTTGACACTGTTCTATGGGCCCGGGAGGGGATTGAAGCGTTGGCTGTCAGAGGGATCGTAAACGGAGTCGGCAATCATGATTGGTTTCGAAGACGGACGCTTCGGGCCACACAAGTCTGCTACAAGAGCTGAAGCAGCTATGCTTATCTATCGATTGTTTCAGCTAAATACGACAAATAACTAACGACACACAAAGGCCGATGAAGCACAGCAAAGTGCTTCATCGGTCATTCTGTGTTCTAGGCTATTATGAATCTCGAAAGCCAGGTTTACCGGAGATAAATGCGACAAGTCGCAAGCGCAGTTGCTCGCAGATTGCTTGTATTATTGCGACTTAAAAGTTAATAATCCATGATTTGTTCCGCCGTCAATGGTTTGTTTGTTTTCGTTCTGCCATCTTCTCTGTAAAGTACGCCTCCATTCGTAGCTAAGGAATGAGTGAATCCAATAGACTGAATGTTGGCAGTAGTGAAATCCATCGTATAATTTCCGCGTTCAATACTGAACTCGGTATCCGACCGGTATTCCTGCGAAATCATAAGCACGGGTACGACTGGAGTCGTTAGACGTTTGGAGCCTTCAATGTTTGGAGCGTAATCCGAATAATTTCCTGCTCCGTCTCGCTTACTATATTCGATATACAGAAGATCACTAATAGCGAACCAGGCTAGCTTATCTGTTCCTTGTTGTGTTAGTGAAATTTCCCCCTTGAGCTTTACATTTTCAAAACGCCCGCGCTGCCTGTGAACATTATAGGTGTCACCTCCATAAGAAACCGTGACATTGTCATCTGCTTTAAACTTAGCTACATCTGCATGTATGGCGAATGCGCTGTTGACTGCTGAAATATTCGCTAAGGTAATATTGTGGTTAAGTTTAGCATGGGGCTTCAAATAGACCGTTGCAAAACCGTTTGTGTTGCTGATATTTACCAGTGCGATATTGTGTAAGGCTCCCAGATCTGGTCCGGACATGCTTATATAATCCGTATTCTTTCCGCTGCCCGGTTCTAAACGGACAGTTACTCCATTATCTCCGTCAATATTACGCATAAGGACGTTGTTTCCACCAAACATTTGTACTGTGGCATATCCGCCGTGAATCTTGGTAGCCCCTACATTTTGAATCACGCCGTAGGTAGGAACGAGTCCGAAAATGGGATTATAGGTTTGTTGGCCATCTACCAATATAGTCCCAGGGCTACCGTCTTGATAGGGTGCTAATACGATAAAGGGCTGTCCCTCGTAATTTCCTGAAATATTAATTCCGGAAACAGCAAAGTTCTTCACATTTGATAATCGAACAGGGCGCTTATCGCCGCCAACATTGCCATTTGTATTAATTTTAAAGCGGCCTGGGCCAATCGATGCTATTTCTACATTCTCGATTCTTGGTGATGTCACAGTTGCCGGGCGAATATCAAACAAGATGTTGCTGTTCATGTTGAAGATGGCATTGCGATCAACCTCCACGCGAGTATTGGATTGGTTGATTTTCATGACGCCTAAATTGTATGTGCCGGCCGCGAATTGAATGATGCCACCGGCGTCAAGCTTTGTTTGAATTGAACTTAACGTATCGCTTGGTGTTACGAGTACCTTTGTTGTTGATGTTATTTTATTTTCAAAGTAAGTCTTACCCGCGTACACGGCCTTGCCAAGTCCTTGATAAGTTACGGGATAGGCTGCTTTAGCAGACTGTGGAACTTGAAGAGCCATAATTGCTAATGCAGCAATTATGGTCAAGCATACTTGTTTGAACAACATTTTGTTTAGCATCTTCAATTACCTCCTGAATAAAAAATTTAAATGCCGAATGAATTGAATTCGTATTTTGACATGTAAGGGGGGCGACTCAACTCTCCTTTCTCGATAAATGAAAGCGATTACAGTCTAGCGTCTTCACGAGCTACGCTGTAATAAATTGTAACTCTCATTTTAAATATAGTCAACCTATTTATATATAGTCCAAATAAGAGGAGTACATGCTTAAGTTGAATATGTCTATATATAATTTTGTTATTGATATATAAAATTTTAACTTGACACATGAAAGTGCTTTCAATATTATCTAAATATAAATAGTGATTTTAAGTATAGTATATTGAGCTTGATCAAAAACAAAGCTATCATGGCATGACTACGGGGAGTGGATGAATCTGAGGTGGAAGAGAAGCATCAGAAAAAATTTGGTAGGCTATTCGTTTATAATACCTGCCGTCATTGGGTTCCTAATGTTTATGGCTTATCCCTTGTTCAATTCCTTGTACCTAAGTTTTATGGATTGGAACATGTTCAAAGGAGCCGCAGGATCGACGTTCATCGGACTAGATAACTATAAAGAGGTATTTCAAAATGAATACTTCCGATCTGGCCTGCTGCATAATCTGCTGCTAATGATAATGGGGGTCCCGCTTTTAATTGTGTTAGCTCTTGTTATCGCCAACCTGTTAAACGCCAAAATTTTCGGACGCGGACTGTTGAGGGCTATGTATTTTGTGCCATATATAACGACAATTACGGCTTCGGCATTGGTATTCTCGGCACTATTCCATCCGGAGTTTGGTCCTATCAATTCTTTCTTGCGCTCGTTAGGCATTGAATCCACACCGGGCTGGGCAACAAGCGTGAAGTGGGCGTTGCCTACAATCGCATTATTCTGGGTGTGGAAGAACGTTGGATATTGCACCGTTATTTATCTAGCGAGCTTGCAAGGAATATCCAAAAGTTATTATGAAGCAGCTTCGATAGACGGGGCCAACAAACTGCAACAGTTCTTTCATATAACTGTACCAATCAGCTCGCCTACGACATTCTTTCTCATCATTACGTCGGTTATTTCTTCCTTTCAAGTATTCGCTGAAGTACAGGTAATGACGCAAGGCGGGCCAGGCACGGCTTCTATGACAATCGTCTACCATATCTATGATACGGCGTTCAAGCAATATCATATGGGTTACGCTTCAGCCGTATCGTGGGTATTCTTCGTGCTGGTAGTGATCATCACGTTAATTCAATGGATCGGTCAGAAGAAATGGGTCAAATATGTATAAGGGGGCAGCGAAGTCATGATTAAGAGTAGACTTGGCGGCAGAACGCTGCTTACCGCATTGTTAGCCGTTGTTGGTATTGTTATGGTGTTTCCGATTGCTTGGATGTTATCGGCGTCATTTAAATATGAGAGTGACGTATTCAAGATGCCGATTGAATGGATTCCCAAAAAGTTTAATCCTAGTAATTATGCAATGGCTGTTACCGACTTCCCGTTTGCGACCTGGTATGCCAATACGGCGTTAGTGACGATATATATCGTTGTGTTGGTTCTGACAGTAAGCACGATTGCTGGCTATGCCTTTGCGAAACTCGATTTTAAAGGTAGAGATGCGATATTTCTCATCTTCATCGCAACGATGATGATTCCGGTAGAAGTGCGTATCATTCCCCAGTTTATGATTTTCAAGTCTATGGGATTAATCGACAATGTGCTTAGCGTTGCTCTTCCTTGGATGTTCAATGCCTTCTCGATTTTTCTGATGAGGCAATTCTTTACTTCAATTCCGAATGATCTCATAGAGGCGGCGAGAATTGACGGGTGCAATGAATATACGACTTTCTTTCGAATCGTGCTTCCGCTAGCCAAATCGCAAATTTCAGCCTTGTTTATCCTTGCATTCACTTGGGGCTGGAATGAGTACTTCAGCGCTTTAATTTATATCAACGATACGAATAAGCAAGTATTAAGCGTAGGAATTGCCAGTTTCAAGGGTGAATATTCGGGCAACTTTGCCGTCCAAATGGCTGGAGCAACATTAGCATTAATTCCGATTATCGTGGTTTATCTGTTTGCTCAGAAACGATTTATTGAAGGGGTTGCCATGTCCGGGGTCAAAGGGTAATTGCAACAGATCGAAATTAAGCAGTTTTTGTACTGCTTGATCAATAAATATTAAAGGGGAAATTTAGATGAAAAGAACAGTTAGTTTACTTCTTGTAGCGGTTCTGGCATTCGTAGTGCTTAGTGCATGCAGCAACTCTACGGAAAA
Source organism: Paenibacillus sp. MY03 (assembly GCF_002165585.1). Classification (NCBI taxonomy): domain Bacteria; kingdom Bacillati; phylum Bacillota; class Bacilli; order Caryophanales; family Paenibacillaceae; genus Paenibacillus; species Paenibacillus sp. MY03. The sequence continues at coordinate 153,375 of NZ_MXQD01000014.1, read as the reverse complement.
CAGCAACTCAACGGCAACTAACCAAAGTGTTAGTACGCCGGAGAGTGTTGCTAAAAAAGATCCAATTAAAATGATTATTCATCTTAACGGTATTGATGAGGACATTAAGATGAAAAAAGCTATGGAAGAAATTCAAACCCTGGATAAGTACAGTCATGTTGCCTTCGAATTTCACGGAAGAGAAGCAGACTTTCTGACTTCGGTTCCGATCTCAATCGCTGGCGGTAAGCAAGTGGATATCATTATTGTTGCTAATCCGATTATTCAACAACAGTGGGCCGACGCAGGTACGATTGTTCCTCTTGACGATCTTATCAAAGAGACAGGAGTTGATTTCAATCAAGAGTTTGGTCCTTATGTAGAGAATGCAAGCAACAACGGCCAAATCTTCATGGTTCCGCACAACATCACAAGGTGGGCGCTTTATTATAATAAATCCATCTTCGATAAAACCGGTGTACCTTATCCCGATGACAAAATTCCGATGACCTGGGATCAGTATCGCGATGTAGCCAAGAAGCTGACAAGTGGTTCTGGTGCTGACAAGACTTATGGCGCATTCTATCTGCCATGGGGCACGTTCTGGTATGGAGATGCCATTATGGAATTAGGCGGAGGAGAGAACTTCTACAACGACCAAGGGTTGTCCAATATCGAAAATCCGGCATTCGCCCGTTCGATGGAACGCTTGTTCAATATGATGCATATCGATGAAAGCACGCCAACGCATGCGAATACAATCACTTCAAAAACAGGCGCAACGTCCTTTATGAACGGCCAATATGGCATGGATATTCAAGGCGGTTGGGTATTGCCTTGGGCTGCGGACAAAGAAAAGTTCCCTAGAGATTGGAAGATTGGCGTTGCCCCAATGCCGGTAGATAGCGGTGATAAGATGAAAACTTGGGGAATTGTAAATGGTCTTGCTATATCGCCGACTTCGGCAGACCCAAAGCTTGCATTAGAAATCGGTCTTGATCTGAGCAGACTGTCTGCCAAGTATGCCGATTCCTCTGAATCGGCGAATCGCACCGTGGAGCAGAATGAATTGTTTAAAGTGTTTGGCGAGTCTTTAGCAGGTGACGATATTAAGGTTGAGCAGCTTGAATATATTTTTACCAGCCCGGATGCGATATTTGTTGGAGAGAAAATCATGGGCGCTAACAACGTCAATTATGAGAAGATCATTACCGAAGAAGTTGAAAAGTATTTGGTTAAACAGAATGATCTAAAAACAACGATCGCCAACATTAAAGAACGCGGAGATAAAATCATCCAGGCGAAGTAACGATCCGTAAGTAGACATAAGAAGAAGCCACCCCCTATCCAGGCACATTGTGCAGCGATAGGGGTCTAACTTTCACGCGAAAGATCGAGGATAGGATACAGAGGATGAACATTTATATGATTCTGGCTATAACTGAGGAACGCATCATTATGGCCGCTATCATTCACGGGTACGATATGGCTACATCCTCGGGGCTGAATGGCATGGAATCGCAAGGTGCAATGACCAATTTACCGTAAATCTAAAGCGAATACTGAAAGCAATAATCTGAGAATACTAGAAAAAGAAGCCCACAGAAGCTAGAGAAAAAAGCATCCCGCCCCCCGAAAAATGGGGCGGGATGCTTTTTTTACTTGTGCCTAACTTGCCAGCGAAGAGTAACGAAAATTCTTCAGTGGCCTCTTTGTGCTTCCGGGCTTTTCTTCTGGTTGTTGAAAGAGGAGTTGATGGACATAGTTTACACTGTAACTCCGGCCTCATCAGGAGAAATCACAGAATTGTAGCTTGTCACTTTCATCCGCTAAGGACTCCTGTAGCCCAACTGCTCGGAAATCGCTTGGGATTGCTGCAAAGCGAGCCCAATATATCGGTCCATCGTCTTCTTGGACATTCGGAAGATGGGACCGGATACACCAATGGCTCCTTCTAGCTGCCCAGCCGCATTCATAATCGGCACGCCGATGCACCGAAGGCCCTCACAGGATTCCTCCATGTCGAGGGCATAGCCTTGCGCGCGAATCTGCTCCGCTTCTTCTCTAAGCTTCGCCGGATCGGCAATAGAGCCCGGAGTTGCGGGTTCGAGCTCGTGATGGGCCAAATACAGCTCCAGCAGGTCCGGGCTGTAGGCCAGCATCGCCTTGCCCATGGCGGAGGTATGGGAGGGATACTCCAAGCCGACAGTCGAGAGAAACTTAATCGGTTCCAGACTCTCCAGTTGATCGACAACCAGTGTTCTACCCAGCGAGCTAGGCTTCGTCAGCAAGGTCGTTTCCCTCGTGCCATCTCTAAGAGCCCGCATGGAAGGCTCCGCTACTTCCTTCAGCGTAATCCGGTTGGCGATAGAGCTGCCAAGGTAATACAGCTTGCCGGTCAGCTGGTAGGTGCTTTCACTCTCTTTTTTCTGAATATACTTTTTTTCCTCAAGCTCCTTCAAGATTCGGAAGACTGAGTTAGTCGTTATGGATAATGAATTGCTGATCTCCGTAACCGAAAAGGGCTTGTTTTCTCTGGCCATTAGCTCCAGAATATCCAGCACCTTCTCGGCAGCGGGAGCTTTATATTTTTTATTCGTCATGAGCGCGGATAGCCTCCATTTTAAACCGATTCATAACTCTATAGTATGCCACTTCATTCGAACGTTCAAGGGGAAGTGTGGGATGAACCTGCCAGCCCTTGTTGTTTGTCGGAATACTGCAACGATTAGGCTTGATTGTTCAAATACAGAATTCATACATTTAAGTATGATAAGGAGAATTAAACCAAACTTTCACGGAATAGGAGCTGTTAGAATGTCGGATATATCTCATGCAGTGTTGGAGCCATCCAAACCAGTCAAAGAACGGTATGGGACATGCGCAAGATCAACTTGCCGCGCAGCATGTCCATTCGCTCAGCGCTGCGGTAAAAAAAGTGCCGCTGTGTTAATAAAAGGGGCAGCGAGGGTGGAATTGAATCAGATAAGCGATCACAATCGATGAGCCCTTCGGTATTTCGAGGGGCTCATCCCTATATGAAGGGAAAATACTCGACTGAAGTAGAAGCCATTCTCATACCCGCACTCCTGCGAGATCAGATCCACGGTAAGAGTGCTTTCCATCAAGAGTCGTTTCCCGTGGTCGAGGCGAAGCTGCCGAACGTACTCGGAGGGGGAGCAGCCAAACGCAACTTTGAAGCGTCGTGTAAACTGGACGGGACTTAACCTTAATTCATCTGCGATCGCTTTCAATGATAGGCATTGAAAGGCCTGCTCTCGGAGCTTGCGGCGTGCGCTGAGCATAAGCGGATCTTTGGTGCTTCGATCTGCTGATTCTGGAAGAAGCTGCTGCAGGACATAACCATCCCAAATTTCTTGAACGAAGCGGTTCCGCCATAACATGGCCTGCTCGGGTGGGAGAGCGTATAGCTGTTGCAGGTAGCGATAAGCAGAGGCAAGACGTTCTTGATCGGTGAATGTAAGTTTGCCCAACGGAAGGTTAGATGGCGGCGTTGACCAATCAAAGCCTAAATAAAAAAAGCTGAGCGGGTGTATAACTTCGCGACCAAATGATGTCCCCGGGGGACAAATGACCCAATCGCCGCTAATGGCTTCGCCATCATCGCTGTCGCCTAATTTGTAGCGAAAGCGTCCTTCTTGAACAGCGAAAACTACCCAATAGGAGTAAGTGTCTTCTTCAAACCGAAAAACTTGTTTCCTCTCCCAATAATGATAATGAAGCAGTTGAATTTCCCCGGTAAGTATTTCGATCATGGCCGGACCTCTCCAATGAAATAAAGTATATCCTTTATGATAGTTTATTGCATGTCATATGAAAATAGGGTGATATAAGATGAAATTAAAGTATATAAGAGGAGGGTTAAGCATGAGACAAGAAAGCTTGGCTATGCGCAGAGCAAGAGAACGCGAGTATGGGAAGGACAGCACTTGGTATTGCCAGTTCAAATATGCTCCTGTAACGGGGCTGGGCTATGAGGAAGGCATTCACCGGCGGGATCCCAGCAGTGTAATCAAAATCGGAGAGGTTTATTATGTCTGGTATACCAAATCCTCAGGTCCAAGCGTCGGCTATGATACTGGCGATTTGGATGCCAAGGTATGGCCATGGGATTGGTCCGAGATCTGGTATGCAACATCCAACGACGGGGTGAACTGGCATGAACAGGACCTCGCAGTAGGTCGAGGAGAGCCCGGCGCTTATGATGATCGAAGCGTATTTACACCTGAGGTGCTGGCCCATAACGGCAAGTATTACCTTGTCTATCAGGTCGTGAAGCATCCCTATTTGAGACGCTCCAAGGAATATATCGGACTGGCTCAATCGAGCTCTCCTGACGGTCCATGGGTGAAGGCTGATGAGCCGATCCTGTCGCCTGCAAGCAATGGAGAGTGGTTCGGAGAGGTGGACAACCGCCACCTAGTCATGCATAGAGGCGACTTCGACAGCCATAAGACCAATGATCCATGTCTCTTCTTCTATAAGGATCAATTCTGGCTTTATTATAAAGGCTATCCTATGGGTGAGCAGCTCACCTGCGCGGGCAGGGAAACCAAATGGGGAGTCGCTGTAGCTGAGCGACCGGAGGGGCCTTATACCAAATCGGTGTACAATCCGATAACGAACAGCGGCCATGAGACATTGCTCTGGCCATACAGGGGAGGCATGGCGGCTTTGTTGACGACAGATGGACCGGAACGCAACACGATCCAATTCGCTCAGGACGGGTTGCAGTTCGAAATTCAAGCCTTTATCGAGCACCCTCCGGCAGCGGGAGGCCCGTTCCGTACGGAGCATCCTGATATTCATCCGCTGGAAGGCCTGCGCTGGGGACTCAGTCATGAGATTAACAGCCAATGGCATTATATTCAGAGGTTCGAGGTGGATGAAAGGACAAAGCATTTGTGCAATAACAAATGTAATCACTAGGGAATTACTACAGCAGCCTGCAAAACTTGCGATATTCGCCTGGCGGCATGCCCTCCCACTTGTGGAAGATCCGAACGAAATAATGTACATCCGTGTAGCCGATCGTATGTCCGATCCATTCGATCGTGTCGTTGGTATCGCGGAGCAGTCGTTTCGCTTGGGTGTGACGGATCCCCTGGACGAATTTGTTGGGACTGGTGCCCATGATTTTTTTGAACAGACGTCCCATATAATCCACATTAATATTCAGCATGTCTGCCATTCTCTCATTGGACCACTGTTCCCCTGCGTTCTGCTCAATAGCAGTGGCTAATTCAGCAATCGCCAGCTGCATGCCCGCGCTTGCGCCCCCCCGCTGACGCTGATGAATGGCTCTCGACAGATGAGCGAATAGCTGCAGCAGCAGGCCCTGACAGCACATCATATAGCCTGCCGGCCGATGGGTGAATTCATGTATAACGGCTTCCAGCAGGCTGTAAACCTCAGAGGTCGCATGCAGGCTGCCAGCGTTTATCCATTCCAGAAATTCCGGCGTCTGAGGCATGCTGCCATAATGATGATCGTCCTCGTTATGATCGAGAGAGACAATGATGTCTTCGTCCTTCGCGATATAGAGCTCATTGTAGAAGTCAAAGTGAACGCCCAGGAACAACGCGTCTGGCTGCGACAGCACCTCTACACGATGCTTGAGCTTCGCGGGCAGCAGAAAGAACTGGCCAGGCTGAACGCGGAAGGGCGCCTCCGATTCAATCTGAACCTCGACCTCGCCATGCTCCAGCAGCAGAATTTCGAAATCTCGAATACGCCGCTCAATAAGCCGCTCCTTGGCCTGCCGATGCTGCTGCGCCCAATGGACAACCGGATTTAATGGTCTTATTTCAGCTGTTGCTTGCACCCTGAACTCCCCCTGTTTCATAAGTCGGTAAAGTGCAACTATTGACCTCAATCGTTCAAATACAAACAAGCATACCCATGATAACATATGGGATATCAAGAGTCGAACAACAATATGAGGAGTGAATGGGAATGTCGGATTTGAATAAGCTGCCAGAACTATCAAGTGATTATGGACTCACGACGGAGCAAATTCAACAGTTCCAGGAAAAGGGACATATTAAGCTGAGTCAAGTCGCATCAAACGAAGAGGTGGGAGTATACCGTTCCATCATCGGTGAGAAGGTGAAGGAGCTGAATTATCATAACAAGCCGATTGAGGAGCGGGATACTTACGGCAAAGCCTTTATTCAGGTTTCGAACATTTGGGAGAAATCCGCGGAAATCCAACGCTTCGTATTTGCACGCCGATTCGCCAAGATTGCTGCTGAGCTGCTGGGTGTAGACGGCGTTCGCATCTACCACGATCAAGCGCTGTTCAAGGAGCCGGGCGGTGGAATTACTCCATGGCACCAAGACCAAATCTACTGGCCTGTAGATACGGATAACTTCATCACCATGTGGATGCCGCTTGTTCCTGTATCAGAGGAAGTAGGCTCGATGAACTTTGCGAACGGCTCCCACAAGTTTGGCTACATCAGCAAGTTGGCAATCTCCGATGAATCTCAGAAAACGCTGGGTCAATATATTGAAGCCAAAGGTCTTGAGGTTGAAAATTACGGTGCACTGGAAGCGGGCGACGCAACCTGGCATTATGGCTGGACGCTGCATAGCGCTCCAGGCAATCCGACAAACACGATGCGCGAGGTCATGACAGTCATCTATTACGCGGATGACGCGAAGGTCATAGAGCCGGACACGAACGCTCGCAAGACTGATCTGCAGAAATGGCTGCCGGGCCTTGTACCTGGCGATCTTGCGGCAAGCAAGCTGAACCCGATTATTTATAAGAAGAGCGAATAAGCTTCTAAGATAGCGAGCCCCTACCTGTATGCAGGCGGGGGTTCTTCCTTGCTATCGGCTTGGTATGGAGAAATCGCTTGTTTGGACAACTAGCTTGTTGACCAAAATACAAGTGAGGGTTATAATTCAAGTATCAATAAAAATGAAATGAATTCCGAATTTCAAAGAAATTTATTAATTAAATGGTTTGTTGTCTTATATCATCCAGGAGGGAGAAGGTTTAAACATGAAAAAAGAAAGCGCTGCAACGATTCGAGGCAAACAATATACGAAAAATGCCGACTGGTTCTGTGAGTTTACGTATGAGCCGGTTGATGGTCTGGGCTATGAAGAGGGCGTTCACCGCCGTGATCCCAGCAGTGTGGTCAAGGTGGGAGAGCTTTATTATGTATGGTATACGAAGTCCGTTGGCGAAGCTGTAGGCTTTAATACAGGCGACCCGGAAGCTAAGGTGTTCCCGTGGGATCAATCTGAGGTGTGGTATGCAACCTCTCCGGATTCCAAGACTTGGACGGAGCAAGGGCTTGCAGTGGGCCGGGGTCCCAAGGGCTCTTACGATGACCGAAGTGTGTTCACGCCTGAGATACTGCATCATGACGGCAAGTTTTATCTGGTGTATCAAGTTATTGAAGGCCAATACCTGCTCAGGAAATACGAAAATATTGCCATGGCAATCGCTGAGTCGCCAGAGGGACCTTGGCGCAAGCTGGATGCGCCGATTCTTCGTCCTGCGATGAACGGCGAATGGTTCGGCGATGGAGATAATCGTTTGACCGTGAAGCATAAGGGCGACTTCGACAGCCTGAAGGTGCATGATCCTGTTCTCTTCCATTATAATAACCAGTTCTGGCTCTATTATAAGGGCGAGCAGAAGGGCGAAGAGATGACCTTCGGCGGGCGGACGACAAAGTGGGGCGTTGCGATCTCAAATCATCCGGAGGGTCCGTACGTGAAATCGGAATACAATCCGGTGACCAATAGCGGTCATGAGACGCTGCTTTGGCACTATCGTGGGGGCATGGCGGGGCTTCTCTCGACAGACGGTCCGGAGAAAAATACGATCCAATATGCACATGATGGCATTAACTTTGAGATTGAGGCCGTCATTAAAAATCCGCCAGAGGCGGCGGGTCCATTCCGGACCGAAGATACAGAACGCAGTCCGCTTGAGGGCATTCGCTGGGGATTGTGCCATAACGTCCATTCCAAGTGGAACCATATTCTAAAATTCAGAACGGTGGAGGATTACAAGCATCACTATGCGAATAAGGTGAACCCTGAGGTGCTCTGGTTAGGCAAGAAAGCGCAGCGAGAAAAGGATTAAGAGGTAAAAGCCGAGCTGTCTGCTGCAGACACTCGGCTTTTTGTCATATCGGCAAGCCATTCCTGACGACGATACGAGAATTTAGGAGAGATAGATAGAGCGCATGGAGGGTGCGAAGCCCAGTCGCTTGGAGATCAGGGAAGACTTCTCCTTGACGTGCGCCTCCAGTTCATCCTGCTTGTCGAAGATGCGAGCGGTTGGTCCCGCTACGCTAATGGCCGCGATTACTTTTCCTGTATAGTTGAACACGGGTCCGGCGATAGAGCTTAAGCCTTCGTCGTATTCCTCGCGATTGACGGATATGCCCGTCTGTCTGATCTTGCTCAGCTCTTGAAGAAATTGCTGATGGTCTGTAATTGTAGTTGGAGTGTATTGCTTAAGCCCTTTCTCGCTGATGATTTTGTCGACATCTTCAAGTGAGAAGTAAGCCATAATGGCTTTCCCTAGACCCGTGCAATGAACGGGGTTTCTAGAGCCGAGAATCGCATTCATAATAACGGATGCGCTCCCGTCTACCTTATAGATATAGATAACCTCGCCCTCGTTGTATACGGAAAGGAACGCGGTTTGACCCGTCTGTGCAGCCAGATCCTGAAGATGAGGAATCGCGGCTTCTACCAGATCGATGTTATGAAGGCCGGCCATCCCGATCTCAATAGCCTTCAGTCCTACAAAATACTTCTCCGTTGACGGCTCCTGCATAACAAAACCCGCCTTCATGAGTGTCTCCAGTATACGGTGTGTCGTACTCTTGGGAAGTCGAGTCGCTTCCGACAATTCTCCGATTCCGGATCCACCCTTATTTAATGCCAGTTGCTCAAGCAGGAATAGCGCGCGTTCTAAGGTGGAGCTCGTTTTATTCGTTTCCATGCTCAAAGGAAACACCTTCTTTCGCTTCATCTCTATTCCGTTATTTTAAATAATGTTTTGAAATGAGTCAATCTTGAAATAAAAATGATATATTGTTCCGATTTATTGTTGACTTAATATATTTAGTGTAATAACATTTAATTAATTGGAACGATTGACTTCCGATCATTGACAATAGAGGGTGAACATAATGGCTAATGGAAAACGAATTACTCATATTCAAATCGATTATTTCCTCGTGCCTCTCTCGGAGCAATTGGGAGATGCGCGGCACGGCATTCATTCGAATTTCGAATTAATTACCGTCACGATTGGTCTGGAGAACGGCAGTGAAGGTGTCGGCTATACCTACACAGGCGGCGTAGGTGGAAGAGCGGTCTGTCAGATGATCGAACATGATCTGAAGCCGTTCCTGCTGGGCAAGGACGCCAGTTGCATCGAGAAGCATTGGGAAGAGATGAATTGGAAGATTCATTATGTAGGGCGCGGCGGCATTGCTTCATTTGCCATCTCGGCTATTGATATAGCCCTGTGGGATCTACGCGGGAAGAACTGCGACGAGCCGCTGTGGAAGCTGCTTGGCGGCCATGCCTCTTCAACGAAGGCTTACGCCGGAGCGATTGATCTCAATTTCACCAAGGAGAAGCTGTTAGCTAATATTCAAGGGTATATGGATAAAGGCTTCCAGGCCGTGAAGATCAAGCTGGGACAAGAGCGTCTGGCAGAGGACATCGAGCGTGTAGCAGCCGTTAGAGAGCTGATTGGACCGGACCGCACCTTTATGGTGGATGCCAATATGAAATGGTCGGTCGAGACCTCCATCAAGGCAGCAAAGCTGCTAGCCTCACATGATATCTTCTGGCTGGAGGAGCCGACAATTCCAGACGATTATGACGGCTACCGCCGGATCGGCGCCGAGGGCGGCTTGCCTATCGCGGCAGGCGAGAACTTCCATACCGTCTATGAATTCGTGAACATGATTACTCGCGGCAAAATTGATTTTCCGCAGCCTGACGCGTCCAATATTGGCGGCGTAACGGGCTGGCTGAAGATTGCGAATCTTGCTTACGCTTACAATCTGCCTGTGTGCACACACGGCATGCAGGAGCTGCACGTCAGCTTAATGTCAGCGATGCCGAATGCGTCGTATCTGGAGGTGCACAGCTTCCCGATCGATCAATATACGAAGCGGCCGCTTGTTATTGTGGATGGAAGAGCCGTCGCTCCGGATGTGCCGGGCACAGGCGTAGAGTTCCGGTGGGAGCTGCTGCAGCCTTACAAGCAATTATTTTAAACATCTAATAGGGAGTGGATGGCAATGAAAGCGGCATTCTATGAGGGGAACAAAAGCATTGTAGTCGGTACAGGCGCGCGCAGAGAGCCAGGGCCTGCCGAGGTAGAGATCAAGGTCGCTTATGCGGGCATATGCGGAACGGACCTGCATATTTATCACGGCCACATGGATCATCGTGTGAAGCTGCCTCAAGTGATGGGGCACGAGATGTCGGGCGTCATCGAGCGTGTTGGCGGCGAGGTTGCGGACTATAAGCCGGGCGACAAGGTTACGGTGAAGCCGCTGGGGCCATGCGGAGAATGTCCGGCATGTCAGGATGGCTGCAGCCATATCTGCCATCGCTTGCAGTTCATGGGCATCGAGACAGACGGCGCGTTCCAATCCTATTGGACCGTTCCCGCAAGCACGCTGCATAGGCTGCCAGATGAGCTCAGCCTGCAGCATGGCGCGATGATTGAGCCGCTCGCCGTAGCTTGTCATGACGTTCGACTGGGTCAAGTAGCGCAGGGCGAATATGCCGTTGTAATCGGCGGAGGGCCCATCGGTACGTTGATAGCGCTTGTTGCCCGTGCTGCTGGAGCAAGGGTAGTTGTAGCGGAGATTAATCCATATCGTCTCCAGCTGTTGGAGGAGCTTGGCTTCGAAACATGCAACTCCAAGGAGCGGGATTTGGCGGAGTATGTGCAGGAAGCAACTGGCGGCAAAGGCGCCGATGTTGTGTTCGAGGTGACCTCCTCTCTGGCTGGCGCTGAGGTCATGACCAAGCTGCCGAAGGTTAGAGGACGTATTGTCATTGTTGGCATATTCAGCAAGCCTGTCCCGGTAGATCTGCATCGCTTCTTCTGGAGAGAGCTTCAGCTGTTCGGCGCGCGCGTGTATGAGCATAAGGACTTCGAGCAAGCGATTCAGCTTGCGGCAAGCGGCGAGCTTGGGCTTGATCGTCTGATCAGCGAGGTCTATCCTATCGAGCAGATTCAAGCGGGCTTTCAGCAGATGGAATCCGGCAGCGGCGTGATGAAGGTTCTTATTCAGTGCAATTAAGCGGGAGGTAGCGGGATGGCTATATTGGATTTATTTTCACTGCGGGGCAAAAAAGCATTGGTGACGGGCTGCAAGCGGGGCATCGGCAAATCTATGGCGATTGCGCTGGCGCAGGCTGGTGCGGATATTGTTGGCGTAAGCGCAACCCTGGAGCCAGGGAGCGAGGTGGAGCAGGAGGTGCGCCAGGCAGGGCGAAGCTTCGCCGGTTATGCCTGCGACTTCAGCGACCGCAACGCGTTGTACGCGTTTATCACCAAGCTGAAGGAAGAACATGCTGATATCGATATTATGGTGAACAATGCCGGCACCATCATGCGCAAGCCGGCAGCGGAGCATCCCGATGATTATTGGGATCATGTTATCGAAGTGAATCTCAACTCCCAATTCATATTGGCCAGGGAGATCGGACAAGGCATGCTGGAGCGTGGAGTGGGCAAAATTATTTTCACCGCGTCTCTTCTTACGTATCAGGGCGGCATTAACGTGCCTGGCTATGCAGCGAGCAAGGGCGGCATTGGACAGCTGACCAAGGCGCTGGCGAATGAATGGTCCTCGCGCGGCATTCAGGTGAATGCGATTGCTCCCGGCTACATCGAGACGGATAATACGGAGCAACTGAGAGGGGACCCTGTCCGTTATGAGGCAATTCTGGGCCGGATACCTGCAGCTCGCTGGGGAAGACCGGAGGACCTGAATGGAGCTGTTATCTATCTGGCTTCCTCCGCATCCGATTACGTAACCGGGACGATTGTTACGGTGGACGGCGGATGGATGGGCAGATAGCACTCTGACATGAAAGTAGGGATCCCATGACGCGTGAGACTAAGACTGTTGTCATTACGGGAGCTACAAGCGGCATTGGCCGCAACATGGCGCTTTATTTTGGGAATAAAGGCTATCAAGTCATTGGCACGGGCAGGGATCGCAATCGCATGAATGCCCTTCAGGAGGAGCTTGCAGCCTTCCCGACGCCAGGAAGAGTCTTCCAGGTGGATGTTCGCAGGTATGAGGAGATGAAGGAGCTTGTCCGTCGACTGGAGTCGGAGTGTGGGGTTGTTCATGTCTGGATCAATAATGCAGGCGTGAATCGAGCGATTGGACCGACATGGGAGGTGGACCCTGAGACATGGGGAGAAGATGTGGATATTAATCTTAGAGGAACCTTCTATGGCGTCCATGCGATTGTCCCCATGATGCTGAGACAGGGATTCGGCCGCATCGTCAATTTAATTGGCGGCGGAACCACTCATGCGATGAAGAACAGCAACGCTTATGGAACGGCTAAGACGGCGGTTGCCAGATTTACAGAAAATTTGGCGGAGGAGCTGGAGGAGACGGGAGCTTCTATCAAGGTGTTTGCGTTGAATCCAGGACTGAATGATTCGGAGATGACAAGAGCTCTGCGAGCAACGCCGGAAGGGAAACGGTATTTCCCCGATATGGAGGAATGGATACGTAATAGCGCCGCGAATCCTCAGGAAGCGCCGGCATGCGCCTACAAGCTGGCGGAGGGACTGGCGGACCAATTCCATGGATGCATAGTGACCATATACGATCCTATAACGGAAGCGGGTTCGCTCCAGCCTGATCAATACAAGCTGCGACTGCAGAGCTGAGAAAAGGTGAAATCCATGAAATTACATCTATACAAAGCGCTCTGGGGGATGGAAGGCACCTATAGCGAGCAGTTCAAGCGAGCGGCGGATGCGGGGTATACCGGCATTGAAGCGCCAATGCCTCTGCCAGAGCAGGAGGCGGCCTTCCGCGAAGCGCTTCAGACCTATTCGCTTGCCTATATCGCCCAGATTTTCACTGGCGGTGAGGATCATATTGAATCCTTCAAGGAGCAGGTGGAGAGAGCTGCCGGCTTCGAGCCCCAGCTCATTGTTTCGCACAGCGCCCGGGATCGTATGAGCCATGATGAGCAGGATCGGTTCTTCGAGGCGGCGCTCCGAATAGAGGGGGACAACGGTATAACAGTTGCACACGAGACACATAGGCATCGGGCCATGTTCTCGCCGTGGACAACGGCAAGACTGCTGCATAAGTTCCCGGAGTTGCGAATTACGGCAGATTTCAGCCATTGGACGAATGTATGTGAATCTCTCCTTCATGACATGGAGGAGGAGATTGAGCTTGCCATCGCACACACCCATCATATCCATGGCAGAATCGGCTTCTCCCAGGGCCCGCAGGTTCCGCATCCTGCAGCACCGGAATGGAGCATGGAGCGGGAACGCTTCGAGGGCTGGTGGAAGCGGATGTTCAGCCGTCGCCAGTCGCAGGGGGAAGCTGTAAGCACGATGACGCCTGAATTTGGGCCAGTACCCTATATGCCGACGCTTGCCTTTACGAAGCAGCCTGTTGCAGATCTATGGGATGTGAATGAATGGATTGCCAATCGGGTGAGAACCAGCTATCCAGACTGGATTGCTGCTGATGGCAATTGATGCCTTGTCCGGCTGAATGACACATAGAGCACTCGGGTTCCTTCGGAAACGGGTGCTCTTCGTCTCCCTTAAGGGATTAGCATAACAATTTATAGGAGTGATACCTTTGCTGGAAATCAATAAGTATTGGGAAGATCCCCGTACGCTGCACATAAACCGCGAGAAGCCAAGAGCTTATTATATTCCGCATGTGGATGCCGATGGAGCTGCCTCCCGGAAGAGAGGGCGCTCTCCTTATTATCAGACCTTAAACGGCGCATGGAAATTTCGATATTACGCCAGCGTGGAGGATGTTCGCGACAGCTTCTATGAAGCGGATTATGATGCAGGAAGCTGGTCCTCCCTATTAGTACCCTCCTGCTGGCAGAACAACGGCTATGATGGCATGCATTATTCCAATCTCAACTACACCATTCCATGCGACCCTCCCTTTGTACCGGACGACAATCCCGCAGGGCTGTACATTCGGGAGTTCAACCTCTCACCGGATTGGACGGAGAAGGAAAAATACGTGGTGTTTGAAGGTGTGAATGCGTGCTTCTATCTATGGGTGAACGGAAGATTCGTCGGCTATAGCCAAGGAAGCCGGGTGCCTGCCGAGTTCAACATCAGCAAGCACCTTGTCTCTGGCGTTAACCGGATGGCGGTTATGGTGCTGAAATTTTGTGATGGCACTTACCTCGAAGACCAGGATTTGTGGAGATATACGGGCATATTCCGGGATGTCTATATGCTGGCGAGGGATAAGGCGCATATTCGCGACGTGTTCGTGCGTACAACGCTGCTGAACGGCGACCGGGAGGCTCAGCTGAATATCGAGCTGGAGATGGCCGGCGGTGCCGTTGTACAAGCTGTTCTGCGAGATCCAAGCGGCCTTGAAATAGCTGCGGCGAAAGGTGAAATAGGGCAAGCGGGACAGCTTCTTATGCAGGTGCTGGATCCGCAGCTCTGGAGTGCGGAGCAGCCGGTGCTGTATGAGCTGCTTTTGTCTTCGGGTGAAGAGGTGCTGCGCTTCAGCGTTGGCTTCCGCCGTGTGGAGATTCATGAGGGCGTGTTCCAGATCAATGGCGTTCCCGTGAAGCTGAAGGGCGTCAATCGCCACGATTCCCATCCAAGCCTTGGCCAGACTATTCCTCTGCAGCATATGATTCAGGATCTTCAGGTGATGAAGCGCCACAATATCAATACCATTCGGGCATCTCATTATCCCAATGATCCCAGATTTCTGGAGCTCTGCAATGAATACGGCTTCTATGTGGTGGATGAAGCGGACCTGGAGTGTCATGGGCTGGCTATCGCCGATAACTGGGACAATATGGCCAAAGGGCTTGGGATGCAATCCTATACGGACTTCCATGAGCTGTCCAACAATCCTGATTGGGAGGAGGCCTTCGTCGATCGGGCGGTTCGCATGGTGGAGCGCGATAAAAACAACCCTTGTGTGGTGTTCTGGTCGATGGGCAACGAGTCGGGATACGGTCCTAATCATATTGCCATGGCGAAGTGGACGCGGGAGAGGGACAGCGCAAGGCCTGTTCATTATGAAGGAGGGGCCTCCCTGTACCTGGGTCATCCCGATACAAGCGTGTTGGACATGGAAAGCCGCATGTATGCATCTGTTCCGGAGATTGAAGCCTATGCCAAGGATGAGTCGAAGCTGAAGCCGCTGTTCCTGTGCGAATACAGCCACGCCATGGGCAATGGCCCCGGCGATTTGCTGGACTACTGGAAAGTCATCTACGCCGAGCCAAAGCTGATGGGCGGCTGTGTGTGGGAATGGTGCGACCACGGCATTGAGAGGGAAACCGAGCATGGCGAAACGTATTATGCGTACGGCGGCGACTTCGGCGAGAAGCCGCATGACGGCAATTTCTGCATTGATGGCCTGGTAGCTCCCGATCGTACGCCGCATACCGGCCTGCTGGAGCTGAAGCAGGTCATAGCGCCTGTTCGGATGGATGCCGTTGAGCTGGAGAAGGGCCGGCTGCAGATTCGCAATCTGTATGACTTCGTGGACCTCTCCCATTTGGTCTTCTATTGGAAGGTGGAGCGTGAGGGCGTGCTCCTCCAGCAAGGCGAGCTTCGGGGCTTGCGAACGGCTCCGCATACCGGAGAAGTGGTGGAGCTTCCGCTGCAACCGAAGCTGTTCTCTCTGGATGCGGTTAGCTTGACCATATCCTGCTGCCTGGAGGAGGAGAACGTGTGGGCGGAGCGTGGGCATGAAATCATGTTCCAGCAATTTGAGCTGACGTCAAGTGTTGGCAGCGGTGCTTCCAAGCTATTTGAAAACAAGGCCTCTCATACCTCCATCCAAGTGCTGGAGGTGGAGCGTAAGCTCCTTATTACTGGCTTTGACTTCAGCCATTCCTTCGATCTGCGGAAGGGTATGCCGGATCAGCTGACAAGGCACGGGGTGGCGCTGCTGGAGCAGCCTCTATCCTTCAATATGTGGCGAGCGCCTCTAGATAACGACAGACCGCTGGTCACGAGATGGCAATATGAAGGGCTGGAGCATGCCGGCATGAAGGTGTATCGCTGTGATTGGGAGCAGCGTGCCGAGGGCGAGGTTGTCGTGACCGTTGAGTTTTCCTTGGGTCTCTACACGCGTAAGCCTATTGTGCGAGGGTCAGCCCAGTGGCTGTTCGATGCCCAAGGCGCGGTAACGGTGAAGGCAAGCGCAGAGGTGAAGAAGGAGATAGACTTCCTGCCTCGCTTCGGCTTGCAGCTAAGAATGCCGGCAGCCATGAATACGGTGGAGTATGTCGGTTATGGACCGCATGAGAGCTATGTGGACAAGCGTCAGAGCGTACGCAAGGGCAGATATGTACAGCGCGTTGAGGAAATGGGCGAGTCTTATATTATGCCGCAGGAGAACGGCTCCAGATGGGGCACGGATTGGGCTCTCGTATCCAATGAGCTGGGCATGGGGCTGCTGCTGGACGGTACAGAACCCTTCTCGTTGAACGCTTCCCGTTATTTGCCTCAGGATCTGACGGCAGCCAAGCATACGTATGAGCTTCAGCAGAGGAAGGAAACGATCGTTCAGCTCGATTACAAGATGAGCGGGGTAGGCTCGCACTCCTGTGGTCCCAAGCTGATGGATAAGTACCAGCTGAAGGAGAAGCAATTTGATTTCCAATTCACATTAAGACCTGTGTTTAAGGAAGATGAGTAAAAACGTATTGACGCCTAGCCTATCCAACTGTATAATCAACTAAAAACGGAACAATGTTCCGAAAATAATTAATTAAACAAAATTTTTGGGTTATTGTTCTGTATTAAAATGTAGACCTATAATGGGAGGTTATGGCATGTCACGTGTAGTGAAGGATTTAAGCGGCAAGCTCTGGCAGATGGAGAAGATGAGGGTAGGCGAAGGGGAACGAGAAGGGTTCCATATCCTTCCGGCAGAGCGGCAGGGTGTTATATTCAGCTGGAATTATGCTTCTGTGCCAGGGGATGTATACACGGATTTGCAGCGCGCCGGTGAATTGGAGGATCCTTACTTCGGCCGCAATATGCACAAGGCCAAGTGGGTGCAGGAATATGAGTGGTGGTACATTCGCAGGTTCAACGTCTCGCAGGATATGAAGGGCAAGAAGGTCCATCTGGAATTTGAAGGCGTTGACTACAGCTGCACCGTATGGCTGAACGGCCAACTGCTGGGCAGTCATGAGGGCATGTTCTCTCCGTTCTCCTTCGATGTCAGCCAGTATCTCAACTTTGATGGATGGGCTGGCGGCTCCAATCAGCTTGCGGTCAAGCTGGACCCGCCACCGAAGAACTTCCGCAATGTCGGCGGCAAGAAGGTGAACTTCTCTGGCGATTATTTCACCGGCCTAGTGCCATTCGGCATCTGGCGCCCCGTACGCCTCGTGGCTACAGAGGATGTGCGCATTGTGAATTATCGCACCGAGTCCGAGCTTAAGGATGAGGGCGCTGCCGTTCATGTGGAGGTTGAGCTCGACAATATGGCTGCAGAGTCGGCAACCGTCCAACTCCAGATCGCGTTGAAGGGCAATAACTTCGAATCCGAGACGATCACTCGTACGGTGGAGGCAGAGGTTCAAGCCGGCAGCCATACAGTAAAGGCAAGTGTAGAAGTTGCGGACGCGAAGCTGTGGTGGCCTTGGGACATGGGCACTCCGAATTTGTACGATATGGAAATTACAGTCCGGAAGAACGGTTCGGAGCAGGATCGTGTTGAGGACAGAATCGGCATCCGTACGATTCAGATGGAGAAGAATCCAGGCTTCACCGAAGAGGAGTCGGAATATCCGTGGACCTTCGTTATTAACGGCAAGCGCCAATTTTTACGCTCGGCATGCTGGGGCGGTCAGCCGTCCTTCCTGTACGGACGGAACAGCACGAAGAAATATGAGCATCTGCTTCATCTGGTGAAGGAGAGCAATATCAACAATCTGCGTATCTTCGGCTGGCATCCGCCGGAAATTCCGACCTTCTATAAGCTGTGCGATGAGCTCGGCATTACGGTGTGGACGAACTTCACGTTCTCTACACAAGCCTTCTCCAATGAGCCCGCATTTGTAGACTCGGTAGCGAAGGAATGTATTGAAATTGTGAAGCTTCGCCGCAATCACCCCTCCAATATTTATTGGATGGGCGGCGAAGAGGTGTTTTTCACAGATGCTCATATTGAGAGCGGCAACAAGGAGCTCATGGAAGCGATCGGCGTTGCCATTGGGGCATACACCTCCGTTCCTTACGGGCTTGCATCGCCGCTTAGCAATGAGTTCGGCCAGAGCATGGGCTTCAAGCCCAAGGAGTCCCAGCACGCCAATGAGCATTATTACGGCGGCGGCCGAAGCTTCATGGAGGAATATTACCCGGCTCTGGATTGCTCCATCATTCCGGAATTGACGGCGGCGTCGGCGCCATCTATCGAAAGCCTGAGGAAGTTTATTCCGGAGAACGAGCTTTGGCCGATGGGACCAAGCTGGGGCTACCACTGGGCCGATATCCACATTCTCCAAGGACTGAACATTGAGGTGTTCGGCGATAAGAGAATGGATTCACTGGAGCAGTTCGTGGAATCGACTCAAATCGCCCACGGCACGATTCTGCAGTTTGCCCTTGAATTATACCGCAGACGGAAGCCGCGTATGAGCGGCGTGTCACTCTGTCACTTCATTACGCACTGGCCTGACATCAAGTGGGGGCTTGTCGATTATTACGGCCAGAAAAAAATCAGCTTCGACTATGTCAAGAGGAGCTATCAGCCGCTTCTGCCAAGCTTGGCATTCGCGAAGAGAAGATGGAATCCGGGCGAGACGTTCCAAGGCGAGCTCTGGGTTGTGAACGACTACCATGAGACCTACGCGGACACCGAGCTGGAATGGACGCTAAGCAATCATAAAGGCGAGGTTGTACAGAGCGGAACGATAGAGGCGCAAGTCGCTTCTAACAGCTCCGCCAAATTCAGCGACATCGCATGGACGGTGGATGCTGATGCAGCAGGCGAGTTCTCGGTATCGCTTACGTTGAAGCAAGGCGGCAGCGTTCTGGCTAGCAATGCATACAAGCTGCTTATTGGCGATCAAGCTGAGGCGAAGCGCATTTGTATCGAGCATCTGGATGAAAGCAACAAGCTGCGCGATGAATATGGCCACAGCTATTACCGCTACAACCCTGAGCTTTGGGAGCTGGAGTAATATCGGCAAGCGGTTGAATAATTATCGGTTCTTGAGGGAGTAAGGGATGAACATGCGACTACGTTTGTTCCATCCCTTCCCCTGTTTCTTGGAAGATTGTAACGGCTCAGGAGGGGATGGCTTGCTTCCATTAGAGGGTTTGCTCGTTGTGGAATACTGCACGCAGCTTGCCGGTCCCTTCGCGGGGTTAAGACTGGCTGATCTTGGGGCGCGTGTCATCCGAATCGAGGGGACGGAGGATGAGCCGCTTCCGCTCATCAGCTTGTACCGCAACAAGGAGAGATTTCAGTTCTGCGTCGCCACTGGAGGAGAGCATGCGAAGCTGAGCAAGCTGATTGCGGAAGCTGATGTTCTCATCGAAGGGCCGCCTGCAAGCGGGTTGCAGACAACGCTGCTCCCCTATGAGAGAACGCAAGCGCTGAATGCCAAGCTGATCCATGCCAGCATAACGGGTTATGGCCGGAAAGGAGCCTGGAGTGCGAAGCCGTATGATGACTTGTTCGTCCAGTCACTCACGGGCATGCCTTGGCTGAGCGGAAATGCCAATGATCCCCCAATCCCATTCCCGCTGTCCACGGTGGAGATGTTCGCAAGCGCAAATCTCGTGCAAGGCATTCTGGCCGCTCTTGTGCTCCGTTCCAAGTCGGGGGAGGGAATGCTTGTTGAGGTTAGTCTGCTGGAGTCGGCGATTGATTATCAATTCGAGGTGTTGACGACTCATCTTAATGATGGAGGACAGTTGCCGCAGCGAAGCTCGTTAAATAATGCCCATGCTTATCTGGCGGCTCCATATGGAATCTATGAGACGGCTGATGGGTATTTGGCTCTGGCTATGGGCTCTGTGCTGGAGCTGGGCGCGCTGCTGCAATGCGAAGCTTTGGCCCACTATGAGGATGTTGCCAGCTGGTTCTTGAGGCGGGATGAAATTAAAGGTCTGCTCGCCGATCATCTCAGAACCAAAGCGGCTGCGGACTGGGCGGAGGACCTGGTAGCGGGCGGCTACTGGTGCGCCGTGGTTCAGACGGTTGACGAACTGCTTCAGCACGAAGGCTTCCTAGCCTTGCGGAATATACAGCAGGTGCAAGCGGAGGAGCGAGGCTTATTCCTTACGCCTTATTGTCCCATTCGATTCGACAACAACTATATGGGAAGTCGCCGTGGAGTGGGGCAGGCGGGCATGGACAACGCCAGGCTTGAGGCGGAATTTCAGCTGCTATAGCCGCAGCAGCTGCATATTAAGTTGAAGCGAGAGTGATACATCATGATGCCGAGACCGCTGGAGGGCTTGCTTGTGCTTGACTTCAGTCAATTCCTGTCTGGTCCTTATGCAGGCTTGCGATTAGCGGATTTGGGCGCGCGAGTCATAAAGATTGAGCGGCTGGACTGCGGGGATTTGTGCAGAAGGCTGTATATTTCGAATTTGGAGCTGGATGGGGACAGCACGCTGTTTCACTCCATCAATCGGAATAAGGAAAGCTATGCTGTCGACTTGAAGTCCGAGACTGATCGTTGCAAGGTGCGGAAGCTGCTGAGCCATGCGGATATGATGGTTCAGAATTTTCGGCCGGGTGTCATTGAGAAGCTTGGTTTCGGCTATGAAGAGGTGAAAGCCATTAATCCGCGTCTCATCTACGGCTCTATTAGCGGATATGGAGGGAACAGTCCACTCCGTGATAGACCTGGACAGGATCTGCTGCTCCAGGCGCTCACGGGGCTGCCCTGGCTGCACCGAGACAAGTCGAGACGGGTGCCTATCCCATTTGGTCTTGCCATTGCAGATATGATAACCGGAGCCCACCTTGTGCAAGGCATGCTGGCGGCTCTTGTGCGTCGATCCATCCAAGGCAGCGGCGCATTTGTAGAGGTCAATATGCTGGCATCCACCTTGGATGCCATGCAGGAGATCTGGGAGGAAAAGTGGATGCCGGATCGAGGCTCTAGCTTACCTGTCGAAGGAGCAGAAGGATCGGAGTCCATCCGCTGGCTGAAGGGGCTGTATCCAACAGCTGCAGGCTATATTGCGCTCGGCGATATGCCTCTTCACACATTGGCCCAGGCGATTGCCCCTCACTTCACCTTGGATACGCTCGGCGAAGCTACGGCTGCCCGCATGGAGGAGCTGCTGACAACACGTCCTGCTCATTATTGGAGCGTTGAACTGCAAAAGGCCGGCATTCCTTGCGAGGAACTGCTGGATTGGATGCAGCTTATGCAGGAGGAAGCGTTCAGAGAGCTGCGTATGACGCAGGACATCTATCGAAGCAACGGAGCCCGTATGACGGCAATCTCCTGTCCCATCAGGTTGAACGGCCATCGGCTGCAGTCCTCTAGAGGAGCGCCGCGTATTGGAGAGCATAACGCCGTTGTTGAATCGGAATGGAACATTACACGTTGAAGAGATGGTGATGAAATTGAAATTAAAAGGAATGACATGGTCTCATGAGCGCGGCTTGAACCCATTGGCAGCCGCCTCTGAGGCGTTCCGCAAGCTGGAGCCTAACGTCGAGATTGAATGGGACGCGCGTTCTCTGTCTGATTTCGAGCTGTATCCGCTGGAGCTGCTTGCAGATACCTATGATCTCATTATGATTGATCACCCCCATATAGGAACAGCAGTTGCGAAGGGACTGCTGTTGCCCTTGAATGATCGGGTAGAGGAGGCTTTTCTGAAGGATCAGGAGCTTCATTCGACAGGATTAAGCTACGCCAGCTATACGTATGAAGGCAAGCAGTGGGCGCTGCCTGTGGATGCAGCAGCTCAAGTCAGCGCCTACAGACAGGATTTGCTGGATCAGGTCGGTCTATCGCCTGCCCGAAGCTGGAGCGACGTGCTCGCCATCGCCAAGAAACTGCCCAAAGGGCAGTCAATTGGCCTACCGCTTGTGCCAGTGCATGCGTATTCAACTTTCTTCACGTTATGCGCGCAGCTGTCGAACCGGGCCTATTGGAGTGAAGGTCTTGATCTTCCTATGGAGGTAGGCGAGCAGGCGCTTGCGCTTATGGAAAGCCTGATGCCGTATGTACATTCGGAATCGGTGCATCAGGATCCCATTCAAATGCTGAATCTTATGGGTACCAGCAATGAAATAGCGTACATTCCGCTTATCTACGGGTATTCCAATTATGCGAGAGTCGGCTTTCGACCGTACCTGGCGAGCTTCGGCAACATTCCATCTGACAGCGGCGTGCCAAGCGGCAGCATGATTGGCGGTGTAGGGCTTGCGATTTCGTCGCAATGCCGGCATTCTGACATCGCTGCCAGTTTCGCCGTTATGGTCGCTTCACCAGAGTTCCAGCGCACCTCGTTTTTCCTGAATGACGGTCAGCCAGGCCATCGGGAGGCATGGCTGGACCCCGAGGTGAATCGTCTCTCCGGCGGCTTCTTCAAGAACACGCTGGACACATTGACACACGGCTCCATGAGACCGCGTTTCCATGGCTATATCAGCTTCCAGGAGCAGGCTGGCAATCTGATTCGGTACCGCCTGATGAATCAGGCGCCGGAGCGGAGAACGGTTATTCAAACCTTAAACGAAATGCATATACAGGTTAGACGAGAGCATCAGGAAACGGGGATGTGAGCAGAATGAAGCTGCTGGAGGATATTGTTGTACTGGATTTCAGCCAATATCTGGCAGGTCCTGTCTCAGCGCTTCGGTTAGCCGATTTGGGGGCGCGAGTCATCAAGATCGAAAGGCCGAACGCGGGTGATGGAAGCCGCCAGCTGACATTGTCAAATCTAAGGGTAGACGGAGAGAGCACCGTATTCCAGTCTATGAATCGGAACAAGGAAAGCTATGCTGCCAACCTGAAGGACCCCTCTGATCTCGCAAAAGTAAAACGGTTGATCCAGCAGGCGGATGTCATCATTGAAAATTTTCGCCCCGGCGCTATGGAGAAGCTCGGTCTTGACTATGAATCGGTCAAGGCGCTGAATCCTGGCATTATATACGGCAGCATTACTGGCTACGGCGTGGAAGGCCCTTGGAAGAACAAGCCGGGTCAGGATTTGCTGGTTCAATCTATGTCCGGCTTAGCCTGGCTGAACGGCGACGGCGAGCAGCCGCCTGTTCCCTTCGGATTAGCAACAATTGATTTGCATACCAGCTCCGTATTTGTTCAGGCATTGCTGGGCTTGCTGTACAAGCGAGAGAAGACCGGTCAGGGCGGACTAGTGGAGATCAGTCTGATGGAGGCGGCTCTGGATTTCCAATTCGAAGTGCTGAGCGCTTATATGAACAAAGAGCCGAGAGAGCTGCCCAAGCGAAGCAGGTTCCGGAATGCCCATGCTTACCTTGGCGCGCCATATGGCATCTATGAAACAAAGGATGGCTATATCGCGCTGGCTATGGGCTCCATTCTGACATTAGGCGAACTGCTGCAGTGCGAAGAGCTGCTCGTCTATACGGAGCGGTCAGCTTGGTTCGATGAGCGGGACACCATTAAGGGAATATTGAATCGTCATCTGAAGACGAGGTCGACAAAGGAGTGGCTCGATATTCTCGAGCCGGCCGATTATTGGTGCGCTGAGGTGTTCGATTGGGAGCAGACTCTTCAGCATGAAGGCATCAAGGTGCTGGATATGTTCCAGGAGGTCGTAAGGCCAAGCGGCGAGGTGTTCAAGACGACGCGTTACCCGGCAAGGGTGAACGGACAGCTGCTCAAGCATGAGAAAGGAGCGCCTCCAGTCGGCGAGCACACGGTACGAATTAATAGGGACTTCGGTCTTGAGGGTTCGGTGGACAACGATGGAGGGAGGTAAGTCGATGGACAACAACGATATTCGATATGAGGTTGACAATTATGTAGGAACGATTACGCTTGCCAGACCGGGCAAGCTGAATACCGTCACGCGGGCGATGGGCGAGCGGCTCAGCGAGCTTTGTCAGGGGATCAACAAGGATAAGGGCGTACGAGTCGTCGTTCTCACCGGCGAAGGCGAGAAGAGCTTCTCCGCCGGCAGCGACATTGATGTGCTGGATGATTACGGAAGTCCATGGGATCTGCGTAATCGAGATGATTATTGTATGGCGATTCGCAGCATTCGCAAGCCTGTCATCGCTATGGTTAATGGGTATGCCATTGGCGGAGGACTGGAGCTTGCGCTGCAGGCCGATATTCGTATGGCGTCATCCAATGCCAGGTTCAGCGCAGCTGAAATTAAGCTGGGCTGGATCGGAGGCAGCGGAAGCACGCAGTTGCTTCCGAGAATTGTAGGTGCAGGCAAGGCTGCGGAGATGGTGTTGACGGGGAGGCTGTTGTCAGCGGAGGAAGCTTTGCGTTGCGGATTGGTTGAGCAGCTCGTGGAGCCTGGTGAGCTGAAGAAGCTGGTCTACGAGACGGCAGGCGCCATCGCGGCATATAGTCCAATCGCTGTTGAGAACGCGAAGCTTGCACTTCGAGCGGCCATGAATATGCCGCTTGACGCAGGCCTGCAATATGAGAACAGCCTGTTCTCCTTCTGCTTCACGACAGAGGACGCGCAGGAGGGCAAGGCTGCCTTTAAGGAGAAGAGAGCTCCGCAATTCAAGGGCCAATAATAATAGAAGCGAAAGGGAGATGGAGCACAATGATGAAGGGCAATCGCAATGGACAAGACTATTATCGTTTATATATAGACGGTCAATGGGTGGAGGCATCATCGGATCGGCTGATTGAGGTGCAGAACCCGGCGAATGAAGAGGTGATTGGACGGGTAAGCGATGCCTCTGCCGAGGATGTGCAGAAGGCGCTGGAATCGTCCGAGCGGGCGCAGCAGGCGTGGCAGGCGCTGCCTGCCGTGAAGCGTGCGTCTTATTTGGTCAAATTGGTGGAGAAGGTGAAGGAGAAGCGCGAGTTCCTAGCCAAGCTGCTGGTGATGGAACAGGGCAAGACGTATCGTGAGGCGCTCGGAGAAGTGGAAGATACGATGGCTTATATGATGTTCGCCGTGGAATCCGCCAACAAAATTAAAGGCGATATTCTTCCTTCCAATAAGGAAGGCGAGATGCTGCAGATTCGCAAGGTGCCATATGGCGTCACTATTGGCTTATGCGCATGGAACTATCCGCTGGCCTTGATCGGCAGGAAGCTTGGACCGGCGCTTGTGACGGGCAATACGATGATCATTAAGCCGCATGAGCTTACGCCAATCGCTTCGGCCGAGTTTTTTAACCTGATTCATGAGGCAGGCTTCCCTCCTGGCGTTGCGAACTTCGTGACAGGCACAGGCGCGGAGGTGGGACAGCTTCTGGTGAGCAGCCCAATTACGAAGATGGTAACGGTAACCGGCAGCGTACGCGCGGGTCAGCAGATCTACAAGGCGGCTTCCGACAACATTACCGCATTGTCTCTGGAGCTGGGCGGCAAAGCCCCGTTCATCGTATTGGAGGATGCTGATATTGACCAAGCGGCGGCAGCGGCTGTCTCAGCCCGATTCGCGAACTGCGGGCAGGTATGTGTGTGCAATGAGCTGGTGCTTGTTCACGAGAAGGTGGCCGAAGCCTTCACAGCCAAGCTTCTGGAGCATATGAAGGCTATTAAAGTGGGGGATCCTTTCGACAGCACTGTAACGATGGGGCCTAAGGCGAATGGCAATGATCTGCAAAAAATTGACGACATTGTTCAAGAAACGGTAGCCCAAGGCGCCAAGGTAGCCTTTGGAGGCAAGCGTCCTAGCGGCGGCATCTTCGATAAGGGCTATTGGTATGAGCCGACTGTCCTTGTTGATGTGAAGCCGGACATGGCAGCTGCGCAGAAGGAGATATTTGGCCCGGTGCTGCCGATTGTAAAAATTAAAAGCTTCGAAGAGGCTATCAAAATTGTAAATGCAAGTGAACTAGGCTTGGCCGCCTATCTGTTCACGAGCGATATCAAAAAGATGATGCACGGTACTGACGTCATTCAGGCAGGCACTGTATTCGTCAACCAAGGTATGTCGGGCTGCATGCAAGCCTACCACAGCGGTCACAAGCTGAGCGGTCTTGGCGGTGAGGATGGCGAATATGGACTTGAGGGGTACATGCAGAAGCGAACTGTTTTCATTAATTATAAGTAATTGTCGTCAGATTGGCCTGCGGTCTACCGACCGCAGGCTGATTCCTTATTAGGAATAGGTGGTGAAGGATAAATGCTGCAAGGCTCGCGCATACGAGCTAATGAGAGGCTGATTGACGAAATGAATGCAACAACTCCGCCTTACGGCACCCTTGCGATCTGGCTGCTGGGCCAGGAGAGCATTGTGGTGAAGGGGGACGGCATCCTTCTCTACTTCGATCCCTTCGTATCCGATGATGTGAGGAGCAAGTTGGGTCTCCAGCGATTGTATGAGCCGCCGCTTGTTCCAGCCGATATTACGAATGCTGCTGTCAGTCTCATTACGCATGACCATGAGGATCATCTGGATGCCGGTACGATGAAGGTTATCTGTCATAGCAGCCCGGACAGCCTTGTTGTCGCTCCCAAATATTGCGCCAGCACGATTGTGGAACTTGGCTTTGCGCCTCATCGTGTCTTCAATGCCCATACAGAGGAGCCTCTGTCGCTGCTTGGCGATCAGCTTCAAGTATGGTCTATACCGGCCATGCATGAGCAGTTCGAGGTTGACGCTGGCGGGGAGCATCGGTATGTCGGATACGTCATCCGATTGAATGGCGTGACCCTGTATCATGCGGGAGATACGCTGGTCTATGACGGATTGGCCGCACGGCTGCGGAGTGCGTGCATAGATGTAGCCTGTCTGCCTATTAATGGACGCGACTATTATCGCGCCAGCCGGAATATTGCCGGCAATATGAATTATCGGGAGGCAGCGGAGCTGTCTTGGGAGATTGGCGCGGACACCGTGATCCCTCTTCATTATGATACGTTCGATTGGAATACAGAGAAGCCGGGCTCGTTCGTGCAGTATGTATACGAGCAGTATCCGGAGCAGAAGTGTCATCTGTTGGCGCGCGGGGAACGCTTCATCTATGTGTCGAGCTTCGCATTTATGAATGAGAATGAACCAAGGGAGAGATAGCGAGATGAGAGGAATTCCTTTTATACAGGACTGGAAGTTTATGCTGGGGGAGCCGGAGTCTCCCCATTTGCTGGCAACGGATGATACCTCATGGCGAACACTGGATCTGCCCCATGATTGGAGTGTGGAGTTCCCGTTTGATCAGGAGAAGGGGGAAGCCTGCACCGGCTATCTGCCCGGGGGAATTGGCTGGTATCGCAAGCGCTTCACGTCCACGCCTGAGATGATCGGAAGCAAGATCATCATCAACTTCGACGGCATCTATAATCGGGCAAGCATCTATTGCAACGGGCAGCTTGTACGGTTCCATCCCTACGGCTATTCGCCATGCCTGGTGGATATAACGGATTGCCTGCATGCTGAGGGCGAGGACAATCTCATTGCGGTGAAGGTCGATCATTCCCGCTACGCGGACAGCAGATGGTATACGGGCTCCGGCATTTATCGGAAGGCAGCCATTCATATTATGCCTAAGCTTCATATCCCCGTGTGGGGCACCTATTACACGACGCCGGTCGTCGATGATGCGTTTGCTGTTGTACGTGGGGTCATCACCTTGCGGAATGATGAAGCGGGCCTGCAGCAAGCGGAACTGATCGGCAGCCTCTTCGGACCGGATGGTCAGCTTGCAGCCAAGGAGAGAGTGAGCTGCTCTCTGGCAGGTAATCAATCAGAGGAGCTTCAGATGGAATGGAAGATTCCGAATCCGGAGCGATGGGAAATTCATGATGGCAAGCTGTACCGCGCAATTGTTGAGGTAGTGGGAGACGGACGGACCATCCAGACGGTAGAGGATCGTATAGGCATACGAGAGTTCCGATTCGATGCCGACAAAGGCTTCTTTTTTAATGGAAGGAACACGTTAATTAAAGGGGTCAATCTGCATCATGATGGCGGGCTTGTTGGCGTGGCGGTGCCTCTGGATGTATGGAGACGCAGGCTGGAGACGCTGAAGGCATGCGGATGCAATGCCATCCGGACAGCCCATAACCCAGCCTCGGAGGACTTCCTGGATCTATGCGACGAGATGGGCTTCCTGGTGCAGGAGGAGTTCTTCGATGAATGGGATAATCCGAAGGATAAGCGCAGCAACGGCGGGGAGCAGCGGGTGGATTATATTACGCGGGGGCATGCCGAATATTTCCGCGAGTATGCCAAGCAGGATCTGCAGGACACGGTGCTGCGGGACCGGAACCATCCTTGTATTTTCCAATGGAGCATAGGCAATGAAATTGAATGGACGTTTCCGAAATATAATGAAGCGACCGGCTACTTCGGCATGAATGCATCTGGCAATTATTTCTGGACACTTCCGCCGAACAGCAAGGATAAAATTCGCGAGATCATTCAGGGGCTGCCAAGAGACGCCTATGACATTGACAAGACAGCCCGGCTCTTGACACGCTGGACCAAGGAGCTGGATACAACGAGACCCGTTACAGCGAATTGCATTCTGCCCAGCGCAAGCTACGAAACGGGCTATATCGACGAGCTGGATATTGCAGGGTACAGCTACCGCCGGGTGATCTATGATTACGGACATCAGCATTATCCCGACAAGCCGATACTGGGAACGGAGAATGTAGCCCAGTGGCATGAATGGAAGGCGGTGCTGGAGAGAGAGCATATTCCAGGCATCTTCCTCTGGACAGGCATCGATCATATGGGCGAAGCCATTCAGAAGCCTTGGCCGCGGAAGGGCTCCAATCTTGGTCTGCTGGATTTCGCCGGGTTCCAGAAGCCTTCCTATCATATGTTCAAGAGCTTATGGAATGAAGAGCCGCATGTCCATCTCGTCACGCAGGCTTTGGAGGAATCCTTGTATCGCCTGAATGAGGCCGGTGAGCTGGTGGAGAAGGTGCCTGGCGGCTGGCAGGAGAGAGTGTGGTTCTGGCATGACGTAAATTCCCATTGGAACTATAGGGATGGAGAGCTGGTTGTGGTCGAGGTATATTCCAATTGCGAAGAGGTTTCCTTGTATTTGAACGACACCTTGCTTGCCGCCAAACGCCTGGAGCAGTTCGAGGACCATATCTACAAATGGGCAGTGCCTTATGCCGCAGGAGGGATGCGAGCTGTCGGCAAGCGAGCCGATGAATCAACCTCTGCCAGTATTCATACGGTAGGCCCTCTTCATACCATTCAGCTGCTTGTGGACAAGGACACCCTCCAGATTCATCCCGATCATGTCGTTCATGTAACCGTTCAGCTATTGGATGAACAGGGGCATGCCATTACGAACCAAAATGTTGAGCTTGCCTTCGAGGTGGAGGGTGAATGCCGCATTCTTGGGGTAGACAATGGCAGCCCTGACAATGTGCAGCCTTATCAGAGCACAAGCCTTGTGACAGAGCTGGGCAGAGGACTGCTCCTTGTACAGGGCACCAAGCCAGGCGAGCTTGCGATAAAGGCGATTTGCACTTCTATCCAAGCCGTATCCAATACCTGTAAGGTTAAAGTTGTCGAATAGGCCTCGCGCGAGTCGATAGAAACTTGTTTCGATTTTAATCGGAAAAATCCAACAATATGGCGAATTGTTTCAATTATTTGCGGGATAAGCCGTGATACGATTCTATTATCAATTCGATATCCCATGAGGAGGCAACAAGAATGAAGCTGGTACACATTCAATTAGAGGGCAAGTTAACCTGCGCGGTTGCGGGAGAGCAAGGGATTCTGCCGATTGAAGCGAGCCTGGAGGACGTTATTGCCGGAAGGGCTGATGCAACGGAGCTTGCCGCTGCAAGCCATGGTGAGTGGCTGCCGGAGCAAGAGGTAGTGTTCGCACCCTCCATACCGGCAGGGAAAAAAATTATTTGCATCGGTCTTAATTACAAGAAGCACGCGGAGGAGGCGGGACTCCCCGTACCTCAGGTGCCTATTCTGTTCAACAAATTCTCCAATGGCCCCGTCGGACATGGAGCGGAAGTGGGGCTTCCCGCTCAAGCGGTCAAATACGATTACGAGGCTGAGCTGGGCATCGTGATCGGCAAGACGGCCAGAAACGTCAAACAAGAAGAAGCGCTGGATGTCGTATTCGGCTACTGCAACGTCAATGACCTGTCTGCGCGTGATCTTCAGATGCGTACGAGCCAGTGGATGCTTGGCAAAATATTAGACGGCTTCTGTCCGGCTGGCCCTTATCTTGTCACAGCGGATGAAGTAGGCGATCCCAACGTGTTGGATATTAAGCTATATCTAAACGGGGAGCTGCGGCAGAGCTCGAACACGAGAGACATGATTTTCACCGTTCCAGAAATTATTCAATACATCTCCCAATATATGACGCTGGAGCCTGGCGACCTTATTCTTACCGGGACGCCTGAGGGCGTGGTGGCCGGTTATCCGGAAGAACGTCAGGTTTGGCTGAAGGACGGGGATGTCGTCACCGTTAAAATTGAGAAGCTCGGAGCCTTGACCAATGTCATGAAGGGATGCTGATCGATGAAAGCCTTGGTTATCCGCAACCCGCATCATATGCAACTGGAGGAGATGGAGGCCCAGCCGTTAGGTCCTCATGATGTTCGAGTTCGATCCAAGGCCGTCGGCATCTGCGGGACGGATCTCGAAATTTATGAAGGGCAGATTTCCTCCGATTTCGTGAAGTATCCCGTTATACCTGGACATGAATGGAGCGGAATAGTCGTAGAATGCGGCACCGAGGTGACAAGCGTCAGGCCAGGGGACAGGGTCATTGCCGAAGGCTTATTGTCATGCGGCAGCTGCGCCTACTGCCGAGAAGGTCGGACGAATCTCTGCCATCAATATGATCAGCTTGGCTTTACCCGCCCTGGCGGCGGGGCGGAGTTGGTCATTGTTCCTGCCCGAGCCGTCCATCTTATCCCGGCTGAAGTCTCCTATGAAGCTGCTGTATTAATCGAACCGGCTGCGACGGTGCTTCGCGGCATTACGAGAACGCCAATTCAGCCTGGAATGAAAGCGGTTATTATTGGACCTGGTACGCTTGGTTTGTTGACCGTACAGCTATTGAAAGCTTTCGGCGTGGATTCCATCTGTCTGATCGGACGGAGGAATGAGCAGTTGGAGCTAGGACGAACAATCGGCGCTTCGCATTTCGTCAACAGCCGCATTATGGACGTGCACGCCGCCATCCAAGTATGGACAGAAGGGCAAGGCGCTGACCTCATTGTCGAGACATCTGGCAGTGAAGAGGCGGTCAGGCTTAGCATGGAGCTGGCGCGCAGCGGAGGCCATATTGTGCTGACTGGTGTCGCTGGAACAGGCAAGAAGCTAGTCGTGGAGAGCGATTATATGATGCTGAGAGATTTGACTGTGCATGGCATCTTCTCCTATACGACGAAGTCCTGGCATCAAGCGCTGAAGCTGTTGGAAGCCCACAAGCTGGAGCTGGAAGTGCTTATTACGCATCGCTTCTCTATTGACCAATACGAGGAGGCTTTTGAAGCGCTGCGGAACAAGACGAAGCCAACAGTCAAAATCGTCATGCTACATGATGGAGAGGAGTTGGCACCATGATTCTGGGGTCTGCAAACGAGGTGAGAGCTTACCTGCTGAGTGTGGAGTGGCTGACCGCTGACGAGCCGAGTGTCATTACCGAACTTAGCGGAGGCGTAAGCTGTCAGGTATGGAAGATTGTAACAGTCCGGGGGCGATGGGTGTTAAAGCAAGCTCTTCCTCAGTTAAAGGTTCAATCGGAATGGTTCTCAGATGTAGCTAGAATTGAACGGGAGCAGGAGGCGATGCTCGCCATGTACCCCCTGCTGGATGTTGGTCAAGTTCCCTCAATCGTCTATCAGGATAAGGATGCGTATCTATATATGATGACCTGCGCGCCAGAAGGAGCGGTAACCTGGAAGTCACAGTTGCAGGAGGGACACTTCAGGACAGAAACGGCAGAGGCTGTCGGAAGGATGATGCGGAGGATGCATGTGGCAAGCCGAAGCCTTCCGATGGAGAGCATCGATTCACTTCAGGATATGAAGTATTTTGATGAGTTGCGCATCGATCCGTTCCATAATGAACTAGCCAGGAAATACCCTGAGCTGCTTGGCCCTATTGAGGACTTGAAGCGGGAAGTGACGGAGGTTGGCCGTTGCTTTGTGCATGGCGACTTTTCGCCCAAAAACATACTGGTTGCGGGATATGATGAGGTCATATTACTTGATTATGAGGTCGGACATTGGGGCAACCCGGTGTTCGATCTGGCCTTCTGTATCGGCCATCTCGTACTGAAGGGAATAGCATACGGGCGTGAGGAGGATGCGAGGCGGAGCATTGAAGCGTTATTATCTGGTTATGGTGCCGTCCCTTCAGGACTCATGAAGCATCTAGGCCTTATGCTGTTGGCAAGGATAGATGGCAAATCGCCAGTGGAGTACATCACGAATGCCGCGATGATGGAGCATGTAAGTTGGTTAGGCAAGCAATGGTTGTTAAGTTCGAGCAAGGAGCAGGCAAGAGAAGTAATTGCGCAAGGTTTGGGAGTGAGGGTCGGCCATGGCCAAAATTAAACATGTTATCGGGAGAGAAATACTGGATTCACGGGGATACCCAACCGTAGAGGTCGATGTTGTCCTGGAGAGCGGACATCGCGGGCGTATGATGGTCCCGTCAGGCGCATCGACAGGCAGATTCGAAGCATGGGAACTTCGGGACGGCGAGCCTGCACGCTTCCAGGGCAAGGGAGTACGGAAGGCCGTTGACCATATCAATCATGAGCTGTCGAAGGCTGTTGCAGGTGTCGAGGCGGGAGAACATCATATGCTGGATCAGCTGCTTGTAGAACTTGACGGCACGCCTAACAAATCGAGAGTGGGGGCCAATGCGATTCTTGGCTTATCCTTTGCAGCAGCTCATGCCCAAGCGGCAGCCGAAGGCCTGCCCTTGTATCGCTATTTCGCCAACCGGTTTCTAGCTGAAGGAGATACGCCTGCTCTACCGCTGCCTATGGTCAATATCATTAGCGGTGGTTTGCATGCCGGGGGCAATATTGATATACAGGATTTTCTCATTATGCCGGTAGGAGCTTCCTCCTATCCGGAGGCTCTGGAAATGATATCTGCCGTTTACTTCCGTACGCAGCGCTTTCTAGCAGCCAAGGGCTATCAATCCCGCCTGCTCGCGGATGAAGGGGGATTCGGACCTGCCCTTGGCAGTCATGAAGAGGCGCTGGATATATTGTGCGAGGCGATCGAAGCATGCGGCTATAAGCTGCGAGATGATATGGCGATTGCACTAGATGTTGCAGCCTCCCATTTCTACGAAGAGGATAAGGGTATATACCGGCTGGGAGCGGATCATCGAATGCTGCAGTCCGAAGAAATGGTAGCGCTGCTGGAGTCATGGGTAGACAGGTATCCCATAATCTCGATTGAGGATGGACTAGCTGAAGAGGACTGGAGCGGCTGGGTGCTGCTTACGAAACGTCTTGGCCACAAGATCCAACTAGTGGGAGACGATCTATTTACTACCAACCGGGAGCGAATTCAGAGAGGAATTCTGGAGAAGGCGGGCAACGCTGTTCTTGTAAAGATGAATCAAATCGGTACGTTATCGGAGACTGTGGAGGCGATCAAGCTCGCCGAATCCTCGGGCTTGTTAACCGTTATATCTGCTCGATCCGGCGAGACTGAGGATTATACGCTGGCGGACCTTGCAGTGGGGCTGAACGGCGGTCAGATTAAGATCGGCTCTGTAGCTGGTTCCTCGCGGCTCGCCAAATATAATCAGCTGCTCCGAATTCATGAAGATATCGGCAGGCATTATGCGGGAAGGGCCGCATTTCAAGGGAGGTTCGAGTAATGAAGATAACGGATATAGAGCTGTTCCAGATTGAGCCTAGATGGCTGTTTGTGAAGATCAGCACGGACACGGGCTTGGAGGGCTGGGGCGAGCCCATTCTGGAAGGCAGGGCCTCCACCACCAGGGCGGCGGTTGAGGAGCTGAAGGATTACCTGATAGGGAAGGATCCGCTGAAGATCGAGGATCTCTTCCAGGTCATGTACCGCGGCGGCTTCTATCGGGGCGGTCCCATCCTCATGAGCGCGATCTCAGGTATCGAGCAGGCATTATGGGATATCAAGGGCAAATACTACAACGCGCCGATCTACGATCTTCTTGGCGGCTCGGTACGCGACAAGATCAAGGTGTACGCCTGGATTGGCGGAGATCGGCCAAGCGATGTGAGCAATCATGCCCTGATGCAGGTTGCCCTGGGCTTCAAGGCGCTGAAAATGAACGCAACGGAAGAACTTCATTATATAGACGATTATAGGAAGATCGACCAGGCCGTTGAGCGGATGCAGGCTGTGCGGGCTGCGGTGGGGCCGGATGTCGGCATTGCGGTTGACTTCCATGGCAGGGTGCATAAGACGATGGCCAAGATTCTTGTAAAGGAGCTGGAGCCGTTCAGACCTATGTTTATTGAGGAGCCTGTGCTGCCGGAGCATAACGAAGCGCTGAGGGACATTGCTAGAATGACGAATACGCCGATTGCAACGGGCGAGCGTATGTATACGCGCTGGGGCTTCAAGCAGCTGCTACAGGATGGATATGTAGATATTATCCAACCAGACCTCTCCCATGCAGGCGGTATTCTGGAGACAAAGAAGATCGCAGCTATGGCGGAAGCATACGATGTCAGTCTGGCGCCGCATTGCCCGCTTGGACCGATCGCGCTGGCCTCATGCTTCCAGGTCGACAATTGCACGCCGAATTTCGTTATTCAGGAGCAAGGGTTAGGCATTCATTATAATCAAGGCAGCGATGTTCTCGGCTACTTAAAGGACCCGGATGTATTCCAATATGAAGCGGGTTATGTGCGCATGTCCGGCAAGCCTGGCCTCGGTATTGAAATCAATGAAGCTGCGGTCAGAGAAGCGGCCAAAAAGGGGCATAACTGGCATTCCCCTATCTGGCGCAACGAAGACGGCTCCTACGCGGAATGGTAAATAAGAAGGACAGGGGGAGAAAGTATGGCTGAAACGATGCGAGCGTTATTGTATGAAGGTCCCCGGCAGCTGGAGCTTCGTACCATGGAGATTCCCCAGCCCGGGGAACACGAGGTGCTTGTACGTGTTCACTGGGCGGGCATATGCGGCTCAGAGCTGAGCGGCTATCTGGGACTTAACTCGCTCAGGAAGCCTCCGCTTGTGATGGGGCATGAATTTGCGGGAGTGATCGAGCAGGCTGGCACCCGAGTGGAGGGACTTCAGTCAGGTGATCGGGTGACAGCTAATCCTCTGATCTCCTGCGGGATCTGTATGGATTGCTACAGCGGTAGGGCGAACCTGTGTCCAAAGCGAAGTCTTGTCGGAGCAGGCAGGCCAGGGGCGTTCGCCGAATATGCCGTTGTTCCTGCCGGGAACATTCACGTGCTTCCTGAATCCGTTTCATTAGACGCTGCTGCGCTAGCGGAGCCGTTTGCCTGTGCGGTTCGTATTGCCCGCTTGGCCGCGCTGGAGCCATCAGACAGTCTGTTCATTGCCGGTGCTGGGCCTATTGGCCTGTTTGTGCTCCGGGCTGCGCAGCGGTATGGCGTTCAGCATACAGCGGTTATGGATTTAAATGCGGAGAGGCTTGGCATTGTCAGGGCAATGGGAGGTATTGCCGTCTCCTGTGATGAGGATCTGGCCAGAGTGACACCGGCGCGAGGCTTCGACAAGTGCGTGGATGCTGTCGGCATCGATGCCACCAGGCAGCAGTGTATGGGTATCGCCAGACCAGGCGGTAGAGTGGTGTTCTCAGGTCTTCATACGGCAGACAGTGTTGTGCCCGTCAATACCGCTATTCGCAACGAGCTCACGATGCTGGGCTCCTTCGGCTATAATCCAATCGACTTTCAAATCGCGCTCAAGTGGATCGAAGAGAGCGGCACTGGCCTGGAGAGATGGACTGTGCATGAGCCGCTGGAGAATGGCAAGGCATGCTTTGACAAGCTACTGAGCGGTCCGGGCTCCGTAGCCAAAATATTGTTAGATCTGAGCTAAAAGAATGGGGCGTTAATAAATGAAGCCTAATTTTGTCGTATTTGTTGTCGATCAGATGCAAGCTCGCACAATGTCTCTGCATGGCCATCCAGACGTGCATACGCCGAACTTGGATCAGCTGGGACTTGAAGGCGTGTCCTTCACCAGAGCCTATTGCAACAATCCCGTATGTATGCCTTCGCGTGCAACCTTGCTGACAGGCCTCACTCCCAGGCAGCACGGCTGCTTGACGAATGGCAATGCTGTCCCTGAAGGGCTGCCTACGCTGCCGGGGACGCTCGCAAAGGCTGGATATCGGACACATGCCATAGGCAAGCTTCATCATCAGCCAATCGGCTCCGTCAACAAGGGCGAGGAGATGGCATTCTCATGGGAGAGCAGAGCGCGGTGGGAGGCTGGAGAAATTACCGCGCTGCCAATCGATTACTACGGCTATCAGATGACGGAGCATGTAGGCGGGCATGTCGACTGCTACGGCGATTATTTGACATGGCTGGAGAAGGAGCTGCCGGGAGGGAAGGAGCGTTTGCTGCGGGCGGGAGCCTACGAGAAGAATAGCCTGTACGAGCAGAATTGGAAGATTGACCTGCCTGAACCGCTGCATTACAACCGTTGGATAGCTCGACGCTCAGCGGCATTCCTGGAAGGTCTTCAGCAGGAGGATCTCTTCTATCTCTGGTGCTCCTTCCCTGATCCGCATCATCCATTCGCGGCCTGCCGTCCTTATAGTGAGATGTATGATCCGCAGTCGCTGACGTTGCCGGAGGACTGGAATGAAGAAGCGGATTCCATCGATTGGCTAAAAGGCTTAAGGACCGTTCATCCTGGGCACTCGCAGTTCGATGAAGCCACGCTGAGGAACATATTAGCACAGACCTACGGCATGATTTCGCATGTGGACAGCTGTATAGGAGAGGTGCTGGACAAGCTGAAGGAGCGGGGGCTCTATGATAACACTATCATTATCTTCATGGCCGATCATGGAGAATATTTGGGCTCCCACCGGTTGCTGACCAAGGCAGAGTGGCCCTGGGAGGAGCTACTGAATGTCCCGTATATATGGAGAGTTCCCCAGGCTATTAGGCAGGGCGTCTATCGTGACCGCGTCGTGAGTCTGCTGGACTTCGTGCCGACCATTCTGGACTTCGCTGGTATTGATCAGGCTGTCATGGATATGCGCGGCATATACAGCGCACCGCCACTTGGCTTGCCGGGGCGCAGTCTGCGCGCTGCCGTCGAAGAGGGCAAGGAACTGCCTGCCCGTCCGGCACTCGTGGAATACGATGAGGATTGGTATGCGCCTGAGACGACCCGAATGCGCACACTCGTTGCGGAGCAATATAAATTAACAGTGTATATAAATTCCGATGAGGGGCTGCTGTTCGATCTGGCGGCAGATCCTCGTGAGCAAAATAATCTATGGAATAATCCTGAATACGCTCACGTTCGTTGTATGATGACAGAACAGCTTCTGCGGGAGCTGATTCGTACCGACCGTTTCGATACACTTCGGATAACAGGAGCATAAGCGGCCGGCCTGGGCTGTCTGGAAGAGTGGTTACATCACTTTTCTGGACAGCTTTTCTATTTGTTCCATTTACATAGGGTATTGACGTAATGTAATGGCAGAATTATAATAAAAACGAAACGAGTTTCGATTATTAGTATGCTAGTCATAATGTTGAATAGTAGTTTCGAAAACTCATCATTTTTATAAGTGATTTGTAATCGCTTGCAAGGAAGGGGTGAGCTTGAGTAATTAGGTGAGTGTTCATAAAGTGCAGTCTCCATCACCGGCTAATACAGAAAGAAGGAGTGCTTGTTGTGGAAAATGTGAATGAAGTCCGGCAGCTGGACATACCCGACATCAAGCGCGGGACGCCATTGAAGCAAAAAGCCTCAAGGCTGCTGAAGAGTTACCAGCTATATTTGTTTGTGCTTCCCGCTGTCTTGTATTACGTGCTCTTCCATTATGTGCCGTTATACGGCATTCAGATTGCCTTCAAAAACTTCCTGGCCTTCAAGGGCATAGCGGGCAGTCCATGGGTGGGTCTGGAGCATTTCGAACGTTTTTTCCGTTCCTTCGAATTTACGAGAATTATTTTGAACACGATCAAGCTTAGTGTCCTGCAGCTCGTTGTAGGCTTCCCAGCTCCTATCATACTCGCACTGATGCTTAATCAGCTCATGCACAAGAGGTTCAAGAAGTTTGTGCAGACCGTCATTTATGCGCCTCACTTTATTTCGACGGTAGTTATTGCGGGCATGTTGTTTTTATTCCTGTCGCCGGATACGGGCATGATCAACAAGCTCATCGGATTGTTTGGCGGCGAGCCGGTATTTTTTATGGGTGATCCCGACTGGTTCAGGCCCGTGTACGTGCTATCGGAGATTTGGCAGAACACAGGGTGGGGCACGATCATTTATCTGGCAGCGCTTACGACGATTAGTCCCGAGCTCCATGAATCGGCGGTCGTGGATGGCGCGAACAAATTTCAGCGGATTCTGCATATTGATATCCCCGGCATTATGCCGACGGCCGTTATTCTGTTAATTCTGAGCACGGGCAATATTATGAGTCTCGGCTTCGAGAAGGTCTATCTGCTGCAAACGCCGCTTAACCTGCCCTCATCGGAGATTATTTCCACCTATGTGTACAAGACGGGCCTGGTTGGCGCGCAATATAGCTTCTCGACCGCTGTAGGATTGTTCAACTCAATTATCAATTTCATCATTCTCATCACAGTCAACCAAATTGCCAAAAAAGCTTCCAATACATCGTTATGGTAAGAAACGGGGAGGTTCAATATGTTTAAACGCAGTCTAGCAGACATCTGGTTCGATCGAGTGAATATGCTGTTGATTTTGACCGGATTGGCCATTATTGTCTACCCCCTCTACTTCGTTGTGCTGGCCTCAGTGACGGACCCTGGTGCTGTTCAGATGACCCTGTTCTGGCCGGAGAAGTTCAGTCTGGAGGGCTACAAGAAGATACTGGACAGCGACAACTTGTGGGTGGGCTACAAAAATTCTTTTGTATACGCAATCTTAGGAACGATTATCAATTTATGTCTGACCCTTCCTGCAGCCTACGCCCTGTCGCGGAAGGATATGAAGGGCCGCAGTACGATTATGCTCGTTATTACGTTCACGATGTTTTTCAGCGGTGGACTTATTCCTACCTACTTAACGGTCAAGGAGCTTGGCCTGCTTGACTCGGTCTGGGCGATGGTCATCCCCAATGCGGTAGGCGCATGGAATCTCATCATTGCTCGAACGTTCTTCCAGTCTACGATTCCGGATGAGCTTCTGGAGGCGGCGAAGATTGACGGCTGCTCCGATGCCAAGTTTTTTTGGAAAATGGTGCTTCCCCTGTCTCAGGCGCTTATTGCGATTATGGTGTTGTTCTACGGCGTTGCGCATTGGAATTCCTACTTCAACGCATTGATCTACCTGCGGGACCAGGAGCTGTACCCCCTGCAGCTCGTGCTTCGATCCATTCTTATCGAGAATCAGATTAGCAACGACATGATGACGGACCTGTCCTCCATGGGGGACCGACTCCGAGCGGCGGAACTAATCAAATACGGCATGATTATTATTGCGGCGCTGCCGTTGCTTATTCTGTATCCTTTCCTGCAGAACTATTTTGTAAAAGGCGTCATGATAGGAAGCATCAAGGGGTAATGGATGGAGCCGTTATAACGGAAGGGAGGTGCATGCCAGACAACTTTGTTGGTTTGCTGTAGTTAATGTAAGCGCATACGAATGCAAAATTAGGAGGTCATCGATTTGAACAATCGGAGAAAAAAACTGTTGGTATCCTTTCTTTCAGTCATTATGAGCTTATCTGTTCTAAGTGCTTGTGCAGGAAACAACACTAAAAATGCGGAGCCATCCAAGGAGCCGAATCAAACGGAAGCGTCG
The DNA here is from genome assembly GCF_002165585.1 of Paenibacillus sp. MY03. NCBI lineage: Bacteria > Bacillati > Bacillota > Bacilli > Caryophanales > Paenibacillaceae > Paenibacillus > Paenibacillus sp. MY03. The sequence continues at coordinate 113,043 of NZ_MXQD01000014.1, read as the reverse complement.
AAGACGCCTGAAACAACGGACGGAGGGGCTGAGCAAGGTGTATTCCCGTTAGCGGAGAAGGTTACGCTCGAGATGGTAACCTGTAAGCACCCTAACAACGGGCCGTTCGAGGAAATGGATTTCTTCAAGCAATATGAAGAGAAAACAAATGTGCAGATTGAATGGACAGACATCGAATTTGCGCAATGCGAGGAGCAACGCAATCTGATTCTGGCAAGCGGCGAGCTGCCGGATGCGTTCTACGGCACACTTGCACTGACAGGCAATGACGTGATTAACTATGGCGGCCAAGGCATGCTGGTTCCTTTGGAGCAATACATCACGAAGGAAACGATGCCTAATCTGACGGCGTTGATTGAACAGAATCCGAAGTACAAAGCGATGCTGACAGCGCCGGATGGCCATATCTATTCGCTGCCAAGCATCCGCGAGCTGATGCTGTGGCTCTCTCCCGACATGATGTATCTGAACAAGGAATGGCTGGACAAGCTGGGACTTGCCGTTCCGACAACTACGGATGAGCTGCGGATCGTTCTGGAAGCATTTAAGACAAAGGACCCGAACGGCAATGGCAAAAATGACGAAATTCCATTCTCCTTCCTGTGGGATTTCGCGAATTATAACGTAATGGGCATCGGCTCGTTGTTCGGCAGCTTCGGCAGAGCGGATTCTGCCAACCATATCTTCGTCGAAGATGGCAAGGTGGTCTTCTCTGCGAAGGAACCGGAGTACAAGGAAGCAATTCAATATTTCCACACCTACATCAAGGATGGATTGTTTGATAAAGAGAGTCTTGCGCAGGACCGCAATCAGCTAGTGGGCAAAGGAAGCGGAACAGAGCAGCGCCTGGGCGGATTCTTCTCTTGGAATGCCTTCTCGGTTGTCGGTGTCGACAATGATCCGAAGTATGTGGTGGTTCCAGCTCTGAAAGGACCAAACGGCGATCAAGTGTGGAGAAAGTCTTTGAATAATAATCAAGGCGTGAATCCTTTTGCATTCTCGATGACAGCCGCTAACAAGCATCCAGAGCTTACGATGCAGTGGATTGACTTGTCCTACGCAACGGATACGTCGATCGAAGCAGGCTGGGGACCAATCGGAACAACATTGGAAGACAAAGGCGGCACCTTGACGCTCAAGGAAGCGCCGGCTGGCATGACAACGGACGAATATGTATTCAAGACGGCGCCAGTTGAAGCTCCTTATGCTATTTTAGAAAATACGTATGGAACTCGTCTTGCTATGGCTGACAAGGATAAAGTGAAGACAGATGGCATTAAAGAGAATTATTTGCCTTATATGACATCGGAGACGTTTCCTGGCGTATTGTTCACGGCTGAGGAGTCTCAAAAAATTAAAGTGCTGGATACTGACATTAACAGCTACGTGAACCAAACAAGCGCCAAGTGGCTGCTTCAAGGCGGAGTAGACGGCGAATGGGACAAATATCTGGCCGATCTGGAAAAAATGAAGATTGACGAGTTGATCAACATTTATCAAACGGCGTACGACCGCTTTAAGAGTGCCCAACAATAATCGCAAACAACTGAGAGCTTTCCCTGGTATTCTTGTTCCCGGGGGAAGCTCTCCACTTTCGACGCATGAATAGAAGGGATGGTGCATCAATTTTGAAAGCGTATTCAAAAATTAAACAAGGGTTGACTGCCTTTTTGAGTGCGGCCGTACTGATCGTATCTTGTCTTGCTACTGCCGGGGGGGTCAGTTATGCAGAAGAGGCAAGCGACGAGCTTCCTGTAAACATTCGAACCGACAAGGCTGATTTCGATACAATTTCAGCCGTTGCCGAGCATTACAAAAATAAGTTCGGCAATAATGCGGTGGCGTATTTCAACAGCATTAACGGCGAGAGCCGCGTTCAGCGCATTAACTTTCTGCAATACCCGGATGGGCATTATTTGCAGATTAGTGGCGAAGTAACGATTGATATTCCTGTAATGAATGCGAAAGTGTGGCGTCTGTTCGGTGACGTGCGCTTCGAGGGTACCGTTGCGCAAACGATGGAGCTTTTTGTCATTGATCCCAATGGTGTGGAAACACAGTGGACGGTATTCCAGAACGGTGGCTGGAATGACCGCATAACCGGGTTATATACAAACTATACGAAGATGGGCTTCCAGGAAGACAACCCAACGGAGGGGATTACCCATCCTTGGCTGATTAAGGATACGAACGGCGATATTATCTATGAAGGCTACAAAATGAAAATCGTCGGAAACGGAACGCTGCGCAGCGTCTATCACTGGGAAGAAGAAGGCGTTCCGCTGGAGTTTGATACTTCCGCATGGACCGTTCTTGGAGGAGACAAGGATATTCTGAATGTGTCCATTGATGTGGATGCGCTCACAAATTTAAGCATGAACGGCCTCAATAAGCTGCCAGAGGAAGTGTTCAAGCGTTATCATGTGAACAGCGGTCCGATCGGATTAGAGCAAGCGGGCGGCGAATTTACAGTGCTAGACGAGGCCTATCACAGAACGACACATGATTATGGATTTACTCCCGGCCGCGGCGCGTTTCATTACAAGTTGATGACCAGTTGGGCCGGTCTCAAGGAGGATACGACGCATCCTGGATATGCAGACTTTACAGAAACGAATCAAGTCTATACTAAGAGTCAGCTTGCCATCGACAAATTCGAAAGTCTGTATCCATCCATGGGCAAGGATTATGTTCTGACGCTGGATGGCTGGCCGAGGTGGATGTGGGAGGACCCTGATTCCGGGCAATCGGAGCATTTTGGTACACCGTCCCGTGCCAACTTCGATGCTGCTGCCGACGCATCAGCCAAGCTGATTAAAAGCATCGATACAAGATTTGACGGACTGGGTCCCAAGTATGTGGAAGTTAAGAACGAATCAACGATCCCGCAGGAATGGTGGTTCTTACAGTCGGAGCCCGAGCAGGCGTGGAGCTACTTATCTGAGTTCCATAACAAGGTAGCTTCTGAAGTGAAGGCGGAGAATCCGGATGTTCTGGTCGGCGGACCATCAAGCGCATTCATGTATCTGGAGAAAAATGATTTCAATGAAGCACGTGCGCAACTGAAATTTATGGATGACACCAAGGATTCGCTGGATTGGTATTCGCATCACTTCTATGAAAACGCCAACCTGTTCATTCATGACAGAGAAAACAACTCGGATGGCTTCCTGAGCGGACGATTGGAAGCGGTGCTTGATCTGCTTAATGCTCATATGGCGAATACAGATAACGTAAAACCCATCTATATTACGGAGGAAGGCACTTATAATACGGCTGGAAGCGACGCGGACTACTTCCAGAAGCTCGTTGCCTTCAATGGCTACATGCTGCGTTTCATCAATTATTCCGATACGATTGGCATGCTGGTTCCGTACTTGTATCCCATCATTAACTGGCGCCCCAACTCCACGGGTACGTTCTACAAATATAATGAAGCACAAAATGGATTATTGGAAGAAATGACGCCAATGGAAGCTTATCTGGATATGTGGAAGGATTATCGCGGTGCGTTTCTTCCTGCTGAAGCGGATCAAGAGCGTGTCTTCACGAATGCGGTTCGCTACAATGACAAGGTGTATGTCGCGGTTCACAATCTGAATTCGCAGCGCGTCAACCTGGATCTGAATGTGTTCGCGGGAGACGCCAACATTGCTGGCGTAACGCGCAAGCATTTCTTCCTGGAGAAGGGCGACCTGACCTATGAAGAAGAGAATGTAACGGATTTGGACAATGTGTATATGCGAGTGCAGGAAATGAGCGTATTCGAGATTACGCTGGATTCCAACCCGGCGTTCACCAAAACATGGGAGAGAGAATTTGCATATGCTCCTCAGGAACTGGTGCCGACAAGCATAAGTACACCTGCTCAATTTACGGTTCAAGCGCGGCCTGCCAATCTCGCCAAAGCGACTCTCCGTATTGGCTTCGGCAAGACGGGCAGCGGGTTTGCGGAGGATATGCAAGTGGTTGTAAATCCTAATGATACGGCTAATAAGCAAAGCTTCAGCAAGGATCTAGCCTACACGAACAAGCCTGGCAACCTGCTGACCTTTACGGAATTTGAGCTGGATGCCAGCAAGCTTCTGGCGAACAATACAATTGACATTTCACTTCCGGACGATGACGGATATATAACAAGCGTACAAATCATCGAGTACCACGAGCAGTCGGCTCCGACAGGCGTCGCCACGAGCGCGCTTGCGGGTCCCATTGTGGACGCTAAGTCCAAGCTTGCGTCTACTATTATCTCGTCAACAGGCACTGAGGTTGAGCCGGGTAAAAAATGGGTGAAAAAGCAGTACCGCGACACGCTCAATATTGAAGTAACCAAAGCTGAGGTTGTTGCACAGGATGCCTTGGCGGCAACTGACGAAGTGACAAAAGCTCTGGCAAATTTGGCCAAGGCGGCTAGTATTTTTGATCAATATACGAAAACAAAATCGTCGCCTACCGGCAGTCGAGGGGCCAAATTCTCCTTCGAGGACGGAGAAGCGGCAGCCTATACGCATAATGTAAATGCTGTGACGGCATCGACAGGCGCGCAAGGCGCAACGGACGGCAGCAAGGCGCTTCAAGCGGAGTTTACGACCTTCACATCCTACGCTTGGGATACGACGGGTTCTTACTCGGCCAATCTGGACTTCGCGGCGCCGGAGGAGGGCTGGAGCCTGGGAGCTGCTCCATTCTCCTTCGATGTCACAAATCTAAGAAGCTACGCGACGCAGCTGCGAGTAGAAATTACGGACACCTCTGACGTGAAAGGCACCTATTATTATACGCTGGGGGCAGATGCTTCCCGAAGCATCAGCATTGCTGATTTTGGCGTTGCCGGAGGCACCTGGCTCGGGGACGGCAATTTCCCGAGAAGTGCAGCAATTGATACTGAGAATATTAAAAATATTCGATTGTATGTATTTTCTCCAACGGCTACTTCGGTTACGAATGCAGCGCTGGCCTTTGACAATATAATAATTGGCAGTGTATCGGACCCCGGGCCAGGCCCTGTCAATCCGAATGGTCTATTCGTATCCTTCGAGGACCAGGAAGAGGTCCCTTACTCGTACAATAATCAGGTCATTACATCTTCCAGATCGGAGCAGGGAGCGACACATGGCAGTAAGGCGCTACATGCGGAGTTTACTTCCTTCACAGCATTCGATTGGGATACGAGCGGCAAATATTCCGGCAGCATAGACTTCACTGCGCCTGACGAGGGCTGGAGCCTGGGCAGCAAGCCGCTTCAATTGGATGTTGCGAATCTCGTGAACACAGGAGCCCAGCTACGCGTGGAGGTTGCCGATGTTCAAGGGAATAGAGGCATTTATTATTTTGCCATAGCGCCCAATCAAGCACGAACGCTTACGATATCCGAATTTGACATCTCTGCGGCTAGCTGGCTGGCAGACGGCTATTTCTCAAGAACTGCGGCAATTGACACCACCATGCTGAAATCTATTCGCTTGTATGTATTTGAGCCTACAGCTGTAACCGTGGGACATGCGAAGCTTGCTTTCGATAACATCATGATAGGCAGCAGTCCGGTCCAGCCAACAGATGAGCAGTTGGCAGCCGAAGCAGCCAATACGTTATCGACAGCCTCGTTAACATTCGCGGAGGGAGACACAGCGCAAGCCGTAACAGGAGCTATTGCATTGCCTTCTGCTGGCCTGCATGGAGCAAGCGTGGCATGGGCTTCCAGCCATCCTTCGACAGTGGCGGCTAACGGGACGGTGGTTCGACCTCAGCATGGAAGCGGGAATCAGGTTGTGACGCTGACTGCTACCGTCACAATTGGAGCGGCAAGCGCAAATAAGGCCATTACAGTAACTGTGGTGGAGCAAGCTGAGACTCCTCCTCCGCCAATCATTCATGTACCAGTGCCAACAGCTCCGCCAGCAGCGAGCACTGAGGTTCTCGTGGATGGCAAGAAGCTGGACAAGATTGCAAGCTCGGTTACTACGAACGAGGCAGGGCGCATCGTGACAACGATTACGGTCGACCAGCAGTTGCTTAAGAATAGTCTGAGCACTATAGCGAATAACGCTGTTCTTACCATTCCTGACGCGAGCGGCTCCCCTGTTGTGAATGGCAAGCTTAATGGGGCGATCGTGAAGGATCTGCAGCAGAAAAATGTGGTGCTTGAGCTTCGAACAGCCGCTTACTCCTACAAGCTTCCTCTTGAGGAGCTTCAAATGGATAATATTATCAAGGAGCTTGGCTCTGATGTGTCGCTGGAGGACCTGATCATCAATGTAAGGATCAGTCAAGCCGATGAAGAAACCCAGCAGGTGTTGGAGCAGTCGGCTGAGCAAGACGGATTTACGGTGGTGGCCTCTCCTGTAGAGTTCCATATTACCTACACTTACGAGGATCAGACAAAAGAGATTCACACATTCAACTCCTTCGTGGAGAGAACGATCCTTATTCCGGAAGGCGTGGATCCCAATGAGATCACCACGGGGGTAGTAGTGGAAGAGGATGGAACCGTTAGAGGGATTCCAACTAAAGTGGTGGGACAGAATGGCAGCTATTATGCTGTGATGAATAGCTTGACGAACAGCACCTACGCGGTGATCTGGAATCCTGTGGCTTTCCAGGATGTATCCGGTCATTGGGCGGAACAGGCTGTAAATGACTTAGGCTCCAGATTGATCATAGCTGGGGTTGACGGCAACCGCTTTGAGCCGGATCGCTCTATCACCCGCGCCGAGTTTGCCGCGATTCTGGTAAGAGCTCTGGGACTTCAGGCAGAGGCAGGAGAGTCGGTGTACGCGGATGTTGCCCAAGGCAGCTGGTATGAAGCCTATCTCAATACGGCGACAGCATACGGCTTGATTCACGGCTATGACAATGGTGAATTCAGACCTCATGATCTCATCACGCGTGAGCAGGTTATGAGCATCATGGAACGAGCTATGGCGCTCACGGGGCTTGATTCTGTAGCAGAGATGATAGATGCGGATGAGCTGTTGTCCAGCTTCAAGGATGGCTCCGAGGCGGCAGCCTACGCCAAGAGCGGCATTGCAGCCAGCATCAAGGCAGGTCTCGTGCTGGGCAGAAGCGAGCAAGTGCTTGCTCCGAAAGCAGCTATCACAAGAGCAGAAGTCGCGGAGGTTGTTCGTAGACTTCTGGAGCAATCTGATTTAATCTAATCAACAGAGAACTTTTTGAACATGAACTATAAGTAGTATTGTTGAGAGGCCTCTATATGGAGGCCTCTTGCATTTTAGGAAGAAAGGGCGAAGAAGCATGAATCGGTATGAGGTTATTTGTAAAGTTCAGGATGGATATTCGGTTGTCGAGCTGCGAGATACAGAGCGTGGAGATTTTGCGCAGCTTGTGCCGGAGGTGGGCGGGAATCTAATTCGGTTTCATTCGTCTGGGTGAGAGCTGTTAGCTGCGCCGGCCTCTATTCATGACTTGAAAGCAAGTGAAACGATGTACGGCACACCCATTCTATTCCCGCCTAATCGCGTGCAAGGCGGAAGCTTTACATTCAAGGGACGATTCTATCAGCTGCCTATCAATGAGCAGCCGGATCGCCATCTGCATGGCGAGCTGGCGCGCAGAAGCTGGGAGGTAGTGGAACGGGGAGGAACGGAAGCACAAGGCGCGTATGTTGTTCTTCGGTTTCGTTGTTCCGATCATGAGGAAATGCTGGCTTACTTCCCGCATCCTCTCATATTTAACGTGACAATATCCCTGTTAGGTGGACGTCTCCGACTGGATGGCGCCATCGTCAATGAGGGCGAGGATGAGGCCCCGTTCGCCTTCGGCCTTCATCCTTACTTCAATCTGCCGAGCGGACAAGTTCTTTTGCACGCGCCTGCAGCCAGTGAATGGCCGATCTCCAGCTTCGCCTTCATTACGGGTACCCCAGCCGATACCGAACGCGCGGCAGAGCTGCGGACGGGGCTTCCGCTAGATCGTATTGCCCCTCTTGGCGCAGCTATGCTGGAGCTTCAGGAGGGGGAGGAGCGTGTCTGCCGACTACAGATGTTAGAAGAGGGCTATACGATCGCCTATTCTTTTGGGGACACCTTTCCATATCTGCTTATCTTCCGTCCCAATTGGTCGGAGTCGATCTGTCTGGAGCCATACACCTGTCTGACTGACGCCTACAATCTGCCTTATCCCCCGGAGATGACGGGAGCAAGAGGCATCGCCCCTGGTGAGCGTGTGATGTTCGAGACTTGTATGTGGGTGGAGTAGACATCTCCAGTGAGATGACCAAAGTGCACAAGCGAATCCATTGAAAAGTGTTGTCTATAGAGTAGTAGTTATCCTACTACAACTAGTCGGAAATGTTAAATATGGAGGTGCGTTAATTCCTTTACAATGAATAATATGGATCAAGAAAGGAGGTTATACATCACAAGTAAGCGCTTACTATTAATGAAATGAGGAGTGATGACGATGGCAAAGGTGTTGAAGGGGAAGATCGTGTTCTGGCTAGTAATTATGGTACTAGGTACTGTATCTTCCAGCTTCGGTGTTCCATCCTCTCAGGCTGCGGTATCTTGGCCGGCTTCAGATCCCGGCAATACGGGAGGTTGGAACGTAAATGAGACGTTTAGCGATGAATTCAATGGTTCGTCACTAAACACAACGAAATGGTTCAATGAACATACGTATTGGAGTGGGCGCAATCCCTCCCAATTCGATCCATTAAACGTCTGGATAAGTAATGGAACGGCAAAGCTTCGTACGAAAAATGAAAACCTAATAAAGAATGGAAGCTTTGAAACAGGTAATCTGTCCAGTTGGTCTACTTGGGGTTCAGGGGCGAAATCAGCATCCGTCTCTGCCAAATATCGCGATCTATATGGCGTGGTCATAAATGGTCAAGGTGCTGTTCAGCAAATCATTACAGGTCTGCAGCCCAATACGACCTACAAGCTTTCGGCGTGGTTAAAAAAAGGATCGGGCAGCAAAGTGAATGTAGGCGTAAAAAATTATGGCAGCACAGAGAAGTGGATAGAAGTATCCAGCTCAAACTGGACGCTGGGTACTGTGGAGTTCACGACAGGATCAACAAATACCAGTGCTGAGGTATACGTATATAACGCCGGAGGAAGCGGTATTGTCTATGGAGATGAAGTAGCTGTCGTCCGAAAGGTAAATGCAGCATCTGGAGAAACGATGCTTAGCGATAATTATATTACATCGGGGGTTATTCAATCCAAGACAAAAGCGCCTTACGGATATTATGAGGTAAGGATGAAAGCGGCAGACGCTTCGCATACAAGCTCCTTCTGGCTGCAGGGTAATTATTCGGAGATTGATGTTGTTGAAGCGGTAGGAAATTCAACGAGGAACACTCATAAGGATACAATCATGCCGACTAACACTCATGATTTTCGGAATGGATGGGCTAATGATATTGCAGATCCTTTCGACTATCAAACGAACGTCAGGCTAGCAGGTGATTATCATACGTATGGTGTGGAGTGGAACCAAACACAAATAAAATGGTATTTCGACGGTCAATTGATTCGTACAAAAGCTCATACATTTATGTACGAGAATCAATACATTTTTTTGGATACTGAAATATTTGAATGGGACGGACTTCCGGGAGACAGCTTGAATTCCCTCTTCGAGGTAGATTATATCCGTGCCTGGCACAAATAACTGTGGGAAGGAAAATCTTATATGAATAAATGGAGCAATGCAGCGGTTCATTCCCTCTTAGTTGTCGCACTCTTCCTTAGCTTATTGGGAATGCCTGCTTCTCTGGCTAGAGCGGAGGAGGCGAGCAGGGTGAATGCGTTTGAGAACGGAAGCTTTGAATCAGGACAGCTCCCTGCTCGATATTCCAAATGGGGAAGTGGTTCGGCAGCTGTTATGACGGAGCATGCCTATACCGGAAATTACGGGCTTGAGTATTCTGGTCAAGGCGCGATCGAATTTCCGGTGTCCGGTCTACAGTCCAATACTGAATACAAGGTAGCTGTGTACGCCAAGCTGGGGACTAGCGCTGGAGCCACTCTTGGGGTTAAGGAGCACAACGGTACTGAGGACAGCTATAGCCCTATTCTAGGGACAGCATACAGCTTATACGAAGTGAGCTTCCAGACAGGCGCAGTAGAAACATCCGCAAAGGTCTATCTGTATAACGAAAGCGGTTCCGGTACAGTCTACGCCGATGACTTTGAGCTTCTGGTTGAAGTACTGCTGCCTCCGGTCATTAGCGAGAATGTAATTGATAATTCCATCTATCCGTTATCCGATTCGGACAATGTACAAAGCTGGAAGTATAGCTTGGATTATTCCGACGAATTCGGTGGGGCGGCTCTAGACAGGAATAAATGGAACGATCATCATACGTATTGGTTAGGCCGACAGCCTTCGATATTCTCGCCGCGCAACATCAGGCAAGAGAACGGTCAATTAATATTGACAGCCAAATATGAAACAATACCTGAAATGGCGGAAGTCAACGCTAAGCTTGGCCCGAATAGTCCTCAGTATGAGAAATATACAACTGCTGCTGTACAGTCCACAACAAAAACGGGCTATGGGTACTATGAAATTAAAGCAAAGGCCGCACCTGTCTCGATTACGAGCTCCTTCTGGCTGCAGGGCAGCGAAACGGAAATTGATGTGTATGAAACGGTAGGACGATCAACCGTCAATCCAGACAGCGGATATGAAATGCCTATGAATACACATTATTACGCTGGAGGGGACTGGTCCAAGGACATCGCTAACCCTGGCGTCTATCATTCCAAGGATGATCTTACGGCAGACTTCCATGTGTACGGGCTCGATTGGAACGCTAAGTGGATCCGGTTCTATTATGATGGCGTATTGGTTCGCGAAATTCGTAATGATGTTTTCCACGAGAATCAATTTATATTCATGGATATGGAAACGTTTACATGGGCAGGGCTTCCTTCAGAAGCGTCCATGGCGAGTCCAAACGGAGATTATGTCATCGAATATATGAGAGTTTGGCGGTCTAATGCGCCCGTGTCGGATGATCCGGAGATGGAGCTGCCGCCTGTTAAGGAAGCGGAAGCGCTTCGCGGCACACCTGCGCTGAACGCTTCAAGTCCAGATCCGTTGTGGAGCCAAGCGAAGGAAATCGGTTCGTTGCGTGTGAAAGGCGGGAGCACCACAAACACAGCAATCGCAAAGACGCTGTGGGATGATCGCTTTCTGTATATTCGAACGGAAGTGAAGGACGCTGATCTTACGGGAGCCGAACCAAACGAGACGTACAGGAACGATTCCGTTGAAGTGTATGTGGACGGCGGCAATGAGAAATCCAAGCTCTATGACGGGAACGATACGAAGTGGAATGTGGATTATATGGGACGAAGCTCTGGCATCAACGTACCTGAAGGCGTCCAACAATCCGTTCATCGGATTAATGACGGTTATGTTGTAGAGATGGCTGTCCCATGGGGGTCCATCGGTGCGCCAGAAGGCTCCTCGATTGGATTTGATATACAAGTAAATGATGCGAGACAGCCGTCTGGGGTGAGGCAAGGGTATCTGGGCTGGAACGATCCGTTTGATCAAGTGTGGCAGAATATGGGGATGACGGGTAATTTGAAGCTCAGCTCTGCCAGGGCAAACGTGCCTCCGGTATATACCGAATCACCGGCACCTGTTCAATATGTCGTCAAGTTGTCGATGAACGGTCAGTTGATACCCGGTGGAGCTATTGTCAAATCCCTAATTGAAGGACAAACGTCGGCAACTGTCTATCCCAATCGAGAAGGATTATTAAAGAGCTTGGCTTCGGTAGATGAAGGGGCGATTGTATCAATCGAGGTCAATGAAGGCGCAGATATTGTGATTGGGCAATTCGATGGTTCATTGTTAGCCGCATTGGCCGACAAGCAAGCAATCCTTGGCTTTCAAACAGATATAGCAAGCTATAAGCTGCCTGTACAGCAAGTCATCACGTCAGCGAATTGGAAGTCTGTCCTTGAGCAGTCGAGCCGGGGAGATATTGACCTGGATGAGGTTCAACTGCAGCTGCGGATTGCGAAGCCGGCAGAGGATGAGCAAAAAAGAATCAAAATGGCAACGGATGCCCAAGCTTTAAGGCCGGTTGGTGAGCCCATCTCATTCGATATTCAATTGAGCTATGGCAATCAAGTAATCGAGCTTATGTCATTCGACAGCTATGTGGAGCGAACCATTCCGTTGCCGAAAGGTATGGATCCGGCGCAAGTGGCCACTGCCGTCGTTGTGGAGCCGAATGGCAGCATCCGTCATGTACCCACAAGCATGGTATCCCTGGACGGGCGGTGGCATGCGAGCATCAAAAGCTTAACCAACAGTATGTATACGCTTATCGAATATGATGTGCGATTGCGGGATATCAAGCCATCCAAGGCCGAAGAAATCATAGAGCGGCTTGCCGCTCGAACGATTGTAAGAGGGCTGCCGGATGGAACGTTCCGACCGGAAAGGCTGGTCACCCGCGCCGAATTTACCGCTATGCTGGTAAGGGCGCTGGGACTAAGGCTGGAGCCGACTCAACGGTCATTCAAGGATGTCAATTCATCCAGTTGGTATGGCGCTTACGTCAGTACGGCTCATGGGCATCAATTGATTCGAGGCTATGGGGATCATACGTTCAGACCGATGCAAGTCTTGACCATACAAGAAGGCCTTGAAATGCTGGGCAATGCTATTAAGCTGACAGGCTTGGCTGCTCTCGAAGCCCCTCCCCAAGATGAAACGCTTGTGTACTTAACTAGAGAAGAAAGCGCGGTCTGGATCCATTGGCTTCTGTCTAAGTATGTGTTAGAAGTCGATATTTGAACATTGCAAGTCGAGATTGCATCTTCTCTCTACAGCGTTGAAGGACTATGCTGATTACAGAAGTAATGTCATAGTCCTTCAACCCATGCGAGCTAAGAAAAATATCGACTCGCAAAAGAGGACAGCATGAGGGGGGAACACAGGTGCTGATCGGAATTCCCGTACTATTGCCGCCGGATTTGCTGAAATGGATGAGAGAGATGGGACATGGTGATGAGTTGGTACTGGCGGATGCCAATTTTCCAGCTGCAAGCCATGCGCAACGACTTGTGCGATGCGATGGAATTGGCATTGTTGAATTGCTGGAAGCGATCGTCAAGGTGCTTCCACTGGACGATTATGTGGAGAAGCCTGCGGCGGTTATGGCCGTTGTCCCAGGCGATCCCGTAGAGACAACGATTTGGGACTCCTATGAAGCGATACTGAATAGAAAAACAGGATTGTCATCCTCATTGGAATCGATTGAGAGATTCAGCTTCTATGAACGGAGCAGTTCAGCGTATGTTATTGTTGCAACTGGTGAACGGGCACAATACGGCAACCTGATTCTGAAGAAGGGGGTCGTTCGTGAGCATGATTGACCAGAGACCCAATATTGTGTTCTTGTTCGCAGACGATCAAAGATTTGATACCCTGCGTGCTTTGGGCAATACCGACATTCATACGCCGCATCTGGATGACCTTCTGGAGCACGGCACCGCCTTTCGCCAGGCTCATATTCCAGGCGGCACGGTAGGTGCAGTCTGTATGCCCAGCCGCGCGATGCTGCATACAGGAAGAACATTGTTCCATATTCATGACGACGGAAGAAGCATTCCTGAGGAGCATGTATTGATGGGGGAAACGTTCCGGCAAGCGGGTTACGCCACCTTCGGCATTGGCAAATGGCATAACGGCGCCGCCTCCTTTAACCGGAGCTTCAGCGACGGAGAGGATATCTTTTTTGGAGGAATGGAGGATCATTGGAATGTACCCGCTTTCCATTATCATGCGGATGGAAGCTACTCAGGGAAAATTCCTGTAATTAGAGATCGTTTGATGTCTAATGAAGTGGAATATCGGCCAGCAGACAAGATTCAGGCTGGCGTTCATTCAACTGACCTGTTCTCGGATACCGCCGTACAATGGATTCATCAGCATAAGCAGGAGGAGCCGTTCTTCCTGTATGTGTCCTACATGGCTCCCCATGATCCTCGAAGCATGCCGGAGAAGTATATGAAGCTGTATGATCCAGCATCGCTGACGCTTCCTGATAATGTTGCGTGTGAGCATGCTTTCGATTATGGCATACGTGATATAAGAGATGAGAGGCTGGCGGCATATCCGCGAACGGAGGAAGAAATTCGGGGGCATCTGGCAGAATATTATGCCATGATTACACATCTGGACGATCGAATCGGCGATATTATCCATGCGTTGAAGGAAACAGACCTGTTCGATCATACGATTATCGTATTCACAGGAGACAACGGACTCGCCGTAGGCCAGCATGGACTAATGGGCAAGCAAAGCTGTTATGAGCATAGCGTAAGGGTTCCGCTCATTTTCTCTGGGCCGGGGATACCGAAAGGACAGCGAAGAGATGAATTTGTATATTTATCCGACATCTACCCTACCTTATGCGAATTAACGCAAGTTCCGATTCCATCGTCAGTCGAAGGAGCATCTCTAGCCCCTCTGTTCTCACGCGTTGGAGCAATCCCGGATCGGGATAGACTGTATTTCGCCTATGCCGACCTTGTCCGAGCCGTGAAGAGCAGAGAGTACAAGCTCATCGTCTATCACCATAAGTCCCAATTGTTCCGTTTAAGCGAGGACCCCCTGGAGCGATATAATCTAATTGAAGATCCGGCTTTCTCCCATATGGAGCAAGTATTAATGAAAGAATTGATAGAGCACAGCTATCGATCAGGAGATCGCAAGCATCCCGCAGGACAACAATTCTGGTCGCAAATCGACAGACATCAGCAAGGAGAAGATGAACAACTATGATAAATATAAATCAAATTAATGAAGTGATTAGGAAAGGTCCGTTTCAGGACAACTGGGAGTCGTTAAGCCGCTATACTGTGCCGAATTGGTACAAAAAGGCGAAATTTGGCATCTTTATTCATTGGGGAGTCTACTCGGTCCCAGCTTATGGGAATGAGTGGTATCCTCGTGAAATGTACTTGAAGGATAGCTCCAGACGGGATCGGCAGGATGTCAGCATGTTTGATTACCATATTCAAACCTATGGCCCGCAGCATGAGTTTGGATATAAGGATTTTATTCCGATGTTCAAGGCAGAAAAGTTTGATCCGGCGGCCTGGGCGAGCTTATTCAGCAGAGCGGGCGCGAGGTATGTGATGCCCGTCGCTGAGCATCATGATGGCTTCCAAATGTACGACAGCCAACTGTCGCCGTGGAATGCAGCGAAGATGGGGCCGCAGCGCGATATCATCGGAGCGCTGAAGGAAGCTGTGCAGGAGAAGGGAATGAAATTCGCCGTGTCTTCACATCGGGCGGAGCACTGGTGGTTCTACGACGGTGGAATGACCTTTCATTCCGATGTCCAGGATGACAGCTTCCGCGGCTTGTATGGTCCAGCTCAGCCAAGGGACCCGGAATGGACGATTCACGGGGATGGACCGGACGAAGCGTTCTTGACCGATTGGCTGCTTAGAACTTGCGAACTCGTTGACCTATATCAGCCATCGATTGTTTGGTTCGACTGGTGGATCATGAATGTCCGGTTCAAGCCATATCTTAAGAAATTCGCAGCCTATTATTATAATCGAGCAGCGGAGCGGGGGACGGAGGTCGCGATTAATTACAAGCTGGACGCCTATATGCATGGCACAGCGGTGTTCGATATTGAACGCGGCCAATTGAATGGCATTCGTCCCGAGCTGTGGCAGACCGACACTTCTGTTGCCCGCAACTCTTGGTCTCACAGTGTCAATAATCAATACAAGGAACCAGCGGACATCATTTGCGATTTGATCGATATTGTAAGCAAGAACGGCTGTTTGCTGTTGAACGTTGGACCGAAGGCGGACGGAACGATTCCTCAGGAAGACGAGTCCATCCTTCTTGCGATAGGTGATTGGCTTGCCGTGAACGGGGAAGGCATTTACGATACGACGCATTGGAAAATATACGGTGAAGGACCGACCCAATCCGGAGAAGAAATGCATACGGAAGGCAAACGGAGTGCCTATACAGAGGAAGATATTCGATTTACCTTTAAGGATGGGACGTTATATGCTTTCGTTATGAAGCTGCCCCCTAGCGGAACCATTATGATTCGATCCCTGTCCACGAATTCACGACATTTCCGCAGTGTCGTTACAAGTGTAAACACTCTTGATGGCAGCTTGTCGCTTGATTGGACAGTTTCCGATGAGGGGCTGCGGATCGATGTTTCTTCTCTAGCTTTAACTCCGTATCCGACAGGCTTCAAAATTGGGATGGAGTAGTCACCGTATATCTAACGCGAATGCACTATATGCAT
Organism: Paenibacillus sp. MY03; assembly: GCF_002165585.1. Lineage (NCBI taxonomy): Bacteria > Bacillati > Bacillota > Bacilli > Caryophanales > Paenibacillaceae > Paenibacillus > Paenibacillus sp. MY03. Next base: position 96,758 of record NZ_MXQD01000014.1, on the reverse strand, counting down.
TCGTGTTTTGCGACAATAAAATGATAACGCTTTCTTATTCTCGAATAATGAACGAGTCAAGGGGGGAGAACATGTCCAATCGTCGCGGGAGGCCGGTGTTCAAATTTCTTATACCTTATTTGAGCATGCTGCTACTTGCCAGTTTGGTATCTGTCATCATGTATCAGCAGACGAGCCGTGTGGTGAAGGAAGAGGTGTCGAGCCGCAACCAGGCCGTCCTACAGCTGGCTAAGCAGCAATTGAATCGACAGATTGTAGAGACCAATCAGCTTGCCATTAGCCTAAGTCAGGATCCGAGGGTGCTCGCCATGCAGCAAATTGAGAACCCATATGAGCGAAGCAGCATTACACGTCTGATGGAATTGCAGAAGCAGCTGGGCAGCTATTCGGCCGTTACACCATCCATTGAAAATTACTACATTCATTATATAAAAAGCCAATTTGTAATATCACCTGATAAACAAAGCTTATTATCCCGAGCTTCCAGCGCGGAAGCGCAGTCGGATTTCGTCCACAAGTTTATTGAGGGTCTTGAGGATCGGTACTATTATCAGGAGATAATGCCGGAGCTGAAGCTCCGCAGCGCTAATGGTGAACGCCGGCTGATTCCTTACATTCATACCATTGGTTATCCAAGCTATTATTTGTCACATATTGTGATGTTCATCGACAGCTCTTCTATAAGGAATGCGTTGCGTTCGATTGATCTCTCGGAGGGCGGTTATGCATATCTTGCCAACCAGGAGGGTGACATTATTGCCGGTGTTGCCGGCAGCGGCGAATTCCTTCCTCGAACCAGCCATAGTGGACATGAGCAGCCTTCCGGTCAATTCGTCACCTCCATTGGGCTCGACAACGGCAGCTGGAGTCTCGTTGCCGTACAGCCTGAGCATATCGTGCTGCGAAAGGTGTACTATGTCAAAAAAATATCTGCGGTTATTATCTTCGGCATGCTGGCTATTGGAGGCGTGGCTTCTGTGCTGTTTGCTTATCGCAACAGCAGACCATTAAAAGTACTTATTCAGACTGTATTCCAATTAGAGTCACATAATGAGCGGCTGCATCGAAGCATTGAAGAGCAAAAACCGTTGCTGCAGGCGGCATTCCTGCAACGGCTGCTGGATGGTGCGTATCCCGGACAGAAAGAAATGGAGTCTGTGATGCAATATTTGGATATTCCCTTACAGGGCGAAAGATATTCCGTTATCATTATTCAATTACCCTATATCTTGGAGTCGATTGATATGGGAGCATTGGAGAAGCTGGATCTGGAAAAAGCAGGGCTGAGGGAATGTATCGCGGAGCTGGAAGGAAATCACGCTTGTATGCTGGATATTGGCGAGAGCCGGCTGGCAATGATTTATTCCTCTGATACAGTCAGTGAGGATGCTTGGAAGGAAGAGCTGACCATGAAGCTCAGTGCCATTCAGGAGCTGTTTCTCGCACGCTTCCAACATGCCTTGCAGTTCGGCATAGGACGACCTTATTCCTCATTAATGGATGTGTCGGCATCCTCCGAAGAGGCCTCCAAAGCGTTGTCCTTCGGTATGCCTTCCTCTAGTCCCATGCCCTATTACGATGAGTTGCCCAGACATCCGCAATCGTATTATTACCCTTTTGATCTGGAGCAGAAGCTTCTTAACTATTTGCGAAGCGGGAACATGGAGGAGCTTGACAACACCTTTGGCAACTTGTTCGTCGAAAATTTTGTTGAGCGTTCTTTAATCGAACCTGTCCTACGGCTCTTGTTGTCCGAATTGGTCAGTACGGCTCTCAAGTTTATTGATCAGTCGGGCACGCAGATGTTCGAGGATGAAAGTATAGATATGATGTCTTTTCTGCAATTGCCTCATGGAGCAGGTGAAGCGGAGGCCTGCTTTCATCAAATCACAAGGCTGTACCAACACATTGCGAGCAAGACCATTGACCAGAAGCGTATTCGGAATGAAGAGCTGATGCGCGAAATTGTCAGTTATCTGGACCTCCACTATTCAGACCCTTCCTTATGTCTGCCCATGCTGTCGGATCAATTCCAAATATCAGAGACTTATCTTTCGTTGCTGGTAAAAGAACATACAGGCTGCTCTTTCACGGAATATGTGAACACCAAGCGTATGAATGCTGCCAAAGAGCTATTGTCGGAGTCCAGGCTCAACATTGAACAAATTGCTGACCATGTGGGATATTCGTCGCTGAATTCATTCAGCCGAGCGTTCAAGCGTATGCATGGCGTAACGCCTACGCATTATCGAGCATTTTCCGGTCAGTGAATCTAAGAATTGAATATCCTTCCTTGTATGCCGCATGCAGCGGCTGTTTTTTTTGTATTGTTATGAAAATGAATAATGAAAAATCAATGGAATGACAGCTTTTTTGGTCTTTTGAATAAAGAAAGGGCAAATGCAGATAGCATAAATACGCCTTCACAGCTAAGATCAAATTGTCGAAGAGGCTCAACAATAGAAGAGGGGGACTACAAAACGATGAGATCGGTTACATCCATACAAGCCCATCCAAAAGTCAGATTGCGTCTGCTGGCAGCACATCTGAAACAGGCGAAAAGAAGCTGGCAGCTGCTTGTATTGTTTTCATTGCCGTTTGCTTATTTAATTATTTTTCAATATTGGCCGATGTACGGAGCTCAAATCGCATTTAAAGATTTTATTCCCGTGAAAGGTGTTATGGGTAGTGAATGGGTCGGCATGAAGCACATGACGAGGTTCTTTGGTTCTTACGATTTCTGGAGAGTGCTGAAAAATACGATTGGCCTGGCCTTCTATCATTTAATCGTCGGATTTCCGGTGCCAATCATCCTGGCACTTGGCCTGAACTACGTCAGGCAGGCTAGATTCAAAAAAACGGTGCAAATGATTACGTATGCGCCGCATTTTATATCCACAGTTGTAATGGTCGGTATGCTGCTCCAGTTTCTTGATCCGCGAACAGGAATTGTAAACCAGTTTCTAACGATAATAGGTGTAGACCCCGTTCACTTTATGGCGAAGCCTGAATTGTTTCAAACCATCTACGTGCTGTCCGATATTTGGCAGAATGCTGGATGGGGATGCATTATCTATTTGGCGGCGCTGGCAGGCGTAAGCCCGACGCTGCATGAGGCTGCTGTCGTTGACGGTGCAAGCAAGTGGCGCCGGATTTGGCATATTGATCTTCCTGGCATAATGCCGGTCATGGTCATTCTGTTAATCTTGTCGATGGGCAATTTGATGCAAACAGGGTTTGAGAAGGTCTATCTCATGCAGAACCCCGTCAATATTACAACCTCTGAAGTTATTGATACTTATGTCTACAAAGTCGGACTAATCTCGGATGGGCTGAATTTCTCTTATGCCTCTGCCATTGGTTTGTTCAAGTCTATCGTCAATCTATTATTACTCATTACTGTCAATCAGATCGCGCGCGTGGTCGGCAAAGAGAGTCTATGGTGAGGAGGGGCACACGTGCATCACATTAAAAGTCCAAAGCAGAGAATTAAAGAATCAAGAGGAGATGCGGCGTTCACCTGGATCAATTATAGTATCCTGCTAACGATGGTTCTGATTACGCTGTATCCCCTCATCTACATTGTAAGCGCATCCTTTAGCGATAGCCAAGCTGTCGTCTCCGGGAAGGTATGGCTATGGCCGGTTCAACCAACGCTTGATGGCTACGAAGCGATATTCAAACACAAGCTGATCGTATCCTCTGTCATAAATTCCTTCTATTACATGATTGTAGGCACTCTATTTAATGTTGTTCTTACGCTGATGGCGGCTTATCCGCTTTCTCGTAGAGACTTTTATGGCGCCAGGCTGTTTATGGTTCTGCTTGTATTCACGATGATGTTCGACGGTGGATTAATCCCGCGCTATTTGCTTGTCAAAGATCTCGGTATGCTGGATACGCGGTGGGCGCTTATTATTCCTGCTGCGCTTAGCGTGTGGAATGTCATTATTACACGTACCTACTTCCGCGTAACTATTTCCAGCGAGTTGCTGGAGGCGGCACAGATGGACGGCTGCAACGATTTCCGATTCCTGTGGAAGATCGTGCTTCCGCTGTCTGCCCCCATTATCGCAGTCATTAGTTTATTTTATGCCGTCGGCCACTGGAATCAGTATTTCAACGCGCTTATTTATTTGAAGGATCAATCGCTTTACCCCTTGCAAATTGTATTGAAGGATATTCTGGTACAAAACAAGGTGGACATGAGCATGGTGGCCGATGCCGTAGAAATAGCGGAGAAGGATGCCTTGCGGCAGCTTCTCAAATATTCTTTGATCGTAGTCGCCGCAGGACCCGTTCTCGTATTGTATCCGTTCGTGCAGAAGCATTTTGTAAAAGGTGTTATGATCGGATCGTTAAAGGAGTAGCGCATCTTATAACAAGACAGCTTATGGAGAGGGGTGATGCTTATTTGCTAATATTCCTGGCACCAGGTGTCAGAGGCCCCGCAAATCAGTCATCCATTTGAATCAGGTTCATTAAAAGGGAGGAAAACAGAGTGAAACAAAAATGGACTCTTGCGATTTTCTTTATGTGTTTGCTTTTAGCCGCTTGCTCCAATGGAAGCGAATCCAATGCGAAGCCGGACAATAAGGAGGGAGACAAGGCGGGTAATACGAGCGCAGTTTCTGCGCCGGGTACCTTTCCGATTGTAGAAGAGAAGGTTACTTTAAAGGTGCTTGCGGCACTACGGCCGGATGTAGAGGATTACCGTACGAACGAATTTACGAAGTGGCTGGAAGAGCGGACCAATGTGCATCTGGAGTGGGAGACGGTTCCGGAATCCAACATGAAAGAGAAGTTGAATCTGACGCTGGCGAGCGGTGATTATCCTGACATCTTTATGAATATGGGTATTACAGATGCACAGCTCGAGATTTATGGCAACCAGGGAGTATTCCTTCCGCTTGAGGATTTAATTGAGGAGCATGCAGTGAATACACAGAACATATTTGCTGAGCAGGAGCACTTAAAACCGGCGATTACCTCCAATGATGGGCATATCTACACGATGCCGGATATTAATGAATGCTACCACTGCTACTACTCCGGTAAGCTCTGGATTTACAAGCCTTGGCTGGATAAGCTGGGACTGGAGATGCCAACAACAACGGATGAATTCTATGAAGTACTGAAGGCATTTAAGACTCAGGATCCCAACGGTAATGGCATTGCTGATGAAATTCCGCTGTCCGGATCACCCAAAGGGTGGAACAGCTCTGTTGAAGGCTTTCTAATGAACGCTTTCGTCTATTATGATTTCATTAACGGCGATACGACACGGCGATTGTTTTTGAATAATGGCGCTGTAGACGCGGCATTTATGTCCGAGCAATACCGTGAAGGACTGCGGTATATGAAGAATCTGTTCGACGAAGGATTAATTAATGCAGAGGCTTTCGTACAGGATGGCGATCAGTTGAAGCAACTGGGAGCCAATGGGGATGTTGTTATTCTGGGCGCAGCTCCAAATGGAAGTCCAATCCCGATATCCGATAATGAAAGATGGAAGGATTATGTGGTTGTTCCGCCGCTAAAAGGCCCATCTGGCACACAATATGTGAACGCTCAGAACCGGAAAGGAAATGTCAACGGCCGATTTGTAGTTAGTGCGACAAGCAAGCATCCTGAAATTGCTGTTCGACTGGCTGACGCCTTCTACGATCGAGAGGTTCAAATGTTTTCGTTATTCGGCATTGAAGGCGAGGACTGGAGAAAAGCTGAGGGTGGCGAAAAAGGCCTCGAGGGCAATCCAGCGACGTTCGTACGCTTGAAGAAAACTAGTGAAGTTGCCAATCACAGCTGGAATCAGGCCAACCCGACGAATCGGACCGTTGATTTCCGAATTGGCGAAGCCATCAATGATCCGGTGAACAATGTAGAGTACATCCTGCATGCCTCGACCAAAAGCTATGAGCCGTTCCGCAACGAAACGGTTATGGTTCCGCCGCTCATCTTCAATGAGGCGCAGTCGTCGGAGTTGCTGGGCTTGCAGAAGACCATCAATGATTACGTCGACAACATGCTTGTCCAGTTCATCATGGGCGATGCCAATTTGGAAGCTGGCTGGGACGGCTACCTGAATGAGCTGAGCAATATGAATATTAAGCGCTATCTGGAAATTATGCAGGAGGCGTACGATATTCGCTACAAGAAGTAAGGAATGATGACCAACCCCTACAACCATCTAGAGTTCTGCTGCCATGAACAAGGATGAGTGCGTCGGGGTTATTTTGTTCCGTGCAGGCGGACCGATCATTTTCCATTGGAGAGGGGATTCGATAATGAGGTTGATCAGATATCTGATCATGTTGATGATGTGCTGCTTATTGTTCTTACCGCAAACAGGCGGCGTTGCAAAGGCATACGAGCTGCCTTCCGATGTGCAGCTTCAGAAAGATAACTATGATTCTATTGCAGGGCTGGCGGATACTTATCCAATTGAATATATCACACAAGTGAATAACGGTGAGAAGCGGGTTAAACTCATTACGATTGCAAGTCAGACCGGAATGATTCAGGGTGAGAAGGTTATCGAACTTCCTCCTGAAATTATGCGAGTCGCTGGTTTCTTTCGGGAGCTGAATATTAATGGGAGCCAGATTAAGAACCTGGAAGTGTACTGGGAAGGTCCGACAGGCAAGGAGAAGTTAAGCGAATATTTCCGCTCAGAGACTGTCATTATGGGACGCCCCTTTCACATTAAGGTCCAGTCAGGGCAATATGAGGGTTTTAAGCTCAGGTTGAAAGGAACGGGTACTGTAACGAGTCTTGTCTTGCATGAGCCGAATGGTCTATCGGCTACTTATGATGTAAGAGCGTGGGGGGTGTTGGGAGAGGACAAACCGATATTACCTGTACAGGTCCATGTGGACGCAACCACGAGACGCAGCATTGATGGGATTACCCGCATGGAAGAGGAAAAGTTTCGCAGAGTGTATGCCAATCCGTTAGGAGAACCGGTCACCTATGAAATAGCACCTTATTTGTCCGAGAGAGGATTCCTTCCGGGAAGGCAAATGTTCAAATTCCGGGACGCGCTGGAGATCGGTCATAAGCCTGGCGATCCTTTATTGACTGAGGACCCTCTCCGGGACGGATATGCCGATGAGTCGTTTTTCGATCAGCATTATGAGAAGGATTCACAATTAATTGAACAATATGACAAGCTGTATGCGCCGGACATGAAATATGTCATCGCTTACGACAACTGGCCGACTTGGAATTGGCCTGCCAATACGCCCAATAATCCAAGGGGGACGCCGGCAGTTGACAAATTCGAAGCTGCGGCCGAGCTCGCTTCTCTCTATACGGAAGCCTATAATCGCAAGCTGGATGGCAGAGGACCTGCCTATATAGAAGTGAAAAACGAATCAACCATTCGTTCGGAGTGGATCTATCATAATGATGCCGCCTATGATTCCTGGGGGCTGCTCGCTGACTTTCACAATGTAACGGCTGACAAAATCAAGGAACGCAGTCCCGAGGTTCTGGTAGGGGGACCGACTAGCGCGAATATGACGCTGGATACTAGCGCTTTCGCGAGCGCCAGGGAGCAAATGAGATTTATGGATTTGACGAGAGGACATCTTGACTTTTATTCGCATCATTTCTACGAAGGCAAGGACTTGATATTAAATGAAACAGAGGCTAACTATGGCGGGTATTTGACAGGCCGCCTAGAGGCGGTGCTTGATTTGCTCCGAAATCATATGACGTTAACCAACAACATCAAGCCTATGGTCATTTCGGAAACAGGAACCTTGCATTCGGGTGCGACGGACATTGATTACTGGATTCAGTTGAAGAACTTTAATGCCTACATGATTCGATACATGAATCGGGCGAATGAATTTGACATGGTCGTGCCGTTTTTGTTGCCGATCAAATGGTGGGATAAGGGCTCGCCGGATATGCTCTTCCGATATGAAGAAGACGGCAGTCTGGGAGTTCCTACTCCGCTGAAATATTACTTGGATTTCTGGAAGGATTACCAGGGGGATCTGCTTCCGGTTGAGGCCAATGACGACAAGGTTTATGTTCATGCCACGCAAACGGACAATGTCATTTATGTCGCTGTCAACAATATGAACCCGCAGCGGCTCAACCTGGATTTGAATCTCGATCTCGACGGCGTCAAAATTTATGATATTGAGCAGAGAAGGCTCTATCTGGAGCAAGGCAAGCTGCATTATGAGACGAAGAAACAGGCTGATCTGAAGAGTTTGCCTATGGCAGTGGAGGAAACCTCCATCATTAAAATTACATTGGACAAATCGCCTGTTGTGCAAGACATTTTGCTGGAAAAAACGTATTACGCGGATGAGATGCTGAAGGCCACGGGTCAACCGGCTGCTTTCCAGATCGCTGCTCCTGTCGAGCAATTGCAATCCTCTGTCTTGCGGGTATCATTTGGCCGGGAGAATGGCTTTAACGTTCCTATGGATCTCACTGTGAACGGCAAGCAATATCAACATGATGTGAGTTATACGAATAAACCGGGGCGTTTCTTCGGTTATATCGATTTCGACATTCCTGCAGTGGACATCAAAGAGATGAACCAGGTCGTCGTTTCGCTTCCTCAACAAGGGGGGACGGTCAGTACGGTAGCGTTTATTAACCACTATGCGCTGGATGGTTCAGTAGATTCGAGTCCGCCGGAAACCGTCGCGAATTTAGAAGGAGCTCATGAGAATGGATGGTATCGATCGGGCGTATCCGTACAATTGGAAGCTTTCGACCCTTCTGGCGTTGCAGGCATCTATTATCAGTTGAATGATGGTGAATGGACCAGGTATGAGCGCGAAATCGAGATTCTGACCGAAGGCACCCACACGTTAGCCTATTACAGCAAGGATAAGGCTGGCAATGCCGAGCCTGTCCAAAGCAGGACGGTTGCAGTGGATAAAACGGATCCTGATGTAACCATCCAGCCCAATCGTATCGATTTGGGCGCGCCGAACAAGAAGCTGGTGGATATAAAGGTTAAGTTGCATGCTTTGGACGAAACGTCCGGGATAAGGGATATTCAATTAACCTCAATCACTAGCAGCGAATCGGACAGCGGATTATATGGAGGAGATAGACCTGATGATATTCAGGGCGCAGAGTTTGGCACCCATGATTTGGAATTCAAGCTGCGGGCTGAGCTCTCTCCTAAGACGAAGCAGAGGGTATACACGGTTGTTTATACCGCAACGGATCATGCGGGCAATCAAAGGAAGGCAGAAGTGAAGATCACGGTTTCAAAAGGGAAGTAGTCCTTCATTAATCATTAATAATAGCCATGTACGAGTCGGTGGGACTGTGCATGGCTATTTATTTAGCTCCAAGTAGAAAGCGCTCTCTGTAGGCGCCAGGGGTGATCCCCTCCTTACTGCGGAAGATGCGAATGAAATAGCTGCTATGCTCATAGCCCACCTCATAAGCAATTTCCTGAATACTGGTCAACGTATGGGCCAGCATTTGTTTGGCTCGTTCCATTCGAATATGCTGCTGATATTGCAACGGTGTCATACCCGTATGCTTCTTGAGGCATCTGCTTAAATAATCGATATGGTAATGCAGCTCATCCTCCAGCTTCTTCGAGCTGAAGGGCTCCTGCATATGGTTCTCCAAATATCGCGCCATACGGGTGCACAGCTCCAATGACCTCGACATGGGCCTCGTCTGATAGATAACTTGCTGCAGCTCAAGCAAAAGCTGAGCAGTCAGGCTATGGAGCTCCAGTGCATTACGGATAAAAATGTGATTGCGAATCTCAACCATCCGATCCAGTATGGGGAGCAGGGGAGGCAAAACAACCTCCGTATGCTTAGGTAGATACATCGCATGTGATCGGGGGTTATGATCGTCATCCGTTGGCTGCTGAAGCGACTCCATCCATTCGAAGCCGCCGCTATTCAACTCGCGAGGAGGAACAGGATGGCTGAAGTGTACATAATAGGTTTCCGTATTTTGTTCACAGGGGAGATGCCCGAAGTGGGTGCGTCCCGGCTCCAGCAGCAGCATACTGCCCGCCGTAATTGTATAGGGCTGGTCGTCTTCCGTCATATATAAAGTCCCATTGGTTACGATGATAAGATCGTACAGGCTCCAGCTTCGCCGGAAATGTGCTTGCCCTTGCTTCCACCAGGAATGACCAACAGTAACAAACTGCGGTAAAGGCGGGATAATGAACTCTAGCATCTTCATATTAGCGCCTCCAATAGCGGTCTATTTCTTAACAATAGGATACCAAACGATATACTGTCAATGAACATCTTCTCTCTGTACATTAGTCGGAATTGTATCATCGGAAGTCGAGTATAGCGCTTACAAAGGGAATAGCAAGACAGTATAATGGCAGGAAAGAAACGAGCAGAGGGGGAGAAGAATGAGACAGACTTGGAGCTTGAACACGGATTGGAAGTTTTGTTACGGCGACATCACCGAAACCAACTACGATGCTGTACATAAAGAGAGATACAGACAGCCACACTGGATTAAATCTGGTAATCATGGCGTAGCGAAGTGGGGCTATGACGATTCAGATTGGATTGACGTTCACATTCCGCATGACTTTGTGCTTGAGAATGCGGAGTATGACCCGCAGGTTCCTGCTTCTCATGGATCATTAAAGAAGGGAATAGGCTGGTACCGAAGAACGTTTAAGCTGCCAGTGGATGCGGTGGAGAAACGTATATGCATTGAATTTGATGGCGTTTTCCGTAATAGCTCTGTCTGGGTAAACGGCCATTATGTCGGAGCTCATTTAAGCGGGTATACCAGCTTTGCCTATGACATTACAGAAGTGGTGCACGCCGAGGAGCCGAACGTGGTTGCTGTCAGGGTGGATGCAAGTGAATTCGAAGGCTGGTGGTATGAAGGAGGCGGTATCTATCGCGATGTCAGATTGGTACTGACGGACTCGCTCCGAATCCAGCAATGGGGAACTTTCGTGAAGGCCAAGCCTGATCCAGATGGTGAGAAAGCGTTGGTTGTTATTGAGACGGAGGTTGCTAGCCATTACGAGCAGGCGATATTCTTCGAGCTGCATTCGATTATTATGGGTCCTGACGGAAAACCGGCTGGTGAGTCCGTTGTCTCTACTGTCATCTCCGCGGATGATACGATGACGCTTACACAGTCCGTTGTGATTCAAGAGCCTCTATTGTGGTCCATCGACTCACCAGAGCTTTATACACTCAAGAGTACACTCGTCAAAGGCGGCGAGGCTGTTGATACGTATGAGACCGTCTTCGGAATACGAACGATCGTGTTTGACGCTGAGCGAGGCTTCCTTCTGAATGGTCAGCAGGTGAAGCTTAAGGGCGTATGCTGCCACGAGGATCATGCCGGCGTCGGCATGGCGGTGCCTGCAGCCGTTAATGAATTCCGGATTCGCCGATTAAAGGAGATGGGCTGCAATGCGTATCGAACATCGCATAATCCGCCGTCTTCGTCGATTCTGGAAGCCTGCGACCGTCTTGGCATGGTCGTCATTGATGAGGTTCGCCAAACGGATGCGACGAGTGAAGGTCTAAGCCAGCTGACAAGTCTCATTCAGAGGGACAGGAATCATCCATCAATTATCTTATGGTCGCTGGGCAATGAAGAAATGAATATTCAAGGAAAGGCATCGGGCGTTCGGATTTTGCACGCGATGCAAAAGCTTGCCCACAAGCTTGATCCAACTCGCAAATGCACCTACGGGATGAATGCCGATTGGCTGCCAATCACTCGCTATCATGAAGAAAATGGCTTTCATATCGACGTTCATGGCTTTAATTATATGATGAGAAGGAATTGGGATGCTTACAATCAGTTTCACAAAGCATATCCGGACAAACCGTTTATCGGTACGGAAAATGCTTCGACGCTCTCGACACGGGGGGTCTACAGGAAATCATCCACCGATCGCTCCCTAAACCTCTCCGAGCATGGCAAAGTAACTGCCATATGGTCCAATCCGAAGCGTGAAGGCTTGGTGAGCGCCTATGGTGAAACCTATCCATTGTGGGGAGCTCAGCCGGAGGAAGCTTGGAAGGCGGCGGAAGAGTATGATTTTGTAGGGGGATTGTTCGTATGGACGGGGTTCGACTACCGAGGCGAAACATTCCCTTATGAATGGCCTAGTGTCATCTCTCGATATGGGATTATGGATTTGTGCGGCTTTCCGAAGGACATCTATTATTACTATCAAGCTAGATGGACGAGTCGGCCCGTGCTGCACCTATTTCCGCATTGGAATTGGGCAGGGAGCGAGGGAGAGATGGTTGATGTATGGGCATTCTCGAATATGGACGAGGTGGAATTATTTTTGAACGGGAATAGTGCAGGAAGGCGAGCTGTTCCTGAACACGGTCATGCCGAATGGCAGGTTGCCTACGAAGCGGGTGAATTAATGGCCTGCGGGTACCGGAATAACCAGCTTGTATTGACGGAGGTTGTTGCGACAACGGGTGAGCCGGCCCAGATCCTCCTGAGCTCTGAGAGGACTGTTCTTATAGCAGATCATGAAGATGTATGTATCATTCAAGCTGCGATTGCAGATGCAGCGGGACGGATTGTTCCGAATGCAGACACGCTCATGACATTTTCTGTGGAGGGACCTGGCCAATTAATGGGTACAGGCAATGGCAACCCGGAGAGCCATGAGGATGACAAGTCGCCTTGCCGTAGTGCCTTCCAAGGACTCTGCCAGGTGCTGGTGAGGACCAACGGAGCAGGCGGCGACATTCGTCTGATTGCTCAAGCGGAAGGGGTAAAGCGCGGAGAAATCGTTATTCACTCCGAGACTCCCAATAAGAGGTCGATTGCTTCAGCATTGAAGCATGCAGAGCTGCTTCCAATAGGCACAGGACAGCGAGATGCTGCCGACGGTGGTGTCTAGCCCGCAAAGACAATTGGCAGCATGATTCTCTTGTCTAGCATTCAATATGTATCGGAGGACAATAGATATGACAGGATCTCATGATCGACCCAACCTATTATTTATTATGTCAGATGACCATGCAGCCAATGCCATTAGTGCTTACGGCTCCAGGCTGGCAGAGGTATGCGCGACTCCCCACATCGACAGGCTGGCCAAGGAAGGGGCGGTATTCCGCAATTTCTTCTGTACAAATGCCATATGCACACCCAGTCGGGCGACGATTCTGACCGGTTTGTATTCCCACCATAATGGTGTGAAGACGTTAAGCGACAGCTTGAGCACGGAGCTGGAGACGTATCCTCGAAGAATGCAGAAAGCGGGCTACGAGACGGCTGTTATCGGCAAGTGGCATCTGCACAGCGAGCCGCAGGGCTTCCATCATTACGATGTGTTGTCTGGGCAGGGAACGTATTGGAATCCCAGCTTTATGCGGTCGGGCTTTGACTGGTCGTCTATCTCCAATGTTCATGATGTGAGCACAGGGACGACACATGCTGGGTATGTGACAGACATTATTACGGACAAATGTCTGGAGTGGCTGGAATCTCGAGATTCATCCAAGCCCTTTATGCTCCATTGTCACCATAAGGCACCGCATGACGATTTCGAATACCATCCTCGTTATGAGAACTTGTTTGACGGTATAGACATACCGGAGCCGGACAGTCTGTGGGAGAATCGGCAGCATCGTTCGGTAGGCTCTCGAGATTTCGGTACGTCCGTGTCAGAGCGTAACCCGAAGCGGAATGCCGTCTTGAGGCAGAGTGATCCGTCGTACCCGACCGGTCCTCTTGAGATCGCGGGTCTGGATGCGGAAGAGCGAACAAAAGCCGCGTATCAGAAATATTTAAAGGATTATCTTCGAGTCGTCAAGGGGATCGATGACAATGTCGGCCGATTGCTGGACTACCTGGAGCAAAGCGGTCAACTGGAACATACGATTGTTATCTATACCTCCGATCAAGGGATGTTTCTCGGCGAGCATGATTATATCGACAAACGCTGGATCTATGAAGAAGCGCTGCAAATGCCGTTCCTCATTCGGTATCCAAAGGAGATCGAGCCGGGCACCGTGATGGAGTCGCTTGTGAGCAATATTGATATCGGACCGACATTGTTGGATTATGCCGATACCGACTATTCTTGCAAAGTGGACGGAAGCAGCTTTAGAGGTCTGTTGAACGGGTCACAGATGGAATGGAAGGACGCCATCTATTATCGTTATTGGATGCATCTAACGCATCATGATAACCCGGCGCATTTCGGCTTGCGGACGAGAGAATACAAGTTGATCTTCTTCTACGGCTTGCCGCTGGATGCCTCGGGCGCACTAGATGAAGAAACACCGGCATCATGGGAATTTTATGATTTACGACAGGATCCTTATGAGATGAATAATGTATATGGACATTCGGAATACAAGGAACTTATTGAAAAAGCGAAAAAAAAGCTGCTTGCGATGAAGCATAGAGTGGGCGACGATGATTCGGCCTATCCGGTGCTGCTGGAGCGAATGAGGTTAACGACTTAATGATCAGTTTGTAATAATAGACCATAGCCTTCCAGCTTTCTTGCGACAGGTTGGATGCTATGGTCTATTTGCGATGGAATTCTCCGATAACTAGGTCGAAATCAGAGCATCGGAAGTCGATAGAGATTCTTATGAATTGAACCTATCTTAGATAGTTCATACGCCGCATTGAGTGAATACTTCCGCATTGGAAGCAGGCATGTGCGTCAAACCGTTGTCAACATGATGGATGTGCTTGTCCCTTCTTCGGATCGGTATGCTTCTGCATACATCAGGTAATGTAATCCATGTTGAAGTGAAACCCCGTCTCGATCTGACTTTTTTGAGACAGCCCCCCTGCTGTAGTTACTCATAATCTTTGTTTATCTACAGGATATCGTTAAAATTTTCATATTAGCTCATAATACCATTGATTTACAATGAAAGCGCATTCTGATAAATGAAAAAATATGGGAAAGGAGGGTAGCTCAACGAAAGGGGCAACTAATAAACCATTTATTTGGGAGGTAATAAAATTTGAAGCGACTATTCGCAAGTCTATTGATCTTGGCTATGATTGCCGGGCTGGCGGTACAGCCCGGCACTGCAGTTGCAGCCACGCCGTTCCCTATTTTGAACTTCGACAATGGCGTAATTCCCTCCTATGTTACAGGCTCAAACGCTACACTGCAGATTGTAACGAATACGACAGGGTCTAAGGCGCTCAAGGTCAACTATGCGGTTGCAGACTTCCCATCGGTGAAGTTTGCGCCGACTACGCCCTGGAGTGTAGGCTCCGGCAATGCAATTGCTTTCGAACTGACGAATTCAACGAACAAGGATATTACGTTCTATCTGCGTGTGGATGACAGCGCCCAAGCCGACGGCGTGAAGGACTCCATCGTTAGTCAGGCGGTATCGAAGGCAGGGACGACAAGACAATACTTTCTGAGTCTCAGCTCCGCGGTGCTGGATTTGGGAATGCGGTTTCTGCCGCCCAATCCTGCCGGCTTGCAGATGGGTTATGCTTGGGGAGATAAGTCAATCGATCCCGCCAATGTTGTTTCTTTGCAATTTTTTCAGATGTATCCCAGCACAGCTACAGCTTTGGTCATCGATAATTTAAGAGTTATCCAGGACCCAAATTCGAATCTAAGCTACTTGAACGACATCGTTGATAAGTATGGTCAGTACACAGGGGCAAGCTGGAGCGAGAAAATTAACAGTGATCAGGATCTCTTGAACGATAAGGCAGAGGAAGCGCTTGCGCTTAACGGTTCTCAACCAATCGCCACAAGCCAATACGGAGGCTGGAAGAACGGTCCCAAGCTGCAAGCTACAGGTCGCTTCAGGGTTGCACAATATGGCGGCAAGTGGACATTGGTTGATCCTGAGGGGTACTTATTCTTCTCGACCGGTGTGGACGTGGTCCGCCTGGACGACATGCATACCTGGATCTCGGGCCGAGATGCGATGTTCAAGGATCTTCCGGCCAAGAACAGCTCACTCGGCGAGCACTTCCGATATACAACGACAGTAGGCAGTCCGCCGCTTGGGCAAACAGAGGGCTGGCTGTTCAATCACTATTCGGCCAACCTGGAACGCAAATACGGAACCGATTATATCAATAAGTGGAAGGATGTATCTGTGGCGCGCTTCAAGAACTGGGGGTTCAACTCGCTTGGCAATTGGTCGGAGCCGACGCTGTTCTTCGGCAAGGGCTCCCAGCACAAGCTGGCGTATGTAGCCAATGGCTGGACGAGTTGGGGAACCCACACTACGATTCCAAGCGGGGAGTGGGGAGGGGTTGCCGATCCGTATGATCCCCAGTTCACGGTCAGCGTGAGCGATATGGTGCAGAATCAGATTGTTGCGTATGGAGTAGCGCAGGACCCATGGCTCATCGGCATTTATGTAGATAATGAAATTCCATGGGGCAGTCCCGCTACTACACAGAGCAAATATTTGCTCATCAGCAACATATTAGCCATGAATGCAGCCGATAGCAAAAGTTATGCAAAACGTGCAATGATTGCCCATCTAAAAACCAAATACAACAACAACATTGCAACACTGAACGCCCAATGGGGAACTTCATTCGCTTCCTTCACTGCGATGGACGCACCGTTCAAGCCGGCGCAAATCTCGAACGGCATGATTCCCGACTATTCAACGATGCTGAAACTTCTGGCCCGGAAGTATTTCAGCATCGTAGATGCCGCCTTGACGCAAGCGCTGCCCAACACTTTGTATCTAGGCTCCCGGTTTGCGGAATGGGGCATTAGCAAGGAGGTTCAGGAGGCCGCCGCCGAATATGTGGATGTGGTGAGCTACAACGTCTACAAGGAATCAGTGAACGGGCATAGCTGGATGGATATCGCTGCGCTTAACAAGCCTGCCATTGTAGGCGAGTTTGCCTTTGGATCGAATGACAGAGGGATGTTCGGAACGGGTCCGAATTCGGAATCCGCCGCGTCAAGCCAGCAGGAACGAGCGGCCAAATTTACGAATTACATGAATGCGGCTTTGCAGAATCCTTATTTTGTCGGCGCGCATTGGTTCCAATATGTAGATGAGCCGCTGCTTGGCCGTCATTGGGATGGCGAAAATTACAATCTTGGATTTGTAGATGTGGCCGACGTGCCATACGCTTCTCTGGTCAATGCCGCCAAAACGGTTCACGCTCAAGCCTACGCGACGAGATTCGGCAGCACGGGGAATACGAAGATATCCTTCGAAGCCTCGGAGAATCTATCCCTGATCAGCGCCTATAACCAAGCGACTATCCAGTATGTGTCACAAGGCGCAACCGATGGTGTTCGCGCCATGAAGGTCAATGTCGGCACTCTCGATACGGTATATGCTGGAGTAGAGCTTAAGCCTGCTTCGCCGTGGAATTTAGGGGCTGCGCCCTCCGTCACGGCAGATGTGACCAACCCAACCGCATTGCCGATACAGATTCGCTGCAATGTGCTGGATAACAATGGACAGCTGAGAACGTTCTATTTTACCGTAAATGCCAATGCTTCTCGCACCATTACGATGGGCAGCTTCGGCGCTTCGCCTGCCCAAACTTCTGGGGCTGACGGCTACTGGGGGGCGGTGAATGGATTGTCAACTACTCAAATCAAGTCTATTACCTTCTATCTGTGGGAGGATGCTCCACAAAGCGGCAATTCTTTTATAATAGATCATTTGCTAATATCAAAGTAATCTTCGGAATCCCGTGAAGATTGACCAATCCTACCTTTATGATCTCTTCGATGTGTGTCGTCACTTTTGTTATTGAGAGTGGCTACATTAATTATGCTGTATTCAATCGATAACATGAAAGGGGTATTTCTTCGTCACCTGACTCAAAACCAAGAACAACGCTTGCGTAGAGCCGATTGAATTACAAGTAGAAGAAGGTCGCGATTCATATATTAATATTTATGAACGGTCATCAGCTAGTCAAGCATCGCAAGTACGATGACTAAAAAAAGCTTTTCACCTTCAAAATTTGTGCGGTTTTCCCCCTTAAGTCGTTGAGTATGTTAGACTCAACGACTTAAGTAGCTTAAAGAATAGAACAAAACACCGTCTTATATAGTATGCATCTCGGTGAAGAGTACAGACTTATAATAGATTCAAGATGCTGCTTTTCTTGTATACCTGGTGCCATTTGCATTCAGTGCTTTAGCGTAGACTGCCTGCGATATTCTCCTGGTGACAGACCGGTCGCCTTCTTGAACCATCGATTAAATGATGTTGCACTATAGTAGCCGATCTTCTCCGCGATAACACCTATAGGTAGTGACGAATCCCTCAGCATCTCCTTGGCCTTCCGAATTCGCACCTCCATAATATGCTCACTGAAGGTTACACCAGTCTTTTGTTTGATATAGTTGGACAAATAACCCGAAGATAAGTTGATTTTGCTCGCAACAGAGTCCAGCGATAAATCTTCATTGTAATGATGCTCCACATAATGAAGCACAAAATCAATGACATCGTCTTTTGCCAGCTTTCGCTCCTCGATTTTGACGCAAATATCATAAATGACACCTCTGAGATAAGCGGATAGCTCCTCGGCAGAGAGACATCCATTAATTTCGTCTCGATCCTTGAGGCGGTCTGATTGATACTGACCTTGGATAAGGAACGCCAACTCGTCACGTTTAATAACGATTCGTTCCGCCAGCTGTCTATATTGTATGGCAGGAGCTTTCTTCCTCCTTAGCTGTTCAATCAGCGTGTCTGTCAGCTCAATGACGGCGGAGGCATTCCCTTGCTCAAGATGATTGAACAGAATCTCTAGATCGCTTTCCCGATATAACGGAAAGTCGATATGAGTGGCAAGCTCCGAGATGATTTGTGTCTCTTGAATCATCATTCGTTGCCGCAGCAGTTGCTGCACCTGCCGGTACGCCTCTTCAAATTGCTGTGTGCGTTGGTATTCTCCGCTTATGCACACGGTGATCAGATAATGGTCGACATCCTGATCATATATCTGCTTCATTCGTGCAGCTGCTTCGGTCAGGAGCTGTCGCTCCTCTACATCGAAGACAACCGTCAGCACCTCATTGGCATCCATTTGGAAGGTACGAGACTTGGAGAATCGATCAGACATGAACAGGTCGATAAATTCTCTTATGAAATATGAAACCTTCTCCACTGGCTGCCCTTCCTCGTGCTCTCTTAGATTGATATGGCAAAGTACCAGAATGAAGGAACCATCGCGATGATCCAGCGGTATGGGAAATGGTGAGCTGGAGTGAATTCTTCTCATTTGATTCATAAAGCTGTAGTTGGTAAGCACGGCATCCTTGCGTTTGATTTCCGTAAATATGTGCGAGAGCTTGTCCAGGAGCAGATGAAACTCCGCCGGGCTGTTCGTCATGGATGAAGGGGGCTTCTGATTCACAACAGCTTGGATAAGCTGCAGCAAAGGCTGATTGAATCTCCGGCTCATCCATATGGCCAATATAATGCTAAGGGCTACTGCAAATATAAAAAGGGCTCCAGCAATTTGATTAAGGGAGCTGATTCGGGCTACGATACGGTTCATCGGTACTTCATGGATGTAGATAAGTCCCGTAGATGCGCCTTTATGATAAAAATAATAATGATGGTTTTGTGTAAGGTATCCTTGATTAGCATTGATATCGTTAAAGATGGAATCGTCTTCGTATTCAGCGGCTGATGTATAAAGCAAGCCGCCATGCTTGTTATATATATAGAAGTTTCCATCTGCTGATGGGTGCAGGGCATTGAACATTTTATCCGCGTCCAAGAAGCCAGCAATCAAATAATGATTGGACGGCGTGCTTAATACGACAGGTAGGAGTTCCTTCGAAGCCTGATAATAATTTTTGAATGAGGCAGCTGGGAACGTCTGGAGCAGCTGACTTGTCGACATTTGCTGGTCGAAGAAATCAAGTGTATAGTCAGGGCTGGAGAGGTACTTGGAGAAAAACTCATCAGCCCCATGGGTACCATCTTTTTCGACAACGAAAGACAAGGGGTCAAAGTATAAAGCGATATTTTCAATATTCAAGAGGGGATTGGCAGCATGGGCTCGAATGTCTGACCAGATGTTGTTAAGACGCAAATAGTCGACATTTTGTTTGTTGCCGCGCTGCAGCTGCTGATACAGCAGACTGACATCCTCATCGTAATACATGGTAAGCAATAAGTTTTTTACTATATTGAGTCGATTTTCGTAATTGGATACGGTATGCGCCAGGCTTAACTCGTGGAAGCTTACGATCTCCTGTCTTACGCTGTTGCGAAAAATGCCAAAGGATACGAGCAGAATAATAGATAGCAAGATGATGATCGTTAGAAATCCAAGAAATATTTTAGTGAAGAGACTTGACCTTTTTGTGATCATGGAGGCAACTCCTTCCTGCGATGCTATAACATCATATCTATTTTATAAGAATATCGCAATGCAGCGGTATTGACGCCTTTAAAGATTATTGTCATGTATACAGATTTATAGAACTTTGCCAATCATATGGGGAAGCGTGTCTATCCACATGCCCTGTCTGGGGACTAAGCTTAGCCTTGTGAACGACAAATACGACATGAGAAAGGGAGTTGCGCATGAACAAGAAGAGAGGTATTCATTATCTGCTGACGTTGATCCTGTTAGGAGCTGTCCTTATAGCGGGATGCAGCGGCGGGGGAACCAATGGGAATGGGAATGAAGTCGTATCAGAAGGAAATAAGCCAACCGCTTCAGAGGAGCCAGTTAAAGACAAGGAACCTGAGACGCTGCGTATGATGGTTGTCAATCATCCAGTATGGCCTTTTAACGAGAACTGGCCTGTATACCAGAACATTAAAGAGGCGACAGGCATCAGCTTTGATGCTGAAGGTGTCCCAGGAGCGGATTATGAGAACGCATTAAATCTAACTATCGCTTCAGGCGACCTGCCGGATCTTCTCTTTCTGAACAACCCTCAGCAGGCGAATCGATTCGGAGCTCAAGGCGCTTTTGTTGATGTGACGGAGCATCTGGATAAGATGCCGAATTATAAAGCGTTCTTGGAAGCGCATCCTGATATCAAGCAGTCGGTTACGTCCGCAGACGGGAAAAATTATATCATGCCGAACTACGGGCTTGGGGAACAGTTCCGGCGCGTCTGGCTTTACCGGGAGGATGTATTTGAGAAGCATGGGCTGAATGTGCCAACCAACTATGATGAACTTTATGACGTAGCTCTGGAGCTGAAAACGTTGTATCCCGAAAGCTACCCGCTGAATTTTTTTGATAATTTGACAACGGTGACGAATATCGCCCCCAATTTTGGCACAAGCGCTTATAATGGCACGTCGGAGCTTGCTTATTTTGACCACGGCTCGAAGCAATGGAAATATGGTCCTATTGAGGACAATTTCAAATCCATGTTGGAGTATTTGAGCAAGTTCTATCAGGCAGGGCTGATCCCGCCAGACTTCATGTCGCTTCAGAGAAATCAAAGCCGGGATTTGTTCGCTCAAGACAAGGGGTTCATGTCGGCGGACTTCATCGGCATTATTGACGAATATAAGGCTGCAATTCCGGATAAGCCGGAATTCCAGCTGGCCTACATGCCGCCAATAGCTGGCGGGCCAAATGGCAAGCAACAAAATCCGTTTACTGCCTTCCAGACATCAGGCTTCGCCATCGCATCGACTACAGAGAAGCTGGATGCCGTCATCCGGTACATGGACTTCATGTATTCGCCGGAAGGCATCGCGCTTGTCAGCTGGGGCAAGGAGGGCGAGTCGTTCCAGATCGTAAATGAGAAGAAAGAGTTCAAAACGGACTTCAAAGACTTTGGCGATCTGCGTATTCAGACTGGAATGGTAACCAATGGCTCTTATGCCGCCATGGATTTCGACGCATATCTGGCGCTGGCATCCGATACCTTAAACGATGCATTTGGTATGGTCGAACAATACGAGGCGATTCCACAGCCGCGTCCAGCGATGACGGAGGAGGAGCTTCAAGTGCTGGCAACGGTTGGACAGGGCATACAGAAGCACTATCAAGAGAATATAGCTCGTTTCATTATTGGCACAAGAAGCCTCTCTGAATGGGACCAATACGTGAAGGAAGCAAATGATCTAGGCGTTCCTCAAGTTGTGGAAGTGTTCAAGAATGCTCACGATCGAGCGCTTACTATGCAATAAAGCATAACTTCAAGGGGCGGACAGGAGTGAATGAAACGATGCTTGCCGCCCTTTCTGCCAGGGAGTGATAACACCTATGATGATATGGAAACGGATGAGGCAGGATAGAGTGCTGCTGCTTATGCTATTGCCCATCGTAGTGTTCTACATTTTGTTTAAATATTTGCCGATCGCAGGCATTCTGATTGCTTTTAAGGATTACAATTTATTTCGCGGCGTCATGGAGAGCAAGTGGGTTGGGTGGAAGTATTTTCATATGTTTCTGAACAATCCCGATTTTTTTGAGCTGATTCGCAATACACTGCTGCTTGGCATATACAAGCTGGCCTTCGGATTCCCGATTCCCATCCTGTTCGCCCTATTACTGAACGAGGTGCGATTCCAGGTCGTTAAACGATTTGTCCAATCTGTAAGCTATATGCCGCATTTTATATCCAATGTGGTTGTTGCCGGAATGGTCGTTATGTTTTTGTCTCCGAGTGGAGGGCCGATCAACCAACTGCTGGAAGCGATTGGGCTGGAGAAGGTTAACTTTCTCAGTATGCCGGAATGGTTCCGAACGATCTATGTGTCCTCCGAAATTTGGCAGCATATGGGGTGGGAGACGATTATTTATCTTGCGGCATTAACCGCCGTCGACCCTGGGTTGTATGAAGCGGCACGAATGGATGGAGCGAGCCGTCTTCGCCAAATGTTCCACATATCCTTGCCTGGCATTGCGCCGGCAATCGTCATCATGCTGCTGCTCAATATCGGTAACGTTCTGGAGATCGGCTTCGAGAAAGTATATTTGTTGTATACGCCTTCGACGTATTCCACGGCTGACATTATTAGTACCTATGTATATCGAGTGGGGCTCGTACAGGGCAATTATAGCTATGCCACAGCTATTGATGTGTTTACCGGATTTATCAGTTTCTTCTTTGTCTATACCGCGAATGCAGTAAGTCGAAAGTTCGGGGAAAACAGCTTATGGTAAGAGAGAGGCGGTACAGCGTGAATAAAAATATCGGATGGTCAGACGTCGTAATCCTTCTTTTCATGTTCGTAGTCGTCGTCATAACCTTATACCCTTTCTTATATATGACTGCTGTATCATTCAGCAGCCCCTCTTATATCGCAAGGGGAGAAGTATATCTGTGGCCTAAGGGCTTTACGCTGGATATGTACAGTTATGTATTCGAGGACGGGCGAATCTTGAATGGTTACCGAAACACCTTGCTGTATGTCACATTAGGTACGATGGTTTCACTGACCATAACCGCTGTGGGCGCTTACCCGTTATCCAAGCGATCGATGGTGTTCAATAGGCCAACGATGCTATTCATCATATTTACCATGTTCTTCAGCGGCGGCATGATTCCAACGTTCCTTGTTGTGAAGGAGCTTGGACTAGTCAACACGATTTGGGCAATGGTTATTCCAGGTGCGGTCTCTACGTGGAACCTCATTATTATGCGGACGTTTTTTCAAGGCTTTCCCACAGAAATTGAAGAATCCGCCAAGCTGGATGGGCTGAACGATTTTGGCGTCTTCTGGAGGATGTGCTTGCCGCTATCCAAGCCTGTGCTGGCGACTGTAGGTTTGTTCTATGCCGTGTTTATCTGGAATAATTACATGACGCCTCTCATTTATTTGCGAAATTCAGATCTATATCCGCTTCAAGTCATTCTTCGGAACATCGTGTTAGCGGGACAGATGATGAACAATGAGGGCTATTCAGGAGGAAGCTATTCCATCTCCGAGGAAGCTCTGAAGTATGCCACCATTATGGTGTCTACGCTGCCCATTCTTTGCGTCTATCCCTTCCTTCAGAAATATTTTGTTAAGGGCGCTTTAATCGGATCGGTGAAAGGTTAGGAGGAGAGTGACTGGCATGAACAGACCCAATATATTGCTCATCTATACAGATCAACAGCGATGGGATGCGCTCAGGGCCAATGGCAATTCGGAAATATTGACGCCGAATCTGGATCGGCTGGCAGCAGAAGGTGTGAATCTATCCCATTATTTTGTGCAAAATCCGATTTGCATGCCAAGCCGAATCAGCTTCCTAAGCGGCCAATACCCTTCAACGCTTGGCATTACGCATATGGCGGTGCCTGTACCAGAGGATGTCGTCACCTTGCCCAAGCTGGTGAAAAATTACGGTTATGTTACTGGAAATATCGGCAAGCTTCATTTTCTTCCTCACTCCAATCGGGATCATCGTGACATTCATCCCAGCTATGACTTTGACCACCTGGAAATTTCGGATGAGCCGGGCTGCTACGAGGACGCTTATCGGGCATGGGTGAGGGCGAAGGAGCCTGATCAACTGGAGCATCTAAGCTTGGGCCTCCCGCCTGCTGCAGAGCATTATTATCGTATTATGGGTGTGAAGGACGAAGTAACACATCCTGAGCGTGAGCCGAAGCATGCCGCAGCGTTCCCGGGGCGGGATCATCTGACGCATTCCGCCTTTGTGGCAGAGCAAACCGAGTCGTTTATGGAGCAGCATCGGGAGGATACCTGGTTATGCATTGCCGGCTTCTATTCTCCCCATACGCCATGGGTAGCGCCGCAGCGATTTTTGGACTTGTATGATCCTGAGAAGCTGTCGCTTCCTCATTATCCGCCCCATATCAATCAAATGCGAAGCGATACCCATTTCTCCGACAAGGAGCTTCGGTCCGTCAAACAGGGCTATTATGCCATGATTAGTGAAGTGGATTATTATGTCGGGAAGCTGTTGGATCGCTTAGAGGAGCTGGGTCTCTCCGACAATACGATTGTGCTCTTCACGTCCGATCACGGAGAATATTTGGGCGATCATCTCCGCTATCAGAAGGGCTATCCAGGCGAGGACTGTATCAGTCGTGTACCTTGCATCGTACGTTGGCCAAGAGGCATAGCAGAGCCTGGCCGCAAGTTCGATGGGCTCGTTGAAGCCGTAGATGTCTTGCCGACCCTGCTTGAATGTGCGGGCATTCCGATTCATCAATCATTGCAGGGCGAATCGTTCCGTAGGCTGCTGCGCAATGAGTCGTTTGAAGGCAAGGAAGAAGCGCTTATGGAGTTCCACGGCTGGAAGAATATTCGCACGAAGCATCATCGCTACGTCTGCGAGTCTGACGGGAAGGAGTCGCTGTTCGATCTTCGTATGGATCCCATGCAGTATATGAATCTGGCAGACGAACCAGAGCATAGAGAGCTGCTGCAGGAGATGCGTAAGCGAATGCTTGTCAGAACGCTGCAGGTAGAACGGCCTCTGCCTCGGACATGGGTGTATTAACTTATTACATCTCAAAAAGCCGATCATTTTTGAGTTTCGTGCCCTTAAAATAGAAGTTTACATTATCGAGATAACGGTGGTCACAACCCATGAGATGAATTTCTTTGACTTAGGAGTTCAACACAACAGAGCCATGGAAATCCATCCATGAGGGTCTGTTTACGTCGAATGGCGGTGAGTTGGGGCTCGGTATGTGGCAAAATCCGTTTGACAATGCGCTCTAACATTTGCTGCAGCAGCTCTGGATACACTTGATCGTGTTTACGACTGAGCTGAGCGGCTGAGTTAGACGTGAGTCCCAGTTCTTCTTGAAATGCCTCACAGAGCACATCGTCAGCAATATGCCGAAGTCCTTCACTGTCTTGCAATGAGATGATCCTTTTTGCGCAGGGCCAAAAATTTAGAACAAGAGCAGGTTATAGTAAAGTGATCAATCCCCAGTTCCATAAAATCGACCATTTACAAAACAACATTGTTCCGAGTGACCGTACTTTGCTTAGTTCCGATTTTTCGGTACATCGAGGGTTAGGTAAGAAGCTTATATTTGGCGGGAGAAGCATCTTAATCCAGCATATAGAAGAAGGTAATGAAAAGCGAGGCCCATCAGGAACTGAACCAGATGAGCAGCCTGGATGGACCCTGTATGACCAAGGCTAAGGTAAAGCTGAAACGGCCAAAAAGCCGGAAGCCAGCTTCCCAACCAATGCCAGGGAGCAGTCGCTAAGTTTGAGCATATTGCACCGAGGACGGAAAGACTGATAAATTTGGTTAAGGCCAGTCCTTCGACTTTGTTGGATGCAACGCTTGCCAGGAACAAAGCATACAGGGGGGCTTCAAGAGCAAGCAACAGCAAAGGCAATGCTGAATGTGCTGAAGGATTATCGCTGACCCCTATAAATAGCAGCAGGAACAAACTGCAGAGTGTCACAGGCAAGAGCAGGCGATAAATGAAATAGCCTTGTTTGCGCAAGGGAGTGACGGCATAGTAGTCCACAATGCGTTCGTCTTTTTCATCGAGCATGAGCAATCCTGCTGCAGAACCGATAAGGAGCGGAATTAATGAGAGGAGAAAGGCAGCGATATGTGAATGATAAGGCTGCAAGTCAACCCCCAGCTTCACGAAAAGCCAATTACTTAGTAAAGGCAAACCGTATCGAAATACAGCAATAATCAACAAAGAACCGATGAAAATAAGCATAAGCATGGGGTCGCGCAACCCATTTCTTAAATCCTGTCGCAGCAATGCGCTATATTTGTTCAGAGCCATGACGATCCTCCCGCTGTCTGGTATTCGCAATTAGTAAAGACAAGGTGATGATTCCGGCACCGATGATCCATAGGGTCAGAATAGCAAACGCATATCCAGTCTCGGCTGGTGCAGGTGGACGAGCAGAACCTGAGATTAGAATAAGAGAGCCATTGGATGGTAGTAGACGGTCCAATGGAATATGAGCCACGTTTAAATATTCCAGAATGGGAAGTGTAAAGGGCAGGGCAAAAAGTTGTGAACGTATCAAAAAGCCGTTGATCGAGCGACTGTTCAAGGCAGCAGCCATGCCCAACAGGGTAAAGAAAAACGATGTTAGCGTGATGCCAAGTAGGAAAGCAAAGGGAGATTTCGGCAAACCGCTAACAGGTAAATGAATAGCCAATGCAGCCAACAGAGACAAAAAGCCAAGAGATAAGCACTTGGAGGTCAGGTATTCCCAAGCCCGCAAGGGAGTTGAAAAAAGTGCATTCCAGATTCCCTGATCCCGTTCAAGCAGAAGGATACTGCCGGCAAGCAATAGCCCGAGCGCTGATGGATCGGAAAAGGTGAGCAATACAAGTACGTGCTCAGCGTAGGAATCCGGGATCGCGTGCAAAATGCCAACGTACACGGAGCAGACGATCAGATAGACCAGATAATAGCGATGCCGCCATTGATAGCAGACATCGAACCAAACCAGTCGCGATAACCTCATGGCGTTTTGCTTCCAGCAGCGGCGATAAAGATGTCTTCAAGCGATGCTTCCAACGTATGCATGGTTACGATTCGATGCGAGCGAATGAGTGACAGGTAACGCTCATTTACCCCGATACCCTCTATTGGAAAATCCTCCGTCGCTCGCTTTTCTCCAAGCTCGTATTCCACACGTACTTTTCGTTCGCCGCTCAGCAACTTTAAGTTTCGGGGCGAGTCAATAAAGCGGATTTGCCCGTCCATCATAAAAGCCACCCTGTCGCATAGCTGCTCGGCGGCTTGCATGTTATGGGTCGTAATGACAATTGTCGCTCCGGCTTGGCGTCTGGCTTCGATTAGACGTTTCAGATTGTCGACATGTACGGGGTCGAGACCAGAAGTCGGCTCGTCGAGAAACAACAGCTCCGGATTGTTTAGAACGGAACGGCAATAATTAAGCCTCATTTTCATGCCTTTGGAAAAGCTTTCTACTTTTTTGTGGGCGGCATCCTCCAGCCCGACCTGCTTCAGCAACGCAACCGGATTGGTCAGTTGATTCCGATAAAGAGAACGGAAGTGCTGCAGATTCTCAAGCGCCGTAAAGCGATTGTAGAAATGAGGGAATTCATAAGCGACGCCAATGCGTTCATAAAACGCTGCATTCGCTGAGCGAATTTCCTGGCCTAGCACTCGAGCTGAGCCGCTATATTTCTTTAGTTTCCCGATAAGAATTTGCTGCGTTGTGCTTTTTCCAGCCCCGGAAGGTCCAAGAAATCCAAAGATTTCTCCTTTCTGGATGTGAAAGTGAAGTCCATCCAGGACAGGACGTTTGGCAGCAGGATAGACATAGGCTAAATGGGTCGCCTCGATCATAACGTTCACCTCGTAGGGTTAATTAATGGTCAGTGGTCGTTAAGTATTGTGCAACCGAAGTTGCTAAATGCTCGAAAGTATCCGAAAAATTGCCAATCGCTTTTTTTTGCAGCGAAAGCAGAACCAGCGAACGAATGAGATTGGCAATCAGCGCGGGCTCCAGGTCGGCGCGCACAACGTTGCGTGATTGCCATTCTACGATAAGCGGCCCGAGCTTCTCGACGTCTCCAGCGTAGTTGCCTTCCCACTGGGAAGCGGGCACTTTGCGGATGATGGACTCAAGTTGCTCAGGCAAGAGCACTTCTTTCAAAATTGGATTGTCGATGATCAGTTCCAGAGATTGCTTTAAAAAAACGATAAACGCTTCCTTGTTCACGGGAGCGCCGTGGAGCTGCTGAAGCAGGCTGTGTTGAATGCGCTGCTCTTCTTGCTCCATTAAGGCGAAGAACAGTTCTTCTTTACTAGCATAGAAGGAATAGAAAGTCCCGGAAGCAATGCCGGAAGCTTTAGCAATATCACTGACGCTTGTTTTTTTAAATCCATACTGTGAAAACAATTCGTATCCGGCATCCAGCAATTTGTTATGAATGCTGTTCTTTTCATTGTCATCAAATTTTCTTGGCATAAAGGCACCTCTTAGTGAATGTATGAATAAAATTATAATTCATTCATTAAAATGATGCAAGCTAAAAATAATAGGAGCGGAAGTCCGCTCCTGTCTAGCCAATCAGTATATGATCTTCGGGATAGCCAATTTTAGATGAACGCTTTTTTTGGGCTAAGGCAAAAGCCAGTGTGAGGGGCCCCAGTCGCCCAGCATACATGGTAATGGTCACGATGATTTTGCCAAGCGGAGACAAATCGCTTGTGAGGCCCATGGATAATCCGGTTGTACTAAAGGCCGAGGTGGCCTCAAAGAGTACCTCCAGAAAGTGCTCCTCCAGCATGCCTTCTGAAATCGTCAGAAGAAGGGAGACCAAAAGGACTACCGCAAGGGAACTGATCACAACAGCCAATGCGCGCATGACTGTCTCGATGGCAATTTTGCGCTCGAAGGCGTGAATTTGTCCGCCGCCGCGGAACGTATTAATGGTTGCAAGTACGAGCACAAACATCGTATTGACTTTAATGCCTCCACCTGTTCCACCGGAAGCTGCACCAATGAACATTAAAATGATGATCAGGAATTGCGACGCGGCCAACATACTGCCAATGTCTATAGTATTAAACCCGGAGCTTCTGGGCGTAGCCCCCTGGAATAAGGCGGCCCATATCCGCTCCCCGGCAGACAAGGAGCCGAAGGTTGCGGGGTTCCAGCTTTCCAACAGGTAGATCAAGCAGAAGCCCGCGGCAAACAAAATACCGGAACCAAGCAAGACAACTTTGGCATGCAGGGATAATTTGCGCCATGAACGTTTGCGAAAAACATCCACGACGACAATATAGCCAAGCCCCCCGATAATAAACAGCAGGATGACGGTGATGTTGACTACAGGGTCGCCAACAAATGGAGATAAACTGTCCGACCATAAAGCGAAGCCCGCATTGTTAAACGCCGAAATGGAATGAAAGAGCGCATAAAAAGCAGCTTGACCCCAACCCATATCTGCTTGCCAATGCAGGGTGAGTACCAATGTCGCCAATGCCTCAAATGCAAATGCGATAAGCACCATAAAGATCGACAATTTGACCAAGCCTTGCGATGATGTCGAGTGCGTGGCCTGCTGAATGATCAGCCTTTGGCGAAGGCCGATCCTTTTGCCGATCATGATAGCCACCATTACGCCGACGGTCATAAAGCCAAGGCCGCCGACCTGAATGAGCATCATAATGACGATTTGCCCGAAGGTAGAGAACACACTTCCCGTATCCACGACAACCAGGCCATTGACACAAATGGCGGAGGTTGCCGTAAAGAGGGCATTCAGCAGGCCGATCGATTGGCCGGATGATGATGAATAGGGGAGCATTAGAAGCAAAGCGCCTACCCAGATCAAGCAAAAAAAGATCATCAAGATGAGTTGGGGAGGGCTTGTTCGTGTTTTCAGCCGATTTACGATGGCGACAAGCATAGTGAAAAGAGAACGGCTATGCATACGATCTTCATTTCTGTTCATAGTCTTCTTCCAAGTCTCGAATATCCGCGTTACTGCCGATTATCACCAGAATATCTCCCGTGTTAATTTCATCCTCTGCCTTTGGTGAAATATTGATATGAACTCCCTTTTTGATCGCCATAATGGTACATCCGTATTTGGCCCGAATATTTAATTGTTGAAGAGTCTGTTCATTCATAGCAGGTGGGGCCTTCAGTTCGACCAAATTGTGAACGGGAGACAACTCAATGTAGTCAATCAGATTATCGGAGCTTAATTGATTTCCAAGGCGAGCAGCCATGTCTCGTTCTGGATACACAATATGATCTGCCCCTACTTTGATTAGAACTTGCCCATGCATTTCGTTTTTAGCTTTGGCCGTTATTTTCGGTATATGCAATTCTTTAAGCAACAAGGTTGCCAATATGCTCGCCTGCAGATCTTCTCCGATAGCAACAATCGCATGGGTAAAGTTTCGTGCGCCCAGTTCTTTCAGTACTCCTTCATCTGTACAATCTGCTTGCACAGCATGAGTCGCTACGCCGGATATGTCTTGTACGAGCTGCTCATCCTTATCAACGGCGAGTACTTCGTGACCATTCTGAATCAAAGTGTGCACCAAGCTAGACCCAAATCGGCCCAGGCCAATCACTATAAACTGTTTTTTCATGCATAGCACATCCTTTCCTTATGTCTATCTATCCCGACCCTCTTGAAAGGCGATAATATGAATATCGATTTCTCCAATTTTCTTTAATAGTTCATTGACAATGGAGCCATTCCAAATCTCTTGCCATCGTGTCATACCGGGGTGCCCGATGATTAATTGTGTGATTTGAATTTGCTCAGCCGTATCGGCAATCACATCGGAGACCTTGTGATTGCCACGAGTTTTGGTCATAAACGTGGCATGGCATTCTTCGGATATCGTTTTCCAATGGAGAATGCGCTCACTTTTGTCTTGGCTAATCTGGTTATTCTCTTGTTCAGTCTGTACATGCAGTACGAACAATGGGCATTGATAAAGGGCAGCTAATCGGCCTCCTCGCCGGATCAGCCGTTCTCCGTTTGGCCCGTGGTACACACATACCATAATTTTCTCACTGCTTAACATGGGCTATACTCCTTTGCTGAAACTTGAAAGTAACAGAATGATTGCTGTGAAACGACAAAAAAGCTTGGAGCAGAGAAATTCTGCTGCCAAGCTTCGGATTGCTATGTCAGGACAAACCAAAGACGCATTCATGATCTCTCTCATGACGCCTACGAGGTTAGCTGTCGGATTCGGGTCTGAGAGTCCCCGTTCTTTCTGCAAAAGAAAGAATTCACCCCTGAAGCGATTATGCTTCGTTGGTTCCCCCGCTCCTCAAAAGAGGATTAAGCGATGAATATACAATTGTTGTAACTTATCATAAAGCAGTTAATTTCAAAAGTAAACAGCTGATCCGGGAAATCAATCATGGGTTGCTTGCATAGTTATGGTTGAATGTAGTGGTATTTTCAGGCAATAATACGAAGATAGAGCAAAGACGTTTCAATTTCTTTTGAGTGGGCAATGGAAAGGGGATCATTCGTTATGTTTTTCATAAGTTCAGATTTGCCCCACTTGAATCAGATTGGCGGTCTTGGATTTATGACTTATAGTTTATAGTGAGCTGGTAGTGGTCGTATTATCTATGTTATGCGCGCCTTGGCAGTCATGGTTATTTCCGTGAGTGTGGTGATTGCAGGATTTTAAAGAGGTTCTTTTCGAAGTCACTTCGGCATTGAGAACGGACAGACATACGGTTCTGACGCAGACGCCACTTCCAATGAAACGGGACCTGATTTAAGACACCTGAGGAAGCACTTGCCATACAGAAGAATAGACCTGCGGGTGGTCGTGATATCCCGCTACATGATGTTGATGGGAAAACCATAATTGGTGTCTTTCATATTGGCTGATTATAATGGCAATAAAACAGTTCAACATCTTTAACCTAACGGAGAACGTTAGTTGGATGACAACAGCGGCAGTCTAAGGCTTTATTTATCAAATCTTGGTCTGCCGCTCTTTCATTAATTGATCAGTCTAAAACTTATTTTTTAAAAGCTGACGATTCATCAATTCAAAAACCGCGCTAAATCAACGACATCAGTCTAACACATTATTTTTACCGAACAACACTTGCATTTGCATTGTCGCAAAAACACAGTCGGGAGAAATTCCGGTATCCCGAGGAGAAAGTTCTGATTGTCTAGAGAGGCCTCCTATTTCTAACATCCTGAACCAAGATTAAAATCAGGGAAATGTTTAAGACCGGAGAGCGATCGGCAAGGTAACTAGTCATTCCTCCCAATTATGTTTGCTTCCGACAAGTCCATAAAAGAACAATTTATTGAGGTCCCCCGTCATCTTTTGCAGGTGCGGAAAGGCCTCTTCTTTTTGCATATAATCCTTGAACATTTGAATGAACACAAGGATTGATTCATTAGATAGGCCGGGATCGACATACCCTTGCTGTTTTCCCTCTTCAATTAGCGTCATCAGCCCCGGCATGATTTTTTCCTGCATCATCTTTTCCAGGTAAGGGACGCCGGTCGCGTACTTTTTCATGAAATGGGTAAAGGTATCGGGGTGCACATTATTGGCGGAATCGATCTTGGCAAACATCACGCTTTTGATCTTTTCGATAAAAGGCATGTCGTTGGTCAGCATTTTTTCATACTCCGACCAGATCTGATCGAGATAAAATACGAGCATTTCTTCAACAAGATTATGTTTGCTTCCGAAATAGTTGTAAATCGTCACTTGCGATACGTTGGCTTTGCTTGCTATTTCTGCAATGGACACTTTCTGGATGCCGTAGGTCAAAAACAGATCAACGGCACTTCGCAAGATGTCCTTTTTTTTCTGGTCTCTACGTTTCTGGTATCCGTCCATTTCATCCACCTCTCTGTAAATAGTTTAACTTAAGTTATGAAATATAACAATTAACCAAGTTCAAAACATGTTGTAAAATGAATCGCCATCATATAATATGAAATATATGAATAACTATATTTCAAAACATTAACGGAAGGGTGAGACCATGTCTTTGTTGCGAGTCAGGAACTTAACCAAGAAGTTTGGTGCATCGACAGCGCTGGACGGTGTGAATCTGGAAGTGAGCAGCGGGGAAATCTTTGGATTCATTGGCCCTAATGGCGCGGGTAAATCGACGACGATTCGTGTGCTTCTTGGTATATTGCGAGCCACCTCCGGAGAGGCTCAATTGTTTGGCAAGGATGTATGGAAAGATGCGGTTGAGATTCACAAGCGTCTCGCTTACGTGCCTGGCGACGTCAATCTATGGCCCAATTTGACCGGTGGCGAGGTCATAGATTTGTTTGTTAAATTGCGCGGAGGGAGCGATAAAAGCAAACGAGAAGAGCTTATTCAACGATTCGACCTGGACCCGACAAAAAAGTGTCGAACCTATTCCAAAGGTAACCGGCAGAAGGTGGCGCTTATCGCTGCATTTTCTGCTGATGCGGATTTGTATATTTTGGATGAACCTACCTCCGGGCTGGACCCCTTGATGGAGAATGTATTTCAGGATTGTGTGATGGCAGTCAAAGAGCAAGGGAAAAGCGTACTCCTGTCCAGCCATATTTTGTCTGAAGTGGAGCGCCTGTGCGATAAGGTCGGGATTATCCGGCAGGGGAAAATCATTGAAAGCGGGACATTGCGTGAATTGCGTCACTTAACCCGTACACACGTTAAGGTGGAGACAAAGCAGGCTATTCCTTCCATTGAGCGGTTTAAGGGTATCTATGAGCTGGAAGAGAAAGGCGAAGAGTTGTCATTCCAAATGGATACTGAAGAGATGGACAACGTCATTCGGCATCTTAGCCAGTTCGGCATTGTGAAGCTGGAATGCTCGCCGGCTAAGCTCGAAGACTTGTTTATTCGGCATTATGAAGGAACTGGAGGGGGCGTTCGGTGATGGACAATCCGTTATGGGCAAGAACGGGCCGATTGATCGGATTTATCGCGAGGCTTGACCGAATTCGCATTCCGTTATGGATGATCGGCATTGTGTTTTTCACCTTCATTGTACCGCCAGCCTTGTCCGAAATGTACGGTTCACAGCAAGATAGGGATGTTATGGCATTGACAATGGCCAACCCTGCCATGCTGGCGATGCTTGGGCCCGGTGATCTGGAGAACTATACAGTCGGGGCCATGACCGCACACCAGATGCTGCTTTTGACAGCTCTTGTAGTCGGACTCATGGCTATTCTGCTCGTGGCGCGTCATACGAGGGGAGATGAGGAAGAGGGGCGTCTGGAGCTGATCCGATCGCTCCCGGTTGGCCGTCTTTCTTGGCTGAACGCGACACTGATTGTACAAATTGGCGTTTTTACGCTGCTCGCGATGGTTACAGGATTCGGTCTGTCGATGCTCGGAGTCGAAAGTATGGACTTGGAAGGTTCGTTGTTGTATGGGGTTGTCCTTGGCGCGACCGGTCTGGTATTCACGGGCGTAGCAGTACTGTTTGCCCAGCTTTCGGACAGCTCCCGCGGGACATTCGGCTATTCCATTACCGTACTCATGATCTCCTACTTGGTGCGTGCACTGGGCGACGTCGGCAATGAAACATTGTCATGGCTGTCTCCTCTTGGATGGGTGACAAAGACAGGCGTCTATTCGACTAATCATTGGGGGCCTGTCGGTCTGATGGCTGCACTGGCTCTGCTTCTTTTTATCGCGGCCATCGGTTTGAATGCCATTCGGGACCTGGACAAGGGCTTTATGCCGACAAGGTCGGGCAGAACTCACGCCTCTCGTTTTCTGCAAAGCCCAATTGGTCTTGTGTTTCGACTGCAGCGCACTGCGATGTTTTCATGGGCTATCGGAATTTACGTCCTCGGTGCATCGTACGGTTCGATTCTGGGCGATCTGGAAACATTCCTTGGAAACAACGAAATATTGGGTCAACTAATGGGAGAGATTGAAGGTGTGACGTTAACGGATCAATTCATTGCGATGCTCATGACAGTCATGACGCTTGCAGCAACGATTCCGCCGATGTTAGCTGTACACAGGTTCCGAAGCGAAGAGAAGAAGGGGCTAATCGAACCGCTGCTCGGCAGAGCGGTATCCCGTTCCCGACTGCTTGGAGGTTATTTGGTCGCTGCGGTTCTAAACGGCTTCATGATGTTTTCACTTGCTGCGCTTGGCCTATGGTCAGCCGGGAACGCTTCGATGGAGAACGGCTTAAGCTTCAGCACGATTTACGGAGCGGCGTTGGCCTATTATCCAGCCATGCTTGTCATGATTGGCATCTCGATCTTATTCGCAGGCTGTTTCCCGAAGTTGACCAATCTGAACTGGTTGTATCTGATTTATTCGTTTGTTGTCTTGTACATGGGAGGACTGTTGCAGCTGCCAGAGTGGACGAAACGGATTACTCCCTATGGTTATGTGCCGCGCGCACCTCTTGACGAAGTGGCGTTCCTGCCGCTATTCGTTCTTGGCGCAATCGCTATTGCGTTAATTGTGGCAGGCTTTGTCGGGTTCAGAAGACGAGATATTGAGGCGCCGTAGCCCCAGAGCCAAACAAGTTAATCGTCAACCATCCGCACTTTGTTACAAGGTGAGGATGGTTGACGATTATTCAGCTATGATCTCATATATAAACCGCCGTGTACTCGTTGTTATAAATGTGTTGGAATAGTTTGCAAACATTAAACGCTCTTCCTTTGTATGCTCGCATGGCAAATAGATATGCGACAATCAGTATCCTTGGGCACCACGCGAGCGCAACCCCAGTAACATTTCCGAAAGGTTGCCGACATAGGTGCGCTTAGGGCTTCCACAATTGAAGTCACGGGCTGGTTTTCAGTAAAAACATGGATGACTGACGGCATAGATTCCGTGGGTACAAACGCCGAGTTAATAAATAGAAGGGAAATAAAAGTGCCTGCATCATCCACTGATTTTGCCGACAGTCCGGCAATCGCCGTGATCCATGTCAAGGCCATTGAAAAGAGCGCGAGTATATCGGCCACAGCCTATGACAGTATTCCCGCCGTCCAGCGAAAGCTTATCACGATCGCTACGAGAATGATTGTGGTACGAGCAATCGGCATAGAGTTGAATCGCTCGAAGGACGGGAACGGTTGTTTCAGATCTGAGAGAGTGTCACTTACGATAATTCTACCTTCATGCAATATGGAAATTCGGTGTGCTAGGTATTCAGCTAACTCCAGATACTGCGTGGTCAGGAATACCCTCATGCCGCCTTCGGCAAGCGCTTTGGCCGTCTCCATGCGCCGTTCGGGTCAAGCACGGTGGTCGGTTCATCAAGGAAGATAATCTTCGGTTTTCCGATAAGTCTCATTGCGATGTCTAGCTTGCGGCTCATATCGCCCAAATAATTGGAAACTCTACGGTCGGCAGGAAAATTATGCGGATTTGTTAGTATAGGGTTTTCCGGAGGAGGTTTTGTGATTCAAAAATTTGCGCATTTGTATCCTGATAGAGTCCAGGCCATTGTTGCTGCTGCTAGTCATGTTGGTCGATAACCCAGAAGCATTCTGTTCGTTTTTTAATCGCTTGCTTCCTAGTTTCATTTATATGGGGGCGCCTGCAACAAGAACCATAGGTGTCAGTTGGCCTATCACTTTTTATAAGCAGAGAGGCTTTCGAAAAGGCCGACAGAAACGATTAACAGGAATATGCGCTTTATATCTTGAATTATAGAGAGTTTGCCACTTTCTTTCCAATTCTGGTCTTGATTTTTGCTAGCAAGGAACGCGTTCCAAAGTTGAAGTTATCCATAGCTCTCTTGATCTAATCCATCTGTGCCAGCCTTTAAAGTTTTACGCTGTTGTCCGAGATTTTTTAGTTTGTCATGGGGATCATTAACTTGGTCTTCTGTAGCTATGTGAAAATGGGTATTTATGGACATTACGCATGTCTTCATTTATGCCGATCACGGCAAGGTTATTGACGATAGGAGACCGTATTTTAAGAGTTGATAAGTCTGGTTTCTTTTGTGAAATTTTGTGTAGTGACCTGCAAGAAAAATATTAATGCCCTGCGAATCTTCGGTCATATTGCCGAAGTGCTGTGGGGCTGTTTGTTTAACAAACATAATATTGGTTATCAGGTACCCGATCTGACCCTCAAAATGAAAGGGTTAGTAGAAGGCCTCGTTTCTACTGGCCATATCGCTACCTAAATTCGGTTTGAGGGGATGATCGCTTGAAAACGGATTTATTGAGGTACAGTATGCAAATTGCATTGCTCAGGCAATTGCTGACACTATCCTTGATAAATGAACAAGAATTCGATTTGCTCAAAAAACGAACCATGCGTGATTATGGCATCTATTCAGATCTTACTTCTGGATAAGCCCGCACATTAGTTCTTTTTTAGCTGATATTAAAAATCTCAAAATTACACCTTTGTTGAATTCGCCTGAATTTATTACGCTAATAGCGTAGAGAACAACTCAGGGGAGGAAACGGAAATGTCATTTTCAGTTGAGGTTATAAAAGCGAATCGTAAACTGTCAGATCGTACCGGAGGGCAACGTGAAATCCTGAGAGTGGCTCCTTATGCACGTGTAAGCACGGACACTGAGGAGCAACTCAACAGCTATAAGTCACAGGTTTCCTATTACAAAGAGTTAGTTGGTCAGCGAAGCGACTGGTTACTGGCTGATATTTATGCGGATGAAGCCATCACTGGTACTCAGGTAAAAAAGCGTGATGGTTTTCAGAGATTGATTAACGATTGCCTGAATGGGGAAATTGACATGGTTATTACCAAGTCCATTTCAAGATTTGCCCGAAACACGGTAGATACCCTTAAATATGTCCGTATGCTCAAGGAGAAAAATGTGGCCGTGTTTTTTGAGAAAGAGAACATTAACACCTTGACGATGGACGGTGAGTTATTATTAACCATTCTAAGTTCGGTAGCACAGCAAGAGGTTGAGAATATCTCATCGATTGTAAAAATGGGCTTGAAGATGAAAATGCAACGCGGCGAGCTTGTTGGTTTCCAAAGCTGTCTCGGCTATGACTATGATCTCATAACCAAGCGGATTTCAGTTAATGAAGAAGAAGCCGAGGTTGTTCGATACATTTTTGATCGTTACATTGCTGGTGTTGGAGCCTCAGTAATCGCCAAAGAGTTAACGAAGCTCCCTCATAAAACGAAGCGCGGGAACTTGGAATGGGGAGATACAGCAGTGCTAGGTATCATTAAGAATGAGAAATACAAAGGTGATCTCCTTCAAGGCAAAACCTTTACGCTCGATCCAATATCCAAGCGCAGATTGGATAATCATGGTGAAGAGGATCAATATTACATCAAGAATCATCATGAGCCAATCGTAAGCGAGGAAATTTTTGAGAAAGCCCAAGATATTTTGAACAGACGGGGAAAGCCGCGTGGGAAACTCGAGAAAGGCGGAAAACGCGAAAAGTTCAGTCGGAAGTTCACGTTCAGTTGTAAGCTTGAATGCGGATTTTGTGGGAAAAACTACTCTCGGAGAAGCTGGAATAGCAGAACCACCTACGCAAAAGTCATATGGCAATGTGTCTCTTTCTCGAAAAAAGGAAAGAAATATTGTCCTCATAGCAAAGGGGTTGAGGAAAAAATAATTGAGGGCGCATTTGTCGAAACGTACAATCGGGTCTGCGGCAATCATAAGGATGTGCTGGATGAGCTTCTGTTAAGGATGGAGTCAGTGCTTGGTGAGCAGCAGCATCACAAGCAGTTAAGCAAAGTTAAGCACGAAATCCAGGCACTTGAACAAAAGCGTTCAAATCTGATTGATCTCCATCTGGATGAAAAAGTTGATCGCTCCACTTACGAACGCAAATATGATGAACTGGAGTCCACGTTAACAAAATTAATTGAAGTGAGAGAACAACTGGAGGCATCGGCTCAAGAAGAAATCGACGTTGATAAAAAATTGCAGCAATTTCGTAACGTGCTTCAAAGCAATACCGTTCTTTCTGAATTCGATCGAAGTGTTTTCGAAAGTGTCGTTGAAAAGGTTGTAATGGGTGAAGAACAGGATGACGATAGCGTAGAGCCGTATCAATTAACCTTTGTATTTAAAACCGGCTTAAAGCGAAGTATTCAAGGCAAGAACGGAATGAAAATCCCAAAAAAGGTAGGAGCAGCAGATAGGAGTGATGCATGTCCCCATTTCCCAGACAACACATGTGGAGGCAGTGGTGTCCATACATCGAATCAATAAATAAAGGGACGCCTAAGATTTTTGCTTTACAAACATCGATTAGCTGGCTGACCTCCTAATAAGGTCGACTTTGATCACTTAAAGATGAAGTTGATTGATTATCATAATAATGATAAAATATTGTTTAGGAGGTGGGGGCATTGCCGCATATTAGACCTGTATCCGACTTGCGAAATAATTTCGCCGAAATATCAAAGATTGTTCACGAAACTCTTGAACCGGTATTTCTTACGAAAAACGGACATGGGGATATGGTTGTTATGAGTATTGAGCAGTATGAAAATATACAGTACAACAACGAGATTTTTGCAAAGCTGAAAGAGGCTGAAATCGAAGCAAATAACTCAGATGTTCGTTTTAGCCACGATGAAGTGTTTAAGCAATTAAGACAACGTTTACGTAAGGAAGAAAAGGGATGACTATATTAAACTGGAGGCCTTGCCTCCAGTTTGTTTGATTTCCTTGACAGCCAATTTGTTCCATTCTACATTTTTTTTAATAAATTAATTAGGTATGCAAATACCTAATTAAAGAGGTGATTATGTGATGAACGTTAGGGATGCCGAAATGAATAAATTGACTTCGACCTGCCTTGATGAGTTAAGGGGGCTTTACACTAGCGAACAATCTAATCTTATTTTATTGGTAGCATCATCAATCTACTATTTAAATAAACTTGAACCAAGCATCGAGAATAATGTACAATGGGGCCGCATTTTTCAAGAGAGTTCGAGTATAGAATGGTTAGATAACAGAATGAAACAACTGGAGCAGGAAAATGAACAACTTCAGGGCATTTTCACGGGTCTTGTCTCTTCATTCCTTCATTTTTCGAATAACTCAACTTATCGAGCATTGGAAAATGTAATGAAAAAGTTGTACCATTTTCAATTCGTGAATCATGATGAAATGGTGCGATTTATTAACTTGTTGGCTTTTAACTTTGGCGGGGATGAGAGGATTCATGAAACGCCGGCATCGATAACCAATTTGTCCCTCGGGCTAATCCGTCTTGAAAGCACCCAGTCATTTGCCGATTTTTGTTCCGGAATTTCAAGTGTTTATCTAGAAAGTTATTACCGTTTGAAAACTTTGGGAAAGAACAAACTTATATCCTACTATGGTGAAGAGATAAAC
Source organism: Paenibacillus sp. MY03 (assembly GCF_002165585.1). Classification (NCBI taxonomy): domain Bacteria; kingdom Bacillati; phylum Bacillota; class Bacilli; order Caryophanales; family Paenibacillaceae; genus Paenibacillus; species Paenibacillus sp. MY03. Next base: position 56,094 of record NZ_MXQD01000014.1, on the reverse strand, counting down.
GTAACTTCCTATTTAATTTCTAAGTTGTTGATGATTGTAAACCGAATCCCTAATTTCGAGATTGTTAATAAAGATGTATTAGACTCCGCAAGCCAAAGTCGCACGTTTGATTTTATTTTCTCAGATGCTCCTTTTGGCGCTGCCTGGAATCCGGAGAAGGCGAGGAACGACCCGAGGTACGAACATGGCATTCCCCCGAAATCGTCGGCAGATTGGGCTTTTTATCAGAATGTATTGTACCATCTGAATTCTAACGGTAAAGCCATTGTTCTCGGCACAAAGGGAACGTTGGTAAGAAGCACTGAAGCTTACATTAGAAAATCAATCATTGAGAAGGATCTAATCGAAGCCGTCATCACATTGCCGGAAAATCTTTACTCCAAAACCGGCATCAGTACAGAGCTGATCGTTTTCAATAAGAAGAAACCTGAATCTAGACTTGGCCAAATATTGTTTATAGATGCTGGGGGCTATTCTTGTAGAATCAACCGAAATCAACATGCGATTACTGAGGAAGGTCTTTCCAAAATCATCGAATCTTACTGGAACGGCATGGAAGAGGAGCGGTTTTGTAGGCTAATAGACATAGAAAAAATCAAGTCCTATAACTTCAGCCTTAATACAAAAGAATATTTAGAATTTGATATTTTGAAGAATTCATTCCAGCATACCGTAAAACTTGGTGAAATCGCAGAAATCAGACGGGGGGTTCAGCTATCGAAAGAAGAACATGAAGATCTTTCGATGTCCGCGACCCATTACTTTCTTAACGTCAAGGATATAGAAAATGGGAGAATCAATTATGATGAGAATTCGAGAATCACTTACAAAAAGCAAGATTGGCTAGACAAATTCGCCATTCGACCAATGGATATTTTGATCACCTCCAAAGGCTCGGTAGTCAAGTTCGCCATAGTGGAAAGTCCGTTCTGCGATGCATTTGCAAGCGGCAATCTATCAATTATTCGAGTCAATCCAAGTCGATACAACGTTTATGTTTTGTATGAATTTTTACAGAGTGATACAGGACGCAGAATGATAGACGCTCTACAGACAGGAACAACAATTAAACTGATTAACCCGTCCAAGTTAGAGCAGCTTGAAATTCCGTCATTTTCGAATGAGTTCATGAATGAAGTAGGAGAGAAGCTGAAGCAGAATAAACAAGAATTCGAAGAATCGATCATCGAAGCAGAGAAAAACTTTGTCACACAAAAGACGGTGTTGCTTGGACGGCTGGGGATTTATCATACAGATTAAAGGAGGACAAGTAGTGGAGAAAAATTACGATTTACGTTATCTTGCTGTAGCGCGATTAGACTTGGTAGACATTGTTCAGTATATTAGCGAACAACTCCATGCACCAGAAGCTGCAATACATCTTGTTGATAAGTTTGACAGCGCAATTTCTAGTTTGCAACAATTTCCTTTCTCGGGGCGCCGTTATAAAAGTACGGGTGGGCTCAAGGAGGATTATCGAATTCTTGTTGTTGAAAATTACCTTGTGTTTTATGTTGTTATGGACAAGTTTGTAGAAATTCGACGCATTATTTATAGTAAACGAGATTACGAAAAACTGTTTTGATTGGATCAACCTATGTTGACTCTGCCTACCCCACACATGTGGAGTGTTGTTCACTACTAATTTGGAACGGAACGAACGAATGAGAAGCTAATGTGGGATTGCCCTCTCTTTAATGAGAGGGTATTTTTTTGTATAAAAACAGGAGCGGGTGCTAGATACCATAGGACTCTAGGGGGGAGTTTACATCTAAAAAGTCTCACTGAAAGTAATAATGGGCGGTAACACATCTTCTCAGCGACCAGACGTAAAAATACATACGAGACGAAAGTGAAGCACCAACATATCCTCTCCTGGATGATGTCCAGCTTTCCGCCGAAGGGCAGAAAGAAACCGCCTGGCATAATCAATTGATTTTCGAGGGATTCTTTTCATGTATCTAAAGGAAAAGGTAATATTCTTAAGACAATTTTTAAAAGAATAATAAGAGTTTATTATGAACTAACTGAAAACAAATATGGTAAAGTGAATGGGAACAAGTCCATGAAAGGAGGCGCGTTGAAGTTATTTCTTTTTGTTCTTTTATATGAAGTTGACTTTGCAATCTTTATGTAGAAGACGACGATAAAGACTCTGAGTCTATTTAAATGATAATACATGAGGTGTGGAAGTGAAGAAGCTAATATTGTTATTACTTGTGTTGGTTTTTATTTGGGGATGCAGTACAGGGAACGGAACGAATTCGCAGGGCGGCCAAGGAACAGAGAAGCCTGCTGCTTCGGATAATGCGACAATTAAAGAGAAAGATCCAAAACTTTTACCGGAAGGCAAAAACGCACATGTTGTTGTTATCGGTACGGAGATTGAAGGCATGTATTTGGCAAGAGCGGCTAAAGATGAAGGACTGTCTGTCCTTGTACTTGATCCGCGTGAAAAGCCGGGCGGTCAATTGATACAGGGAGAAATGCTGTTTCTGGATGAGCCTACGGATGATGCACAGAAAACAATGACGCAAGGACGCATTAAAAAATTATTTGATCGTTTTAAAAACGGAGAAATTCGCAATATTGAGCATTTTACTACCTATTTTAATGAAGTGATGGATGGTATTCCGTTGGAATCGGGCATTACGATTGTGGATGTGAAGAAAGAAACAGATGATAAGAACGGTCGCACGAAGGTGAGCGGTCTGACTTACAAAACAGCAGCTGGTGAAGAGAAGACAGTAACGGCGGATTATTTTGTGGAAAACACTGACTTTACTGCTTTGACTCATTTACTAGGCGGCAAACGTCTTCCAGGAGTTGAAACGATTTTTAATGCTTCAGATGTTGATTATATGGCAAGCTCTATCATGATGAAATTTAAAGGCGTAGACTGGAATAAGTTCAAGAGTGAAGTTATGGCACTAGGAAAAGAAGAACGCTTTGAGAAATATGGAGGGGAAACGACTGTAACCGATACATTTACTTGGGGATTTGGCAATGTGGGCCAAGAGTATGAGTCTACACGAGACGATATTTTCTTGCGTGGTCTGAATGCATTGAACCAACTGAATGGTGAGGTACTGATCAATGCCTTGCTTATCTATGATGTTGTTCCATCTGACAATGAGCGTATTGCAGAAGCCGTTAAACTAGGTCAGGAAGAGACTGATCTAATTGTTGACCATTTGCGTGACATGCTTCCAGGCTGGGAAAACGCCGAAGTAAACGGCTACCCTGATTATTTGTATATTCGTGATTTTGACCGTTATGAAACCGATTATATTCTGCAAGCTACGGATGTAATGGGCGGCGAAATGTTCTGGGATAACGTGAGCATTGCGAGTTATCCGCTCGATAATCAAGGGATAAAGAGCAGCCCTTGGGGCGTAGGGTTAGGAAATCCGGATAAATACGGTATGCCGCTGCGTTCATTTATTTTGAAAGATTATGCGAACGTTATTGTTGCTGGTAAAAACGTAGGTGCTACAGCAGCAGCTTACGGAAGTGCTCGTATTCAAGCGAATACTTCACTTGCTGGAGAAGTAATCGGCATTATTCTTGCCCAAATCGACGGTGAGAAGCAATTGGTGGAGCTTAATGAAGAGGATATGAAGAAAATGCATGCTTACTTGAAAAAAGAGTACAAAATTAATGTGAGCAGCGTAAAAGCTAAAAATAAAATTGCCGACTATACGGATGCTGAACGCGAGCAACTGAATTCCGGCAAGCAAGTAACGAAGAAATAATAAGGGTCAATCCATCCTGCCTTTAGAGAGCTTTAGAAGCTCTCTTTTTTTTGTTAAGTATACATATTCGGTCCACGGGGAGTGAGTCTAATATTATAGTGGAGACGCAGAGAACGTCATTGAAGCTGTTGAAAGGAACTACCGCCGAAGTTTGATTGCTGCTCTGGGCAATTGGGCTAATACGGGCGGCAGATTTCTATGATATGGATTTTTCATTAGCTTTGTAATGTTCAGTATTTTCAAATGCCATAGTAAGACGTGGTAAAGGTATGCCTGACTTTTTTGCTTCTTTCACAACTTCAAGTACCGCAAAACCTGCTTTACTATTGTTGTATTCCATGAAAAGTCGTGGTAAGCTGCCCTTTGCAAAAATGACCTTGTTAAAAAGCGCGCCGAGAAGTGCTGGTGGAATCTTAGTCAACAGTAGAGAGATCATATCCATCTTTGCGCCTCTTGCTTTAAGTACAGGGACAATTTCCCTCATATTCTTGCCAACATTTGCGAATGAGTCGCTATGATTCATGAGTGCTGGAAAACTTCCCCGTCTCAACACCTCGGTTTCCATAGCCGCATTCATGGCAAAGTGATTCCATAGCCAGTTTTGCATATCCTTTACCCAACTAATTTTAAAATGGGCGCTTTCAAATAGTTCTTTGACCTTGTTGTTAATATGTTCAGTGCCTGCCCGTGGTTTTTCCAGAAATAGCATTTTCAAAAAGCCACCTCTAAGCCTATTGTCCGCGATGCCGCCTCCTGCTCCAGGAAACCCAAAGACAACATTGTTCATAGACAATGGTGAGATCGATGATTTCAAATCTTGCCAAACGTTATTGAATAGTAGGACAGGGGTGGTTCCGGCAACAGTTGATAGTAATTGTGCTGCTTCTGGAAGTTGTTCCGTGTTGACACTCACAATAATGAGATCATAATTCGGGCTCAGCTCCTCATGCAGTTTGACGTTCCAGCTTTCTTTTATTAGCTGTTTCCCTCTTCGCACGTCCCACATTTCAAGCTCTATGTTGCTTCCGAAGGTTTCTTTTCTCCCTTTTCTAACGTAAAACTCAACTGTATGCCCTGCCTTTTCAAAAGCCCAAGCATATTGGGTCGATATTACACCTCTGCCGAAGAATAAAATTCTCATATTAGCCTCCTAAAAATATAGGTTAATCATTGTTGATAATCAAACAACGTGTTGTATGATGTTATTGTATAGATTCACTCTACGGTCATCAACCATCAGATTTTTAATATCTGTCGTATAATCGATTGAACAGGAAAATGGAGGCCAATAATGAATAAGCAACCTGAAATTACGGACAAAACAAGGCAAACATTTATAAATGTATTCTGTGATTTATATAGCCAAAAACCAATTGAAAAAATATCGATTCAAGAGATTGCTAATAAATCAGGATATAATCGCAGTACATTTTATCAATACTTTACGGATATCTATGAGTTGTTGGACTACGTTGAAGAGCGTGTCATGAAATCCATTAACGAGGAAATGGCAAGCAGAGAGTTTTCTACACATACTTTCCAAGATGCACTTCAATGCTTGGAAAATGCAGAGGAGATTTCAGTCCTTAAAGCCCTCTTGGGCGACTATGGTTCTGTTCATTTTGTTGAACGCCTGAAAAGAGAAATTCCCTTTGAGAGATTGATTGTGGACTTCCCAACAAATAATGTCTTGGCACCATACATCATTGAATTTTACATATCAACATTAATATCTATGTTTCGCCTTTGGATACGCAACGGCAAAGATCTATCGTCGGAAGAATTGGTCAAGTTGATAGATAGCCTATTTGCAAATGGGATAACACCGTATCATATCTTTGGCACGGTCAATCCGCGGCGCCCTGATTCGAATAAAAAGTAAGGGGACGAGGAGAAGCACAGGCGGTTCGGTGCCTGTGGATAGTGAAGCTTATGAAGCAGGCGAGACAGTCAACGTTAAAAGACGTTGGGTAACTATCAACCCAGCGTCATTTTCTTTGCACCTCGGTTAAGCTTTCTTTAGAGGTGGTTGATGTTAAGCTGCTCGGGGAACGAGTTCGACAGCGTAGCTTAAATTTGGCTTTGGAGGAATTCTTTGTTCTTTGGACTCGATTGTGAGAGAAGACGGCTTTTTGATAAGTCATTGGTGTTTCAGCATTTGGAGTATTTGAAGTACAGCGGCGATTATTATTGGACCTGGCGTTTATCGCGGGTTATTGGCTCGTTTTAATACGGCTGTAGATTGACCGAAATGTCACTACAGTCGTTATTTTATTTTTGGGGAGCGTAACTCACATTCCGCGCCCTCTGATACGGCATTTTGAATTTTAAAGGATATTGCAAAAACCATGTCGAATAGAAAAGATGTTGTTCTGGACAAACACCATCGTAAATTAGCATCGAATACATCATCCTAACACGGGGAGCATTCCGGATATGAACGCCAATAATCAGTTAATTTTCACGCAAGAACGCTTTCTTACCGCCAACTTACTTCTTCCGATGCTCTATCACGCAGGTTGGGAGATCCGGGACGGGCAGTGGAGTTATCCGCAACGTGAAATGAGAAGCGGATTATTTCAGGCCCGTTACGTCTCTGAGCTCGCATGTTACGTCCGAACAATTCCTTATCATTGGCTGATGATGGTCCTTCAGGGCGAAGTCGTCGTCACCTGCAGCGATTTTCGAACGACGATCGGAGAGAATGCGGTCGTGCACTTCCAGCCCCATCAACCGCATCATATCAGCGCCGATCAGCCCGCCAACTACATCTGGATTCATTACAAAATGCTGCTCCCCTCGCAGGAGGAGCCGTTGCTGCCGTTGTATCCCGATGAGCAAGTAGCGCGATACGGCAGAGAAACGGTTTTCCAGGAAGCCGTAGTCGATCTTCCTTCAATAATTGTACCCAGAAATCCGAATTTGGTTCGCAAGCTGTTTACGACGACAGTCGAGGAATTCATGCTCGAGCCTCCTGGATTTATGTTGTCCTCCAAAGCCAACTTCCAATGCCTGCTGACCGCGTTGTTCCGCGAAGCGACAGACCGGAGCAGTCCTGCGATCGTGTCCGACCCTGCGATCCAAAGAGCTCTGGACCACATCCATCAGCATTATGATACCAAAATGACCATATCGAGCCTCGCGGCCCTCGTAAACTTAAGCCAGAATTACTTCATTTCGCGATTCGGCAAAATCGTCGGAATCAGTCCGAACGAATATATCCTCCGCTTCCGTATCCGGCATGCGAAGATGCTGCTGCGCGACACGGACATGAGGCTGACAGAAATCGCCGCGTGCGTCGGCTTCGAAAGCCTTTCCTACTTCAGCCGAATGTTTCGGAAACTGGAGGGCATACCCCCAAGCGAGTATAAGTCGTACAAATTGCGGACCGATGTCCATCATTCGGAGTGATGAAATCGGTTTGTCGATACCCGGCCGAATATCGTAGTATTGTGCAAACAATAACGAGAATAGGAGAAGATTGGACGATATTAACCTCCTATAATGAGAGATGAAAGCGTTTTATCTATCAATGCAACTCATCATTAGGAGGGGTTTAATGAAACAGGCGATTCGAACATTCATTCTGTCGGCCCTAATTTTTACGTTCGCTGCTCTCGTCCGTCCCGAGTATGGCTCGGCGCAAGCGACTGCGGAGTGGAACTGGCAGACGAACGGCAATTACGAAGGGTGGACGCCCGGCAACGATATCGCGAGTTCTTCCGTCACCGACGGTATGCTGCAAGTAACGCTCGGCGGCGCGGATTCGCAGTTAACAAGTCCTGCGGTGTCCATAAACGCGACCGATAACAAGTTACTTGTGCTGCAATACCGAAACGGCACGGGAAACGGAACGGCGCAGCTGTATTGGAAAACGACCGGACACGGTTACTCGGAAGCCTATAGCCTGCCGATCACCGTTCAGACGGACAACGAGTGGCATGAGCTTCGCGTGCAGCTTCCCGCGTCGTGGACGGGAACGGTTACCGAACTCCGCTTCGATCCGAGTCAGGGAAGCAGCGGCACGTTCGAAATCGATTATATGCGCATTCTTAATACAACGGCGGACCGCTACAATCTGGCCAACGGTTATGTAAAGCTTTCCGGAATTTACGGAGTAATCGATCTCGTTCAGTTCGATCCGACCGGTACGGGGAGCTACGGTGAGAACCTGCTTGCGGGCAACTTATATTTGACGGCGAGCAGCGGAACGAACACCCTGCCGGGGTTGGGTACCGCGGTTACCTCCACGCTTTCCGGAAACACGCTGACGCTGAGCAATATTACGTTCGGGGCGTACGGCACGTTGAACGTGACCGGCAACTGGGTGATCGAATTGGACGGCAACAAGTGGAGCAACACGTTCACGATTACGTCCAATGCGAACAACATTCCCCTTCACAATATCGGATATATTATGCCGATGCAATGGTACGATCCCGGCTTTGACGTGACGGTGCGCAACCGCGTGCCGTTCGACTACATGATCGGGGGAGATAACCAGTACCATTCCAGCTATGTCTACAAGCGCGGCGCGGAAAGAACGTACAGCCCCGCGTTCGAGTTGCGGCAAAGTCCGCTTTATATTCACGGAGCGAATGGCCATGATTACGATTTGCGTATCGAATACAATCAGCCGACCGTGGAAGTGGCCGTCGGGATCGATTCGATGACCTTCCCGTTTTTTGCGGCGGAAGGGACAGGCTCTCCTTATTTCAAACCGTACGTGCTGAATACGGGCGAAACATTGGTTCGCGAGTTGAACTTCACGGTCGAGCCGAACAACGATTGGCTTCCAGCTGGTTTTCCTGTGTTCGAAGGCACTGACGCCGCGATGACGAGCGCGCTCACCGAGATGTTTTACGAGCGCAATTACGAGCGGCATATCGGCAGCGGCCCGACCTGGCGGGAGTGGATGGGTACGATTCGTGACTGGTTGCAAGACGAAGCATGGCGAACGGGCGAGAAGTACTCGATGCTCGTCCAGCGGCAAGACCCGGACGGTTATCCCTGGACTTGGGACAACTCAAAGGGTTGGCCGTTCCCCGGTGACGGCAGCGACACGCTGCATCATATCGATACGCCCGCCAACTTTATTCTAGGCGGTTACCGTTACTATGTCGCGACAGGAGATCGGGAACTGCTATCCACTCAGATCGATCGGATGCGCGCGGCCCTGGCTTATATGCTGGACTATTACAATCCTACGAAAAAGCTTTTCATCATTACCCAGTCCGATCATGAAGGCATTAGCGTAACGGAGAACGGGAGCGATTATTGGGACATCCTGCCGCACGGGCATATCGACGCATACAGCAACATGCACGGCTATGCGGCCTTAACGGCCATGGCCGAACTGGAACAACTGGTCGGAAATACCGCCAGGGCCGCAGAGCTGAACGGCTATGCGAACGACTTGAAGGCGGCGTACGACACGACCTTCTGGCGGACGAACCACTACATTCAGACGATCGACGTGAACGGAGTAGAGCATGACTACGGCCCAATCTATCTGAACGTTGCCGCGTTCTATTACGGATTGGGAGACAGTGCCAAAGCGACGACCTTCTTCAATTGGGCGGAGACGGTGACGACCTCCTCCGGAGAGGCGGACGTGTTCAGCAAGTTCGTATTCGCTCCCCGCGCGACCGTTACGTCCAACCCGAGCAAAGCGCAAGGCGGGTGGTGGGTATCGGCGTGGGATAATTACGGAGCTTACGGAGACCAAATTCAGGACGGCGGCGCGGCGCTGTACACCACGTTCTACGAAATCGCCAGCCGCGCGCAATACTTGGGCGCCAACAATGCCTACGGCCGTTTCTCCGATATCATCGACCGTTATGCGCTGGACCATCTCAGCGGTGGCAAAACGCTGTATAACGGCGAAACGGTGCAGCACACTTATGCCGGCAGCGTCGGCACTTGGGGAGAATTCCCGGAAAGCGCCCTTGTCCCCGTCGCGCTGCTTCGCGGATTCATGGGCATCAAGATGGACAAAGACGGCTTGCAGATTAAGCCAAATATGCCGTCAACCGGATTAACGCAAGCCGGCGTAACGAATTTCCGTTATTGGGATATGAACCTGAAGCTCACGGTTTCCAATTCGTCTGTGCGCCTTCAGGTGCTGGAGAACGAAAGCCCGTATACGGACTGGGAAGTCAACGGAACGGCGGTGAGCGGGCTGTTCGACATCACCGTTAGCCTCAGTCCCGGGCAGAGCGTGACATTGACTCGGGAAGCGGGATTGGGCGTTAATCTCGAAACTATCGAGTATGATACGATGGTGGGCTGGGCTTCGGGAGACTATTACCCGGTCAGCATTAATGGACGCGGTATCGGGGGGCATAACGGTGACGACGATTCCGTCCGGTATAAATGGCCTCTTCTGAAGGGCAAGAACGTCATTACCGTCAAAGCAGTGAACGCTCCCGGCTCGACCGGCGGATTCCTTGCCGACTTCACGTTGCCGGACGGACGCAAGATTGTATCCGACGCTAGCTGGAAAATCAGGAGTGAACGAGAGGATCGTTACGACGGCCTGGCCTTGGCGGACGGCAATTGGACGCAAGCGACCAGCCAAGGGGCGTATAGTTCGTCAACTCGCGGACCCGTCGTCAACTTCCCGGGCGGATCTGATGCCCACTGGATATGGGATAGCACCGGACAAGCGCCATGGCTGCTGCTTCGCAAGACGTTCAACTGGGATGAATACTGGAGCTTTAACTATGACGGCGACGAACAGGAATGGGGGGGATTCACGCACCTCCTTGACCGGAAGGTGGTCGGAGGTACGTTTAACGCGGAGATTAGCGGCAACGATCCGAGCATGACCCAATCGATTAACGTCGATGCGGCCAAAAAGAAGCGGTTCGTCGTGCGCATGAAGAACGGTACGGCCAGCACGACCGCGCAACTGTATTGGGCGACCGTACTATCCGGCATGGATGAGAGCAAGCGCGTCGATTTTACGATCGTTGCCAATGACCCGAATTATACGACGTACGAGGTCGATCTGACCGGCCATCCCGAATGGCGCGGCACGATTACGGCTTTGCGGTTCGACCCGGCGACGAACGCGACGGGGACGACCAGCATCGATTGGATCGAACTGAAGTCGCTGGACGGCGACTTCGACGTGGCCGATCGCGTCGGAATCTCGGCGTCTTCCGCTTACAGCAGCGGGTGGGAAGCTAGTCAAGCGATCGACGACGATATAGCAACGGTATGGTCCAGTACTGCGCATACCGTGAATGCGACCGAGTGGATTCAGCTTGATCTGGGCAAAGCCCATACGATCGAGCGAGTGCGGTTGAAGCCGCGGCCGGGCGGCAGCGGATTTCCGGTGGATTTCAAAATTCAAACGAGCATGGACGGCGCAAACTGGACGGACGTTCCGGGTCAAGCCTTTACCGGTTATTCGAACCCGGGCAGCAGCTTGGAGACGTTCGCGTTCAGCTCGCCCGTGACGGCTAAGCATGTGCGTATTTACGCAACACAGCTCGGTCAAGACGACAATAACAATTACGTGTTTCAACTGAGTGAGCTTTGGGCGGACGACAAAAAGATTTCCGGTTCCCCGTCGTGATTCGGCCGTAAACCGAAAGTCGGCGGTAATCCGTGAAGAACGAAAACAAAATGGAGGTGCAGATGATCGTCTGCACCGCCGCTTTTGTTAGGCCGGGAGATGAATGAAGTTGGAGAAGCTGCATGTTCAACATCATAGTTTAATGTTGCCTATCATCTATCACGTCGGTTACGAGGATCGGGAGGAGGAGTGGGAGTACCCGGAGGCCGTACACCAAGGGAAGGTACTTAACGTGCAATACGACTTTTCCCGCACTCACTACGTGCGTTCGCTTCCCTTTCATCTTATCGTGATGGTTCTCAAAGGCAGCGTAACGTATCATATCGGCGACGAATCTTATCTCGCGGAAGAAAACAGGGTGATCCATATTCCTGCGCATACGCCCCATCATATCTCCGCGACCGGCGTGCCGCTTAGATATATTTGGATTCATTATCAGCTGCTGGTGCCGGAGCAGTCGATCCCGATCATGCCTCTGTCGCCCGGAGACGAAATCTCCGTTTTCAAAGGCGCGGTATCGTTCAAAGAGGCGCTTCCCGAGCTGCCGATTCTGATGAAGCCCCGCAATTACTACACGATCAAAAGTCTGATGAAGTCGATCTTGGAGGAAGTGTGGGCCGAGAAAACCGGCTGGCTGCTGGCTTCGCGGTCTTATTTTCAATCGATGATCACGCACCTGTACAGAGAAGTGACGGTAGAGGAAGAACGGACAGGTACCGGAATTGCCGATCCCCATATCGCGGTCATTATTGAACATATTCATAGCTCGTTTGCCTCCAAGCTGACAGTAGAGGGACTTGCCTTGAAAGCCAACCTGAGCTTGAACTATTTTATCTCGAATTTCAAGAAATGCACGGGCTTTACGCCCGGAGAATATGTCGCCAGAGTTCGTATTCAATATGCGAAAAAATTAATTCGGGAGGGCATTAAAACCGTCTCCGAAATTTCCGATATGGCCGGATTCGAAAGCGTGTCGTATTTCAGCAGGGTGTTCAAAAAAATAGAAGGTCTTACGCCGGGCGAGTTCAAACATACCGAAGTATAAGGAAAGTGATTCTGTTAAAGAAAACGATGATTTTCTGTATATAAATGAAAGCGATTCAAAATTAAGATTGAAGTAGGTTAACTCAATACGAATATAGGGGGCAACACAGAAATGAGGAAGAAGCTGATCGGGTTCATTCTACTCTCGCTCGTCCTGGTGATGGCGGCAGGCTGTTCAGGTTCGAATTCCGGCACGAATGCGTCGCAATCGAATGAACCGCAAAGCTCCGCTGCAAGCAAAGAAAAGCGTACGGTCACATTCGCCACGATCGCCGGTTATTACACGGATGGATTGAAGGAGGCAGCCCAAGAGTACACGAAGCTGAATCCGGAAACCGAAGTCGTCATCGATGTCATTAAGGATAACGATACGTATCAAGCGAACTTCAAAGCCAAGATGGCGGCGGGAGGGAAGGATGCTCCCGATATCGTTCACATTAATTTGATCGGGGAAACGAGCTCGGCCGATGCGATCGATAAAGGCTGGCTGCTGAAGCTGAACGATTACGTGAACCAACCGAATCCCTACAGCGGCGACAAAACCGTATTCGAGGGAATCGATCCCGAATACCATCAGAACACGTATAGCCGGGACGGGGACGTTGCCTATCTCCCATTCGATCTGGTAGGCACAGGATTCTACTACAACAAGGATATTTTCGCAAAGCTGGGAATTTCCGAACCGGAAACGTGGGAGGAATTGCTCGCTGCGTGCAAGCAATTGCAAGATGCCGGCTATATTCCGATTACGATGCCTTTCGGCTTCGAGTCGACGATCACGCAGGCGTTTCTCGACTGGAGCGCCAAAAGTCTTTACCCGGAGTTGTTAATTCAGCCGGGAGATGCTCGCTACGACGAGAAAATCCATAAACTGAATACGAGCATTGCCTACTCTGCCGACAATGGAAACTTCGATTTCGGCGCGAGTTACGATCCGGAAAAGCAATTGCTTGCTCTCAAAAACAAGCAATACGATATGCAAGGGGCAGCCCAACGCAAAATCTGGACGGTCATGAAGGAATTGTCCGCGTATTACCAGCCCGGCTACGCAACGATGCAGGATCCGGACGTCTACCAACTGTTCATTGCGCAGAAAGCGGCGATTTATTGGAACGGCAGTTGGCAAGTGGGAACGCTGCTCGACGATATGAAGAAGCTGGGCGACAAATCCTTCGGATGGGGAACGTTTAAATTCCCCGAGTTCGCCGAGGCCGACCCGCTGTTTCCGGGAAAACCGCGAGGCATTCTGGTGCCGGGCCATCTGCTCGGAATCGCGGATAAGAAGGACCCGGAGCAAGAGAGCCGGACGAAGGATTTCATGATGTATCTTTATTCGCCGGAAGTCGCTCAGAGAGTGTTCGAGACGACGCTTGAGGCAGGACAGTTCGTTCAAGGTCCTAGCCTGGTGCTTGGGGTGAAGCTGCCGGACGAAGTCAACGCATATCTAACGGGCTTCAAAGTCGATGGCAGCATGGGCTACGCGATCGCCAATGCCGTTCCTTCCTCGGACACGAATCAAGCCAAGCAATCCGCTCAATTGAAATACTATGAAGGCAAACTATCGCTGGAAGAATTTTTGGCCGAGCAGGACAAAATTTTGAACCGGGATATGGATATCTATATCAAGGCTCAACAATACGATCTGGATCCGAAGACCAATCCATAAGCTGCAAACGGAATTCATCATACAGGCCGAGGGAGAACGAGGTGTTCTCCCTCGACGGCTTGCTTACATGGAGTGAGATTATGATCGACAAGCCCTTTCGTCCCGACAGAATCCGATATTGGTTAAAAGCTTATTTTTTTATCGTTCCTTCGCTCCTGTTCGTCTTGATCTTTCTCTATTATCCGATGCTGACTTCCATCTATCATTCCTTTACGGACTGGAATTTAGCTCAAGCGGAATGGATCGGTTTGGACAACTATATTCGCATGTTTAACGACAATACGTTTCGAATCGCGCTATCCAATCAACTTCTGTTTACCGTCACGGATATTGTCAAAAGCATCGTATTCCCCTTATTGGCGGCGGAGTTGATTTTGTCCTTGCGCGAAACGAAGCTTCAATATCTGTATCGTACGGGTTTCGTGATTCCGATGCTTATCCCCGGAATTGTTTTCGTTCTGATCTGGCTTTCCGTTTACAACCCTTCCAACGGATTGCTGAATCATTTCTTGTCGTTCGCAGGTCTGAATTCTCTGGCAAGGCCGTGGCTTGGGGAGAGCGACACCGCGATATGGGCCGTTATTCTCATGGGATTTCCTTATATCACAGGTTTGCCGTTTCTTATCTTTCTCGCAGCGATCGGGGGCTTCAACAAGGAAATTATCGAATCGGCCAGAATGGACGGCGCCAAGTTTCGGAATATTTTTCTTAAAATGCATCTGCCGTTGCTCGCGCCGCAGTTCAAAGTCGTGCTTCTGCTGACGATCATCGGCAGCTTGCAGGACTTTGTGCGAATTATCGTACTGACCGGAGGAGGACCGGGAGTATCGACCACGGTGCCGTCGCTCATCATGTACAACTCGGCCTTCAAAAACTCCAATTATGGATACGGCAGCGCGGTCGGCATTTTCCTGTTCGTGAGCATTCTCCTCCTAACGCTGTTGGTATCAAAAATTTTCAAGTCTGAAAGAGAGTGAATCCGGGCTATGAGAAATAACAGAGTTGCGGAAGTCGGCGTCGTTCTCAGCCTTTCGGTTCTACTGCTACTTACCCTTGTTCCGTTTGCCATGCTATTGTTCCTTTCGTTCAAAGATCATCTCGATATTGTGATCGACTTCTGGGGAATTCCGGGAGAGATCAAATGGGAGAACTATTCTACGGCCTGGAGCGCCGTGTCCGGGAGCATCGGCAACTCTCTGTTCATTTGCTGCGTTACGGTAGCCGGGGCAGTCCTCATTAGTTCGATGGCCGGTTACTCTTTCGCCCGCAACCGTTTCCCGGGCAAAGAAATCCTCTTTATGCTTATTATCAGCGTGATGCTGATTCCGTCCATGTTGAATATCGTTCCGCTATACGCGATTATTTCACAGTTAAATTTGACGGACTCTTTCTGGGGCTTGATTTTACCCTATATATCGGGAACGCAATTGGTCGGAATCATTCTTTGCCGGACATTCTTTCAAGGAATTCCGGAAGAGCTGTTCGAAGCTGCGCGAATGGACGGCGCCGGAGAAGCTTATTTGTACTTGCGCATCGCGCTTCCCTTGAGTATGCCGGTTATTGCGACCTTGGGGATCATTACCTTTATTAGCGTTTACAGCGATTACCTATGGCCGCTGATTATATTGAAAGAGCCTCATCTTACTTTTACGATCCAAGCGGTTAATATGACGACCAATGGCAGGCCGGATCTCGGATTATCCTTCGCCGCCTATATCATCGGCAGCTTGCCGATGATACTGGTCATTATGTTCGGTATGAAATATTTCGTGCAAGGAATTACGTCGGGAGCGCTTAAATCTTGAACCCGCTGCAGAGAAGAGAGGAGAACGCTACTCAATGGCAAATTTGAAGTTCAAAATCGGATTGATCGGAAGTCCCGTCAAGTTTGTCTCATGGACGGAGGAGACGGTAATGTCCATGAAACAAATCGGATTTAACGCTCTGCAGCTGAATATCGCCTGGGGAGGGCGTCCGCACGACGAACCGTTAAATTTGGAGGACGTCGTAGCGTTATCCGGCGAAGCATCGCTTAAATACGAGCAGAAGATTCCGATAGGCGGCGATTCCTCTTCGGGCGCATGGGAGCGGCGAAGAAACGATCTCAGAGAGCGTATACGGTTATGCAAGCAGGCGGGAATGCGCTCCATTTTCCATTTTGGCGCCCCTTACAACGGACAGGATGGTTATCGAGATCTGCCCCTCGAAAATTGCTTGCTGGACGGCGTAACGCCCGACAGGTATGTAGCACTGCTAGAACGGTTTAACGAGGAGTTTCCCGGGGTTGACGATCTGTTGCTCTACACCTACGATCAGGACGCTTGGCTGTGCAACGAGTTCGGAAGCTGCGAGTCGTGCAGGGGAATTC
The DNA here is from genome assembly GCF_002165585.1 of Paenibacillus sp. MY03. Taxonomy (NCBI): domain Bacteria; kingdom Bacillati; phylum Bacillota; class Bacilli; order Caryophanales; family Paenibacillaceae; genus Paenibacillus; species Paenibacillus sp. MY03. Next base: position 39,676 of record NZ_MXQD01000014.1, on the reverse strand, counting down.
CTCTGGATGAGCGCGTCGTCCCTTTCGTTAATCTGCTCGCCCGAACATGGAAGCGGCTGACCGGAGGACGTCTTTGGTGGGAGCCATGGGAATTGTCGGCGGGACAGGTGCTTAAGTCGATCGAGAAGCTAGACGCGGATTGCGTCAGTCTGGCGCTGCATTCGAATATTGCCGAAGTTACCGTTACGCTTCCGGTAGACCGTTTTTTGAAAAATGCCGCCAATCTTGCGGTCAAACGGAATATCCCGTTTGTCGTGGAAGGGTTCTTTACTTCCGCAACGGAGGAAGTCGAGCCTTACGAACATATCGCTTACCCGCTTGTCACCTTGCGCCAGCTCAGGGCGATAGCCGGTACTCCCGGCGCAGTGGGGATTAAGGAATACTTCGGCATAGATATGATCAAGCCCGATCCGAATTTACGGGTTACGGAGCTGTTCTTTCGGAATCCCTGCATCGAGGACGACGAAGCGCTGGAGAAGCTTGCCGAACCTTACGGGATGGCAGCCGAAGAAATGAAGGCTTTCTGGCGTCTGAGCTCGGAATCGTTCGAGCTGTTTCCGTGGGATGTCTCCTGGTTTGTCCGCAAAATCGGTCTTTGCGACGTGTCGCATTCCATGACTGCCGCGTTTATCCGGGGGCAGCAATGCCATACCCCCTCATGGGAATCCACGCGTAGGTCGATCTTCATGAAAACCGACGATCTTGAGCCGGACCCTTGGATGATCGAGGATATTCAGCTTCGATGCAAATTGAGCGCTGAGCGGGCGGAAGCGGCCATTCAAACAGGACGGAATGCTCTTGAAAGGGTTTCCGCGTCGCTTCGAGACGTATTAAAGAAAAACTTGGACGAGTTAGACGGTTTCCAAAGACGGGCTATGTCCTATGCGTATCATTTACGGGAAACGAATCTGGTTCGCATCATTCGCTCTTATCGCGAAGACCATCGGGAGGTGCCGGAGCGGCTTCTTGCCGAACTGACGGCGTTATTGAAAGAGGATCAACAAAACCAACGTTCGGCAGAACCGATTCAAACCGTTCTGGGGATGCTGGAGGAAGATTTGGACGAATTTCTTGATCGTTACTTTCTAACGCCCGATCGGAACGACTGGGTGAAGGGACCGCACAGCTTAACCTCTCGCTGAATTTAGGGACATGGGGGCGGAGATTTCTTCGTCATGCAGGAGTTTGTGTCATCCATTCAGGAACAAAGAAAGCCGGCTATCGATGTCTACGACGCGGTTACCTGGAGCTCGGTATTTCCACTATCCGTTCAATCCGCAGCTAACGGCAGCATTCCCGTGAAGTTTGTGGATTTTAAGCTTCGAACCGGCTCTCGAGCTTCTTCGGTAAGCGAGCGTTGATACAGGTCAGAATGAAGGAGGATCATTGCAAATGGCAAAGTATCTGAAGACGGGAAAAAGCCAAGCGGAAGCGGAAGAGCAGGATCAGAGGGTTTACGAAACGGTGCGCGACATTCTTAAACAGGTAAAAAAGAACGGAGATCAAGCGGTGCGCGGGTTCTCCCGGCATTACGACAATTGGTCTCCAGAGCAGTTCAGACTGAGCCGACGGCAAATTGACGAAATCATCGCCAAAGTACCCGAGCAAACCAAGACGGACATTCGTTTTGCTCAGGATCAAGTACGCAATTTTGCAGAAAAACAACGAGCTACAATCCGCGATCTGGAGGTAGAGACGTTGCCCGGAGTCGTTCTGGGGCATCGCAATATCCCTGTCAATAGCGTGGGTTGTTACATTCCGGGCGGACGATATCCGATGGTGGCGTCCGCCCATATGAGCATCCTTACCGCCAAGGTAGCCGGTGTGAAACGGGTCATTTGCTGCACGCCGCCGATAAATGGCGAAATTCCAGAAGCCACGGTTTGCGCTATGGATTTTGCGGGAGCGGATGAGATTTATATTGTCGGCGGAGTGCAAGCGATGGCGGCTATGGCGCTGGGCACGGAAACGATCGAGCCGGTGGATATGGTTGTCGGTCCGGGGAACGCCTACGTGGCCGAGGCCAAGCGGCAGCTATACGGCCAAGTTGGCATTGACCTGTTCGCGGGCCCGACGGAGGTAATGATCATTGCCGATCATACGGCGGACGCGGAAATGGTAGCCTGCGACATTCTCGGTCAATCCGAGCACGGGCCGACTTCGCCCGGGGTACTAATTACGACTTCGGAGCAACTTGCGCATGAAACGTTGCTCGAGATCGATAGACAACTTATGACTTTGCCGACTGCGGACATTGCAAGCGTGGCCTGGAACAATAATGGGATTATCATAGTGGTAGACAGCTTGGAAGAGGCTGTAATTGAAGCAGATAAGCTGGCCTACGAGCATGTGGAGGTGCTGACCGAGAATCCTCGATATTTCCTGGAACGCCTGACGAACTACGGCGCATTGTTCTTGGGGCCGGAAACGAATGTGGCCTACGGGGACAAAGTGATCGGCACCAATCATACGCTGCCGACCAGAGGAGCGGCAAGGTATACCGGAGGGCTATGGGTAGGCAAGTTCCTCAAAACGTGTACCTATCAGTCGTGCACATCGGAAGCAAGCGCACTGGTCGGCGAGTATGCCGCCAGATTGTGCGAGATCGAACGATTCATGGGGCATAGGGAGCAGGCGCTTCTGCGCGTACGCCGATATGGGCGTTCCAAGTTGTCCGCATCGAAGTGAGTTTCCAAGCAATTGTTCAGGGTTACTCGGATGGCAGCGTCCAACCGGATCGCGTCATCACCCGTGCAGAGTTATATAACTGAGCCGCATTTACCTTCTATATTTGAGCCTAAGCGTGTTAACGCTTGGGCTTTTCTTATGCAACGGATGCCGCGTTCTACAGAGTAGAGCGAGTCGTCTTATAATTTTATAAGTCGAAATAAAATTTCATAATAAAATATGTTTGTGAAATTTATTGACGAAACATTCGAATTTGTATAATATTCAGATAGGATCCGCAAAGCGAGTTTAAGCTGTCGAAGTTACTTTATAGGAGGGATGGGGAAAAGAAATAAGGCGAATCTGTTCAGTGGCTTGGAGCGAAATACCAAAATTAATAAAAGGAGCAGTGAGAATGAATCGTTTATTTGCGCGTTGCAAAGCAATATGCAGCCGGATGCTTATAGTAGTCATGCTAACATCCATGTTACCTGCTATTCACGTTTCAGCGGCGGGGGCTACTCCTCCAGATTCAGATGCATGGACACCCTATCAACAGTACTTAAACTCGGATGTTTCCAAGAAGGAAGATATGCGTGCGACTTGGATTGTAACCGTATACAATTCAGATTGGCCAACCTCGGCATCGTTAGCTATTTCCGATCCTGCAGCGAGGATGGAAAAGCAAAAGCAAGAACTAAGCAATATCTTGGATGCGGCAGTTGCCAGCAATCTGAATGCGGTTATGTTTCAGGTTCGCTCCTCTTCCGATGCGCTCTATAAATCTGATCTCGTTCCCTGGTCTATCGTTATGACAGGGACACCAGGCGGCGATCCAGGCTTTGACCCGCTTGAATATGCAATAGATGAAGCGCACAAGCGTGGATTAGAGCTGCACGCATGGTTTAATCCATATCGTGCCGCAACTGCGATCAATGATGCCATGGTTGCTCAACTCAAGGCACTGCCAAAGAGTATTTTCAACACTCATTTTGATTGGATTAAAAAAGCCTATGATGGCGTGTATGTAGTAGATCCAGGTATACCTGAAGCACAAGCATGGATAGCGGATAGCGTTATGGAAGTTGTTAATAAGTATGATATTGACGGCGTTCATTTCGATGACTATTTCTACCATGAGGGTAAAGCCTTTGATTATGATGACAAAGCCACATTTGAAAAGTATAAGGGCGGTTTTACAGACATAGGCGATTGGCGAAGAAATAATACATACAAGCTTATCAACGATCTTTCCCAAAAAATTCGTTCAGCAAAACCTTGGGTACAGTTTGGAATCAGCCCTGCCGGTATGTGGGCCAATATGAAAGACGGGCATGTTAACGGTTCTCCAACTGCCGGAGGCGGACCAAACTATGATAGGAGCTTTGCAGATACATTAAGATGGGGGAACGAGGGGCTGATTGACTACCTGACTCCACAGGTTTACTGGCCCTTTGGCCGTGATGTGGCTCCCTACGGTGTAATAGCAACATGGTGGGCGGATCACCTTACAAATCCCAATACAAAGCTTTATATGGGTATGGGATTGTATAGGGTAAATGCTACAACCAATCCAACGGAAACGGGATTTTTGGATCCTTACGCCAAAGATGAGATTATCAGGGAAATACTACTCAATACAAATTATAGAAGTGAAATGACAGGCCGCGGGATCGATGGTTCATTCCTATACCAGAGCAGCAATATTGTTCCAGGTGCAGGAATTTATAAAAAGGAAGCTGTAGAAAATGGAGTAAGAACCGCTTGGGCGAATAAGGCTATAGCTCCAAAAGCAACCTGGAAGAGCAGCGTTGCTCCAGCGATGCCCACAAATGTTACTGCCGAGGCTGTAGGTGGCGTTACAGAAGTTACATGGATATCTAATGATGAAACAGGCAGCACCGCATATTATGCGATTTATAGATTTGCAGAGAATGAAAATCTTGATACATCAGATTCAACAAAAATAATTGCAGTTGTTGGCAAGACTGCTGATAGTGACGGTAAAGATATAACAAGTTATACCGATACAGCGGTATCAGATCCAAGCAAGGTACAGTATGTTGTCACTGCACTTGACCGCCTCCATAACGAGAGCTCGCCAAATGCGCCGACACCGGTTCGTGCAATCGATGCAGACCTTACTACTGCAGTCGGTACAGCCCCGGTACTTCCTGTATCCGTAAAGGTTAATATGACATCAGGTTCTCCGGCTAATATGATGGTAAAGTGGGAGAAGATAACCGACCCTAATCTTTATTCCGCTGCCGGAACTAGCTTTGATGTAACCGGGACAGTTATTCATACGAACGGAACACTAACAGGAATGACTGTTAAAGCACATGTTTCAGTTGTTGCACCGGCTATAAAATATATTCATCCTGTAATTGTAAGAACAGAACAAAATACGGCTCCGGTATTTCCAGCTACTGTGGATGTAATATATACAGACAGTACAGTTTCGTCACTTCCCGTTATATGGGAAACTCCGGATCCTGAAGATTACAAAAACGCCGCACCTTTCGATGAATACAGAAATCCAAGCGTGAAAGGCATACAGGGAATAGTTGATGGAACAAATCTAAAAGCAGAAGGCAATTATATCGTATATCCGGCAGTTAACTTATATGCGCCCATAGCTGTTACAACTCGGGTGGGAATACCTCCAATACTTCCCCCGAGCGTTAATGCCACATACACTGACGGTACAAGCGCAAGTGTAGCAGTAGTCTGGGATGATATTCCGGCAGAAAACTACGCTAGTATGAATGACTTTACCGTAAAGGGAACAGTTGAAGGTGCCGCAATGAAGGTAGAAGCTGCGGTAACTGTTGAAAGCGCTGTAAACATAGCAATCATTGATCCGGTATATGTGAAGACAGGTATCGGCGTAGCACCGAAGCTTCCAAATACGGTTAAGGTAACCTATGATGATGGCACGATGGACACTGTTTTAGTAACATGGCCAAGTGTGGATCCGGCTGTTGACTGCTTAACAACACACAGATTTACGGTTACAGGGACAATAAATGGTACATCCACTAATGTTACAGCTACAGTTGAAGTTGCTGCAGTAATAGTGTTGGACGACTTTGAAAATGGGGTTGTTAACGGCGGTGCTGCCCAGAGCATGATTAAGTGGACAGGCGACAGTGCCAGCAGCACACCGCCAACTTTGTCCTATGATACCGCTATAAAGCATAGTGGAAATAGTGCCTTGAAGGTTGACTATAAGTTATCCAAAGTTGCAGGTACTGCAAGCGCCTATGTTCGTCCGAACCAAGGTACGGGCATTGTGTTTAAACCCGGGGAAGTCCCGCAAAAGATAGGTTTCCGGGTATACGGAAATAATGTTACAACTTTTGCTCTGAGGGCAGAGTTCCGTGCAGGAATTACGACTGGTTCCACTAATACAAATCAAAACATTTCTAATACGCTGAATTTTACTGGATGGAAGTATCTGGAGTACACGGTGGCTCCGTCCTATCAATCTACGGGTCTCACTATAACACTTATGCCCGGTATCGTTGCCACATCATCCAATGATAAGGTGGACAGCACCATTTATATCGATGATCTTGTGGCTGTTTATGGAAGCGAAACAAAGGATACAGCAGAAATAAGCGGGGCAATTGCAGCTGCGCAAAGCCTTTATGACATCACGACTGCCGGTACAGGCCACGGGCAGTATCCTTTATCGGAGCGCATGGGGCTTAATGCCGCTATTGATGCTGCAGCTAGCGTTATGAACAATCCTGCAGCCGTTATGGCAGATCTTTATAGTGCTACCGATTTGCTTAACTCAGCAGTGGATGCCTATATTGCTGCACAGATTGTAAGCGAGCGGCATCAGATCATAGAGGACTATGAAGACCATGGCAGCGGAAAGAGCATCGTTGACTGGATTAATGATGGAGGAAGCACTAAGCCCACTATTTCATATAATAATGATCCCCATTACGTGAAAAACGGAAATCGATCATTTAAGATTGATTATAATTTTGCGGGAACTACCGGGACAGCCAGTGCTTATGTAAAAGGTGCATCCTACCCTAACCAAAAATTGAAATTTACCGGAGAGAATACACCAAACAAAATTGGTTTTTGGCTTTATGGCAATGATGAGACGATTTTCAGCTTACGTGCAGAAATAAGAAAGGCAGACGGTACTTCAGCCACAACCGCCAATTTCTTGCCAGCCAATTCCGTGATGAAATCAGGCTGGAATTTTGTAACCTATGATGTACCACAAGCAACTTTTAATGCATCAACGGGCCTTTTGCTAAATATTATGCCTGGATTAGTTGAAACCTCTGCTGCCGGCAGAGTAAGCAGTACGATCTACATGGACGACCTTACTGCAATATATAATGTAACTCCGGCTGCAACATTAAATAAAACAGGACTGATAGGAGCTATCGCAACTGCAAAATCCCTGCTTCTTGGCGCAGTGGAAGGGACACAGGGAGGCCAGTACCCTATAGGCTCCACAGCCATTTTGAATGATGCTCTCATTGCTGCACAATCTTTGGTAAGCAGCACCGTACAGTCGGATATTGATCGTGCAGCAGAAACAGTAAATGCTGCAGTTAACACCTTTAAAACTGCACAAATTCCGCTAATTGATATTCAAGGTTTAAAAGCTGCGATAGATGCCGCAAAGGCAAAACATGATATTGCAGTTGAAGGAGCACTACCAGGACAATATCAAAGCGGAGCCAAGGCAGCACTGCAAGCTGCGATAGATGCAGCAAACACAGTATATAACCATGCAGGCGCAACGCAAGGAGAGGTTGAGGCGGCAAAAACGGCATTAGCGCAAGCTGTTGCTGATTTTGACCGAATGGTGGTTTCGCCTTTAGCGACCATTGATTTAGATGCTGCGATAGCAAAGGCTAAAGCTCTGCATGATGGAGCAGTTGCAGGAACTGAACCCGGACAATATCCGCAACAATCAATGGATGATTTGTTATCGGCAATATCGGCTGCAACAACTGCTAAAGCTGATGCACAAACCCAGACAGATATTGATCGTATATTAAACGATCTAAATGCTGTAATTAAGGCTTTTGAGGATGCAATGGTTCCATTAAATGTGGATAAAACTGAACTGAATCAGGCTATTGCTGATGCACAGGCTAAGGTTAATTCAACCGTAGTAGGGACACTTGGCGGACAGTATCCGCAACATGCAAAAACTACTGTTACAACCGCAATTGCAGCAGCACAAGCAGTTTTAGGCGATATTCATGCTGACCAGGATGCTATTGATGTTGCTGTAGCCGCATTAAAGACAGAAGTAGCAAAATATTTTGCAGCACGAATAGCAGCTCCATGGGATAAGTATAATGTTCCTGAGGAAACACCGGTAAACAAACGTGAGATGCGTGCTGCCTGGATAAGCACTGTTGTTAATATTGACTGGCCATCAACTGATTCATGGAAGATTGAAGACACGCAAGCTCGTGCGGCGGTGCAAAAAGCAGACCTTATAAAAATTCTTGATGATCTTGCAGAAACAGGCGCCAATGCGGTGATGTTCCAAGTAAGGCCGACATCAGACGCATTTTATAAATCAGAGCTTGCACCATGGTCATACTGGCTGACAGGAAAACAGGATGTTGATCCGGGATTCGACCCGCTGCAGTTCGCAATTGAAGAAGCGCACAAAAGAAATCTCGAACTGCATGCGTGGGCTAACCCATACCGCGTTTCCATGCCGGCGGCCATGTATAAGGACGAATCAGGAAAGCCTTTATCGGACTTAAATGCAGTAGGAAATATGTTGAGCCAGGTGCCTGATAGTATCTATGCCAAGCATCCGGAATGGGTAAAGGTTGGCACAAACCGCTTTGTCCTTGACCCAGGCATTCCGGAAGCTGCGAAATATGTTGAAGACTCCGTAATGGAAATAGTCGAGAATTACGATATTGACGGCATACACTTTGACGATTATTTCTATGTTGGCAGCAATGGCGGTTTTGATGCCGGTTATAGCGATCAGAGCACATATGATACCTATGCCGACAAAACCGAGTATCCGAAGATTGAGGATTGGCGCAGAAATAACACATATACACTGGTTAAAAATCTGCATAATAGAATAAACGCAGCAAAGCCGTGGGTTAAATTCGGGATTAGCCCGGCAGGCGTATGGGGCAACAAAAAAGACGGACATCCGGATGGTTCTGAAACTTCGGCCGGAATACCAAACTATGACCGTGCTTATGCAGATACCAAGAAGTGGGTTTTAGAAGAAATCATCGACTATATAACCCCACAGGTGTACTGGACATTTGCAAATTCAGCTGCAGGGTATGGAGTTGTTTCATCATGGTGGTCCGATTTGCTTAAAAACAACCCTGATGTACAAACACAGCTATATATGGGTGTAGGTTTGTACTGGCTGAATCCTGTCGAAGGAACTACTGATAAATATTGGAATACCCCGGGTGTCGGGGATCAGGAAATTGCACGCCAGCTTAAGTTTAATGCTGCAAACCCCAATATAGACGGTACTATGATTTTTACGTATAACTCATTTAAAGTTAATTCTCCTAACGCTATTTCTGCTGCATCGCTGATTAAGAATGACTTATGGGCTAACAAAGCCCTTATGCCGGCAATGCCGTGGAAGGGTGGAGTTGCACCTGAAGCTCCGGTATTAGTAAGTGCAACATTTGAAGACGGGAGCCATACAATTAGCTGGCAGGATAATGATGAAAATACAGCATACTATGCCGTTTATCGTTTTGAAGATAATGAGGCTGTAGACATTAACAATCCTGTTAAACTGATTGCTAAAGTTCGTAAGAGCGAGACAGGTCTGCAAAGCTATACTGATCAGACAGGAAAACCAACAAGTAATTATGTTGTGACTGCATTAAACAGGCTGAGCGATGAAAGTATTCCGTCAAATGAAAGTACTCAATCACCAATAATTGACACATCTTCATTGGACAGCGAAATAGCAGCAGCTGTGGAACTAATGGCTAATGCTGAGGTTGGTACAGAAGCCGGGCAGTATCCACAAGAGGCAGTAGATGCCTTAACGGCTGCAGTAACCATTGCATCGGCTATAAAGGTTGATGCAAAGACCCAGGAAGAGATTGATCGTGCAGTGGAAGGCTTGAAAGCCGCAGTAGAAAGCTTTAAGGCTGCACAAATACTGGATCCGGATGTTAAAGTCGAGGAAGTGAGCCTTGATCAAGAAACGCTTCAATTAAACGTTGGCGGTGTTTATCAATTAAAGGCGACTATCACTCCATCGGGAGCAGCTAACAAGAATGTAACATGGACATCAAGCGATGCTGGAATTGCAGGAGTTGATAACACCGGTAAGGTTACAGCAATAGCAGAGGGGATAGCGGTTATCACAGTGACAACCGAGGATGGAAATAAAACGGCAACCTCTGTTGTAACTGTAAGCATGCCATCAGAGACAATCGACACAACGGAATTGGATAATCAAATAAAAATAGCTGAAGATTTAAAGGACACGGCAGGAATCGGTACAAATCCCGGGCAGTATCCGCAAAGTGCAAAAGATGCCTTGGAAGCTGCAATAACAGCTGCATTAACGGCCAAAGCGGATGCAAAGACCCAGGAAGAGATTGATCGTGCAACTGTAAACTTAAAAAGTGCTGTAGCAAGATTTATTGCCGCAAAAATACCAGTACCTGAAGTGATATATGTTCCGATACATGTTACAGGCGTAAGTCTGGATAAGCAGACATTGGAACTGAATATTGGCGATGAATCTCAGCTGACGGCAGCGATTAGGCCAAGTAATGCCGACTTTATGCAGGTGACATGGAAATCCAGCAACGAAAATGTTGCAATTGTTGATCGTGCAGGTAGAGTTGTAGCAAAAGGCAGCGGCACGGCAATCATCACAGTAACAACCACAGATGGTAATAGGACTGCAACTTGCGTTGTAAATGTAAGTGCTCCGGTAACAGAAGAGGAGGAAACTAAGCCTGAAGAGAACGTTGAAGTCGAATTTAGCGACATTCTAGGCCACTGGGCGGAAGCAAGTATTAAACTTGCAGCGGCTAAGGGCATTATCGGCGGCTATGCCGACGGTACATTCAAGCCGAAGAGCGAGGTTACCCGCGCCGAGTTTGCAGTCATGCTGGCTCGCATGCTGAACTTGCAAGGAAACGGAGCCGAACTGGAGTTTAACGATAAGGCAGCCATCGGCTCGTGGGCGGAACAAGGCATCGCTCAAGCTGTGCAAGCTGGAATCGTGAACGGCTACTCCGATGGCAGCTTCAGACCGAACGCGAAGATCAGCCGCGTCGAGATGGTGACGATGATCGTAAATGCGCTTGGTTTCGCCGACAACTCCAAGGCAACAACTGAATTTGCGGATGACGCCGAGATCCCGGCATGGGCTAGAGCGGCAGTTGCAACGGCTGTTGAGAACGGGCTCGTTCAAGGCGTCGGCGGCAACAAGTTCGCTCCGAATCAAACGGCAACAAGAGCCGAGTCGGTGGTCGTTCTGCTTAGAGCGCTAGAGTTCGCAAGTAAATAAAGCTGAAGTCGATCAACGATATACACTATTTCATAGTCAGAATCGTCTCAAAGGCAAATTGCATGAATGAAACACCCGTGATATGATTAGGATAGAAATAAGGAGCCGGACGGCCATCCGACTCCCTGCACAACATTTTGGGTGGGAAGCCTCCAAAAGTTTTCAGAGAAAATAACCCGTTACCCTTGGCGCGAACCTGGGCGGGTTATTTTCGTTTATTCATGAGAGTGAGCAAAGCCAGCAAGAACATGCCGAGCATAATCACTTCAGTCAACGAAAATGTCATGAGCATCACCTCCGCTCTGGAGGCGATACTTCCCCACCCAAGTCTGTTGCACATTAGCATTATATCAAAATATGACATTTCTTGCATGGAAGATTTATAGAAAATCGGAATAATCGTGTAAGAGGAATCATGTTCCTATTCGAATTGTTACGGTTCAGGAACAGGATATATGCCCGTTGCTATTGGTGCGTCGCAAGTGCGAACTTAAAGTTTTCTTTACATTTCATTTACGTAGCAATCTACCATGATAAATTGAAGTTAGATGCAGCCGGATGCTTGGACCAAGGCATCGTTGTATGTGACGAAATTTGTAATTAGGGGGGAATGGCGTGAATGTAAAATCCGTTCAGCCGGTCAGCGAGTATTTCAAAGCGATGCAGCAAAGCAAGGACGCGAGCGCGACGAAGAATCAGACGCGTTTGGCATCTATTCGAAATTTACTCATGCTGGGCAAGAAGCTGCGTACCGGCGAAATGGACTACTTACAACGACAAGATCTCAATCTATACAATCAAGCAATGAGCCTTTCGATGGAACGCCAAGCGTATGAGGACGCATTGCAGCATAGTCGAAGCAAAGCGGATGCGAGTTATTACAACACGTTCAAGCTGATGCAGATTGCCAATCAACTGAAGCATGGCGGGTCAGAGGAGCTGCTGATGCGCGCGAACTCGATTCAGGAAGCCCATCGCGAGTTCATGCAATCGATCAAGTATGCCTCGCTGAGGTAAGATCGGGCGTAACCGCCAGTACCTATAGAATGATTCTTGGTGACTACTCGGATGACGGTGGCGGTGGCGGTGGAGCTTTCCCCGGCTGGCCATTATGATGAATAGTTAATAGTTCTGCGAAGTCACTACCTATATGAATAAACAAGGGGTTTCTCGGTTATCTTCGATAAATGAGAAAGCCCTTGTTTGTTTTAGCGTGGCTGGAGAGATTAATAGTCGAGTGTGCTATAGTAGTGATAGGGAAGTTCCGGAGGGGATGGAGTATGTTCTTTTTCATTGTATGGTTTGTGTGTTTCATCGTATTCATAGTGCTTGCTACTTTATTTAAAAAGAAATATAAAGTCATTGGATCGTTAGTCAGCGCGCTTGCTGTCAGTGTGTTGGTTCAAGTTTTGGAGCAATTTTACTTGACGAGCATCATTGTTGTTGCCGTCATTTTGTATTTTTTAATAGGAAACATCCATACATTTAAAAACGAACAGCTCAAGCTAATGGTTGCAATATTATTTGGTACGACCACCGTGACACTTGTACTATCGTTTACCTATTTCAATCAAATTTCTACGCCATCTGATCCCGAGATCTTTAGAGTGATGTTTATCTATTACCCGTTATTAATTATATTTATATCTTGTTATGCATACATGCTTCTTTGCCTTTTCAATTTTAAAATACTGCAAACCTCAAACCCGTTCCTATATATTGTGAATAAAATTCGCGGCTTCAGGCGAATGATTCGTTTGTTCTGGATTGCTTCGCGAAAAGGGCTGAGTCATCTGATTCAGCAAGATCATGCGAAACTCCCACATGTTATTGCCGAGATTCTTGAAGAGATGGGGGGAGTTTTTGTTAAGTTTGGACAAGTATTATCAACCCAAAAGGAAATTTTACCTGGTCATTTCATCGAAGCGTTCTCTAGTTTGCATGACCAAGTAAAACCTCTCAGTCAAGAGGAGCTAAAAAAAATCATTGATAGCAGAATTGGCAACATGAATGAAACGTATGAAACCTTCGAGATGCAACCCATCGCAGCAGCTTCTATCGGACAAGTTCATCTGGCTAGGCTTAAGTCAACCGGAGAGAAAGTCGTCGTTAAGATTTTAAGACCTGATGTTAAGCAAAAGATGACAGCGGATTTGGATTTATTAATTCAATTTGTGTCATGGCTGTCGGAGCGTTCTTCTAAAATCAAAAGACTCGGTTTAATACAACTCGCAGTAGGATTTAAAAATAATCTTATCGAAGAAACTGACTTTGATATCGAAGCGCTGAATACCAACATGTTAAAAAGAGCGTTTAAAGAACACGGAATCCCTATAAGAGTGCCTAAAGTTTATTCCGAGTATTCGACTAAACAAATACTAACGATGGAGTATATCGAAGGGAATCGTTTTACAAAAGAAGTGACAACCGATGTTTCAGAAATGATCATGCACGCATTTTTAGATCAAATCCTGATGATAGGTATCTTCCATGCGGATCCGCATCCCGGGAACATCATGTTGACAACGGACGGGGAAGTTGCGCTTATTGACTTCGGTTCAGTTGGTTATTTATCAGATGATGAACGAGGCGGTCTGTTAAGCTTCTTGGTTGGTTACAGCAATAATGATACGAAAGAGATGGCGCATGGCTTGGCGAGGGTTTGTGAGGAAGGACATTTATTCAATGAAGATATGATGGAACGACGCCTCAGTAGACTTCTGTCAGAAGCCTCTTTTTCACATGATCCTACGAGTGTCATAATGAGACGGCTGATGTCGATGATTACCGAAGCGGGGCTATCATTAAAACCAACCGTTGCCGGTGCATTCAGAGCAATCATTACTCTAGACGGGACGTTGTCATCCGTAAATGAAGCATACTCTTTATCCACAGCGAGTCAATCATACGCCAGCCAGATTAATAAAGGACAATTGGCGAAGGAACGTTTAGGTAAGGTCAAGGGAAAGTTAGAGGATTACATCCCGAAATTACTGGAGTTGCCTATTCTTAAAGACAATAGAATCACCATTGCTCGTGAGGAAAATCATAATTTGAATGATTTTATTGGGGCTATAACAGTCGGCATCTTTACCGTGATATGTATGGTAGTCATGCTTGCGAGCTTTTTTGTGCAAGGGGAATTCATGCGATTTTTACTTGCTCCCTTATCCATGTCAGGCTTTGGAGTCGGTATGATCATACTGATCATGTCAGTGATTAAGCAGCTAAAACCCAAGATATAAAAGTCTTTTCCAATCGAAAGGAATGAAATGCAAGCATGAAAGAAGCATCCGAACAGCTCATCCAATTGCTTGGGCATCCGTACGAGCCCAAACAAGTCCAAGCCTTGCTGCAATCATTCGGCGTCAAGCGGATGCCGGCACCGAACAGCTATTTCAACGACGATATAATCTGGTCGGCGAAAGCCTCGCTACGCATTGATGTCTATCGCGCACCCAAAATAAATGATTTGACCGGGCTCCAATATGCAGCTGAAGATGGATGGATCATTGGCGCCATACATTTTCTTGCGCCGGGGGCGGATGATCGAATTAAAGCTCCGTTCCCCGGAAGCCTGCCCGGGGGGATGACGATGAGCTCAACGCCCGAAGAATCCATACACGAATATGGACCGCCTGCATTGGATGAGGAGTGTTGGCGCCCTGGCTATTCAGGCCGAATATTGGCATGGCGCAAGCCCGGCATAAATATTGTAATGGAATACGAGGATAATGAATCCGCGAGAGAGTTGAGAGGCTACACGGCCTGTTTGATTGGCTGCATAGGCGCCTGGAGAAACGATAATCCGGAAGTCTATGCTCCCTGAACGGAATCCTGCTCCACAAATATCATCATGAACCTGCCATAATACTCAAAGAGCCCTTCAGGAATTTCCTGATGGGCTCCAACTCGTTACTTGTCCCCGCATTCGCAACGCTTGTCGTCGTTAAGAAAACGACAGGACTCTATCGACAAAACAATTCTACTACAGTAGAATGTTTATATGCGATTCTACAGCAGTAGAATATATATGAACGAGGTGGTTTCATTTGGTTATGAAGTTATTCGATAGCGAGCTTAATATTATGGAAATCTTGTGGAAAGAAGGCGATACCCCCGCAAAGAGAATTGCAGAAATTGCAAAAGAAAAAGTAGGTTGGAGTAAAACAACAACGTATACCATCATCAAAAGATGCCTTGATAAAGGGGCGATCGAGCGGCATGAGCCTAATTTCGTTTGCCATGCGGTTGTTACACGAGAGCAGGCTCAAGAACACGAAACAACGGAACTGATAAATAAAATGTATGATGGCGCCGCCGACAGACTGATTGCTTCATTGTTGGGACAGAAACGACTGTCGACAGAAGAAATTAGCCGCTTGAAACGTCTTATTGATAGCATGGAATGAGGTGAGGGAATGTCGTTACTTCAAATAAGCATATCGGCTTCCGTCTTTATTCTTGCAGTTATTTTATTGCGTTCCTTGCTTATTCACAAGCTGCCCAAAATGACCTTTCTGTTTCTTTGGGGTGTTGCATTAATTCAATTGCTTGTACCTGTTTCCGTTCAATCGCAATTTAGCATTTTTACGGCAGCGGAACATATAAGCGGAATGTTTACAGCGCCAAAATTGATTTCCGCGCCAGAAAGTTCAACATTTACTAATGGAACTACGGTAATCATGCCGCCAATTACAGAACATGTGACCGCGCCGATTATGCCATTAAAGACGGCTTCACAACTATCGCCTTTTGTATGGGTGTGGTTCGTTGGTTTTACGATGTGTGCTTTGTTTTTTATCATTCCGCATTTAAGGTATCGCAAAATCTACAAAATGGCTGTGCCTATTAGAAACGATTTTATAGGAAAATGGCAGCATTCAAATTTGTTATGGCGAGATGTTCCAATCAGGCAACTCGATCATATTTCTACTCCGCTTACATACGGTATTTTTCGGCCCGTTGTACTCTTGCCGAAAAATTTAGATTATGACGATGAGAAACAGCTTGCGCTTATCCTGACCCACGAATTTACGCACATCAAGCGATTCGACACACTAAAAAAATGGATTCTTGCCACTAGCGTTTGCGTCCATTGGTTCAACCCTTTTGTATGGGTCATGTATATCCTTGCCAACCGTGATATCGAGCTATCCTGTGATGAAACAGTCATACGAAAATTTGGGGACAACATGAAACCTACTTATGCCAGGGCGCTTGTACGTTTGGAAGAAAAGAAAATCGGCTTGTCTCCGATGATTAGCAACTTTTCCAAAAACTCGACCGAAGAAAGGATTATATCGATCATGAAAACCAAAAAAATCACGATCACCACGATGCTTCTCGCTATTGGGCTTGCAGCCAGTGTCGTTATCATCTTTGCGACCTCTGCAGTGGATAAAACGGAAGTTGCTACGGATGTCGACGAACCTATAGCCTATAGTGAGCCCTCGCTATATCAAGGTGCCATCACCACCAAAATAGTGCCCGCATTATCTCAAGGCGCCACCACTACGGATTTAATGCCGCACGATTTAACATTCAACAAGAAATACGATGTACCGAAGTTGATAGACAGCCTTATGGCTTCCAAGTATCGTGCAGTTTATATGGACAACGAAATATATCTTCGTGTCATGATGGATAACACCATACAGATAAGCAAAGATAATGGCGCGGTTTGGAAAAAATATGACACAGATGAAGTCGATGCAAAAGAATTTGCAAAATGGCTGCTGATAAACGATCCGATTCCGGGCTATTCAATGAAAGAAGTTCAGACTCGCTTGGCAAATGGGGCAGAAGTAAAACATTTAGTGTTTGAAAATGTAAAGGAGATGTATTTCATAATCGACAGGAACGGCGTACAGATTGAACTTGTACAGCTTGAAAAAATATCTTCTGTTCTGATCGACGGTCAAAGAATGATGATTACTTCCGCTATATCAGCCCAGATGCTGAAATCATTTTATGACTTTTTAGTGTCGAACAATATACTTTCGGAAACTCATGCAGAACAAGATTATTCGGAAAGAATGAAGTATCTTGAAAAAAATCTCCCTAACTTTATCGTGGCGAAATAAAGGGGGGACCACGTTGATCCCAATAAAAAAGAGGAGCGGATGCGCACATGATCCAATTGACGAACCGCCAAGCAAGGCAATTTCTGTTATTGAAGCACGGGCTGTTGGGCGAATATCAATTTACCGGAAAGCAGGGCGTATTGGATTTTGTGCGGCAGGTCGGCTGTATTCAATACGATCCCATCGATGTTTGCGGAAAAAACGCCGAATTGGCACTGCAGTCGCGAATCAAGGGATTCACCAAAAGCATGCTCGACGAGTTGCTGTATAAAGATAGAAGTCTGGTCGACTATCCCGACAAGAACCTGGCCATTATCCCTCTCGAGGACTGGCCGTATTTTGAGCGATACAGGCAAGCCGCAAGGCAGCATGCCGTGCGCTATCCTGAAATGGAAGCTTTGACAGAGCAAGTACGGGCACATATTCAAGATCATGGTGCGGTTAGTTCGGATGATTTAAAATTAGATGGAAATTTCGCTTGGCAATCGGCCATCCACTGGAGCGGCGGAAACAACGCATCCCGGTCGGTGCTGGAGCAGATGTACTCGACGGGCGAGTTGATTATCCATCACAAAAAAGGAACCCGTAAGTATTACGATATTGCCGAGAAGTACATACAGCCAAATCTGCTGAATGCGCCGGAGCCGCTGCCTGACGAGCTCGAGCATTACAAGTGGCGGGTATTGCGCCGGATCGGCGCTGTTGGCCTTTTATGGAATCGCGCATCCGACGCCTGGCTGAACATATGGGGATTGAAGACAGAGCAGCGAAACGAGGTTTTCCGCCAGTTGTTGCACGAGGATCGCATTGTTGCTGTTACCGTGGAACAAATAAAGGATATGCTGTACTGCCGCGCGGAAGATTTGCCGCTTATTGAAGCTGTCCTGCAAAATCCAGCTCCGGAATTTCGTTGCGAGCTGATTGCCCCGCTGGACAATATGATGTGGGACAGAAAACTAATCAACAAATTGTTTGGCTTCGATTACACCTGGGAGATTTACACGCCGGCAATTAAACGTAAATTTGGCTATTATGTGCTGCCGCTATTATTCGGAGAGAGCCTGATAGGACGAGCCGAGGTAATCGCGGAGCGAAAAACCGGGACGCTCGCCGTTAAAAACATTTGGTATGAGAACGGCGTAAAGCAAACCAAGCAATTGCGATCCGCCTTGGACGATTGTTTCCACAGGTTTGCGTTATTTAACGGATGTGAAACGATTTCGACAAAGTTGCTGTGACAACATGTAAAGGGGCTGTTAGGTCAGCAAAACTGACCTAACAGCCCCTTGAGTTATGTTTAAGCCTGCTCAAGGCAATTCCTTCCCGGAATCGTTCTCCCATTGCCTGCGATATTGGCTAGGGGTAGTTCCCATATGCCGCTTGAAGATGGTGTAGAAGGAGTTGACCGCGGAGAACCCGGTTTCCTGCACAATGTCCTCGATCGACTGCTTCGTCTCCGTCAACCGCCGCTTCACCTCGTTCAGCCGCAGATCCGTGATATATTCCGATAGTGATTGGCCAGAGAAGTCTTTGAATAATTGCCTGATATAGGTGGAGGAATACTTCAGTTCATCGGCGATCATCTTGGTAGACAAATTCGGGTCATACAGATGCTCCTGCACGACTTGCCGGATGAGCGCAATCAATTGGTTCTGGCCGGCGGCAACAGATTGCAGCTGCAACTGCTCAAGGATGCCGCCTAAGGTCAGGTGCAGCCATTCGATCAGCTGCTCCTTCGTCTCCAGCAGGTCGAGCATCTGCTCCATCCGCTTGAGCGAGCCAAGCGAGCTGTGGTCCAGTGCGAGATTTAGCTGCTCTGCGGTCTTGGACAGGTTAAGCAGCAGCTTCAGGAGCGAGAGGCGAATCTCCGAATAGGAGAATGGCAGAATGGCTTCAATAAACTTCTCCAGATGATGCTCAACCTGCTTCTGATGGCCAAGCTTCAATTCGCTGAGCAGCTGCCGCTCGCGCTCTTCCGGGTAGCTGTACTCGCTCTCCGTCGCCGCTATGCCGTCCCCTTTAACCCAACATTTTCCGGTTCCGCCTTTAAACCGCTCATTCGTCAGTTCAAGCACCTGCATATACTCGCTGCTCAGGTCGTTCGGGTTATCGACTGGCAGGCTGACTGCCGCGGTAAGCGAAATTTTGATTAGCTCGGCGCATTTATTTTGTACGGATCTGGCGATGGCCGGGAAATCGTCCTCCATGCCACCCCTGGCCTCGCATATTGCAACGATATGGCCGGACTTCATGTCGACTGTTTCTACAGGGGCAACCTCGCTGATCAGCTCTTGGGCGACATTGCATATCGCGAAATAAATAAGGCGCTGGTCGGAATAACGAAATTGCTTGGCGAATTTATCATAGTTATCCATTCGAAATACGAGTATGACAAGTTGATTGATTGAAACGGCCAGTTCATATTCCTTGAATAAAGCGGCCGCCGAGGAAGCGCTGTAGTGGGTAGGACGATGCAGCAGGTCGCGAATAAAAATTTCTTTGCCTTGCTTGGTCGATTTGACCAGCTTGTTTTGAAATTTGGATATTTGCTGCTTCTGGCTGCGCAATACCTGCGACAGCACAGCCAAGTCGGCGGAAGAAGCAATGGCGTCGTCGGAGGGATGCAAATGCACCGCCTCTTCAATCAAGTTTTTGATCGGTCTATAGATGCGGCGCGACACTTTCCAGACGGCGAACAGTGTAACGGCAAGGATAATGCTGAAAAACCAGTACGTTAGCGTACGCAACTTATACAGGTTGTGCAGCACGGAGTCGAGCGGAAGCGTTTGCACGATTGTCCAGCCAGGCGCCGTAAAGAAAGAGAACGGAGAATAGACGACCATTTGCTGCTGATCCTTGTACCAGCGATTGCCTGTGTTATTGCGCATAAGTTGGTAAGGCTGCTGAAATTGTGCCGGATCGGGACTGTAGACGACGCGCTGCTCGCGGTCCAGAATATAGAGATTGCTGCTGGCAAGCAGCCGCTCGTGTGTAAAGTATTCTTTAAGCGCTTTAATATCAATATTCACCACGAGGGCGGAAGCTTGGCCTTGGAAGTAGGAAACGAAGGACAGATAATCCGTCTCGTAACGCAGGCTGCTGCGATAATAATCCGCCCGCCGTATATACAGCCTTTGCCCGCGAAAGCCTTGTTCTTGGTCCAAGGCGGTCAGCAGCTGCTGGTCAGGATATTCGCTGCGTCCATAAATCCCTACTTTGGAATCGACAATGTTACCGGTGTAATAGTTTTGCATAACGATGGAATCAATAATGGGCTGATTGTCCTTCAGCTCCTTGAGCTTCCTCCATGCTTGATAATTCAGGAACGGATCATTGTCTCTGGCAAGGGCGTAGCCAAGCACCTCTTCATTATGTACAGCCTTCTGAATGTAGTCGAGCAGGCTGGACATTTTCGCGGCATAATTGATGGATTGTTCATCGAGGAGTTTCTGCGTATGGCTGCCAATTTCATTCATCGCTGCTTTGGAGAATTGATTGTACAAGAACAGGATGCTGGCAAGCATAATGGCAAGACATACGAAAATAAATGACACCAGGATATGGATAAAGGTTTTCTGATTTTTCATGACCTGCATAAAGGAGATTTGTTTTGTCTTTTTTGGCATTCTTGGCATCGGCAGCCCCCCAACCGTATTCTCAATTAAAATATAGCATAAAGCGCCGGAATCAGGCGCGAGGTTCGTGCGAATTACTGCCAGATCCGTCAATTTATTAGCAATCATCGTTTTTGGAAGCTTGATTTTCCGCTGATTTGGTAATGTTCAGACGTTCTGGATATTGGCCGGAACCTTCTGCATGGGCGATTATAAAGCCAGGAGAGCGAGAAGGAGTGAAGGAAAGGAATGGATAAGGATAAACAAGGCACGATTGCATTGGCGGAAAGGGGTACGGGCGTACGCCGGGGCAGCAAGCCGGGGAGGAGCAAGACGCCCCTGTGGCGGGATATGTTGCGAAGCCCGTTCCTCTATATTATAGCCCTTCCGGGTTTGCTGCTGTATCTGGTATTTTCGTACATTCCGATGTACGGCATTATTATCGCTTTCAAGAAGTTCAACATTCGCGAAGGCATCATGGGCAGCGAGTGGGTAGGCCTCAGCAACTTCACGTTTTTCCTTAAGTCGGGAGACATGGGGCGGATCGTCTACAACACCTTGTTTCTCAATGTGCTGTTTATTACGGCGACAACGTTCTTTGCCGTCCTGACAGCCATGCTGCTGAACGAGTTGCGCAGCAAATATTACAAGCGTGTCTCGCAGTCTATCATTTTTCTACCATTCTTTATGTCATGGGTTGTCGTTAGCATGATGGTAAACGCGATGCTGAGCGGACGGAATCCGACGATGAATGTATGGCTGGAGGCGCTGGGCTTGCCGCCTGTCGACTGGATGTTCAGCCCGGAGCTATGGCCATGGATTCTGACCGTTATTCGGGTCTGGCAAGCGACAGGCTACGGAACGATTATCTATTTGGCAACGATTTCAAGCATCCCGGGCGAAATGTACGAAGCTGCGCGAATCGATGGCGCTTCCCGTCGGCAAATTATGGGCCGCATTACGCTGCCTATGCTCGTTCCGACGATATCGATCCTAACCTTGCTCGCGGTAGGGCGAATTTTCTACGGGGATTTCGGAATGATCTATGCCCTGCTTGGTGACAATCCGATTCTCTATTCGACGACAGATGTCATTGACACTTATGTGTTCCGCGCCTTGCGCACGCTGAATAACTTCGGGATGTCGGCGGCAGTCGGGCTTGCACAATCCGTGATGGGGTTTGTGCTTATTCTCACTGTCAATATGATTGTCAGGCGTGTTTCCAAGGAATCATCATTATTTTAGTAAAGGAGGTGAGTTAGCAAGTGTCAATTAAGGAATCGAGAATGGATCGGCTATTTCTTGTGTGTAGCAACGTATTCATTGGTGTCTTTGCCTTGTTCTGCTTCCTGCCGTTCTGGATGATGCTGATGGGCTCGATTACAAACGAGACGGAGATTCTGTTAAAAGGGTATTCGCTGTTCCCCGAAGCATTCTCACTGGAGGCGTACCGCGTGTTGTTCCGGTCGAGCACCATTCTGCGCGGATATGGCGTAACGAGCTTCATTACCGTCGTCGGTACTGCGCTAGGAGTGGCGATCAGCGCTTTGCTCGCGTATTCGATTGCCAACAAGCGCAATCGGCTGCGCAACCATTTCGCCTTCTTCGTTTATTTTACGATGCTGTTTAATGGCGGGCTGGTCCCCTTCTATATTCTGATCAGCAATTGGTTAAAGCTGTCGGATACGCTGTGGGCTATTATTTTGCCGGCGCTGCTGCAGCCGTTCCTGGTTTTCCTTATGGTCAGCTTTTTCCGTACGCTGCCTGCAGAACTGGAAGATTCGGCGCGGATCGACGGGGCCAATGAACTGAAAACTTTCGCGATTATTATGGTTCCGATCTCCAAGCCAATCATCGCCACTGTCGCGTTGTTCTATGCATTGGCCTATTGGAACGAATGGTTCTACGGCTTGTTGTTTCTCGCAAATGACCAGATGTATCCGTTGCAACTGCTCCTGCGGCGGATGATCTCCAATATGATGGCCGCCCGCAACCTGATTCCTGCCGGAGCAGCGACCGTCAATGTCCCGAGCCTGGGCATCCGGATGGCGATGACGGTCATTACAATCGGGCCGATTATTTTGCTCTATCCGTATATGCAGCGTTATTTTGTGAAGGGATTGACGATTGGGGCAGTGAAAGGTTAGCGTAGCGGCAACAATCTATTCATCTATATTCATTCTGGAGGGGTTGAAAAAATGACAAAGATAACCAAATGGAGAAGTCGAGGCAGGCTGGCAGCGTTAATGCTGGCCATAGTCCTTGTATTTAGCGCATGCAGTAACAACAACGGCGGCCCGAATAATGGCAAGCAGCCGTCGACTGGCGGCACGAATGCCCAGGACGATGGGGGAACAAAGCCGGAGACGCCGTCGCCGCAGGGAGTTGTTGAACTGATTGCGTATTTCCCCGGAGATACGCCGCAGGATTTTGCCCGCGTGCTTGGCGAGGTTAACAAGAAGCTGGAAGCGGACGGCGTAGGGGCGAAGCTGAACATCAGCTTTATCCCGTGGGATGACTACGGCCAAGTGACGCAGCTGCGGGCTACGGCCGGCGAGAAATTCGACATGTTCCTCGAGGCTCAATGGCTGCATATCGAGCCGATGATTGCAGACAAGGCGATCATTCCGCTTGATGAATATGTTGCCAATTCCCCGAATTTGCTGGCGTCCATTCCTGATCTGATGTGGGAGCAGAACAAGTTCTATGATCAAATTTATGGCATTCCGCTCGGCACGACCCAGGGCAACTGGCGCGGCTTCACCATCCGCAAGGATCTGCGCGAGAAGCACGGCTTCCCGGAAATTACGACGGTCGAGCAATTGGAAGCGTTTTTATACTTGATGAAGGAGAAGGAGCCGGCCCTCATTCCATTCGGCATCGACGGGCGTTATGCGAATGACTTGCCTGCGATGTTCGACCCGCATAACTATAGCGGCGAATACCATAATTATGAGCACTTGGGCTCCCAGGTTTCGCTTGATGTGAAGAATAACCGGGTGCTGTCCAACTTCGAGATCGGCTTCTTGCAAGGAGCTATGGAGCGGATCTTCCGATATGTCAATGATGGCATTCTTGACCGCAATTTGCTGCAGGAGCAGAACAGTGTGGAGTTGTTCAACAACGGGCAGTTCGCGGCTACGATCTATGAGGCCACGGGTGTGGAAGGATTAAAATATCTGCCGCTGATGGAGAAGGTGGAAGGCGCCGAGCTGGAATTCATCTTGCTTGAGGCCGAGGGTGTCAAGCCGATCTCTCGCTTCGAGCAGTGGAACTTCCTTGCTGTCCCTGCATCCTCCGAGCATCCGGAGAAGGTAATCGAGGTCATGGATTGGCTGTCAATCAAAGAGAACCACGACTTGCTGGAATACGGCATTGAGGGCGTTCACTGGGAGGCTGTCGGCGAGGACGCTTATCAAGTGATCAAAGGCACTTCCTATGAGTTCCCCGGCTATGTAATGACATGGCGCCCGGATCTGGTCAGAATGCCGAGCCATATGCATCCGGACGACAAAAAATATTTCGAGATGGCTCGCAATGCTGATACCTTCAAGCGTGCGGTCAGCTCGGGCTTCAACCCTGATTTGACGAGCCTCAACACGGAAATCGCCCAATTGAACTCCGTCCTGACGACGCTGAATCAGCCGTTATCGGTCGGATTGCTTGATCCGAAGGAATATTACAGCCAACTGGTAGAGCAAGTGAATGCTGCCGGCATGGATCGAATTGTCGAGGAAATCAGGCAGCAGTACGAGGCATTCACCCAAAAATAATCGAAGGAGTGAAACTATGACTAGAAGGTGGCCAGGCACAAAACCATTGGTCTCATTGGCATTATCTTTCTCTCTCCTTGCAAGTGTAGCCATTCCTGCGGCTGCAAACGGCAACGGAGAACCGGAACTGGCGGGCATCAGCCCGCAGTTCCCTGTCCCGCTTAGCGATACTTTGCAGGATACGGGCCCCGATCAGCGTCGCTGGCTCAGCTTGCCGGAAAGCCGGCTGATCGTCAATCCTTACCGCTTCGGCTATGACCATTTCAATACGAATCCGTATCAATACAGCACAGGCGCACAATTGCCGCTTAATATCGGCTACTATACCGGCCCCGCCGTGTTCGAATTGTCGGATGCCTTGGGGCTCTACTACAAGAAGGATATCCAGGGCTCTTTGTTAACCGCCTTCGAGGAAACCTTTGATGATGTACAGCAGGTTCGTTCCTCCTGGGTGGTGGATTCTAACGTCGACTTGGCTGTTGATAATGGCGCGATGCATATCAGCCTTGCTGGCAGCGGCGGCGACCCATGGGGCGGCATGCGCAAGTCGGTAACAATTGATCTGGATGAATCCCAATATATTGAGATCGACATTCCGAAAGTTGCCGGGGGCGCCTCCTGGTCGTTGAAGCTCAACGACGGCAGCTTGTCGCGTGATATTGAATTGGTCAACAACTTCTCGCAGTCGGGCAAGTATTTGTTCGATATCAAGGAGCAAACCGGCTGGTCGGGCACGAAGACGTTCACCATCATCATCTTTACCGTAAACGGCCGGACGACTGTGGATAATTTGCGCATTCTCGGCGTTGCCGGACAGTTGAAATCAGCCTCTTCCTATACGACGGAGTGGTATCCGCACCAGATCGCCTATTCGGCGGACTATCCGGATGGAGTCTCGGTGGCAGTAGAGGATTTCTTCTACGATACCGATACGGTGACGCGGAAGATGACGTTCTGCGAGCGTCCCGAGCCAGGAGAGGGCAACGGAGGAGGACCGGGAGAGCCGGCGCCAGGCCCGGTAGTCAGCTTCGAAGAACCGTTCGATGATCTGGCTGCGATCGAGCAGAACTGGCGCCCGGACCCGAACGCTAATTTGGCGGTAGACAATGGCGGATTGTTGCTTGGCATCGAGCCTGGCGGCGATCCTTGGGCAGGCATTCGCCGCTCGGTTACAGTCGACCTGGATGAGACGCCATTCATTGAAGTGGATGTGCGCGGCGTGCAGGGCACATGGTCGATTAAGGTCAATGACGGCCAGGCAGTCGACCTGCAGCTCGGCTTAGGCAACGGAAGCGGCAAGCAGCGTTACAATATCTCCGATTTGACTGGCTGGTCCGGCGAGAAAACATTTGAAGTCATACTGTTCACGATCGAGGGATCGACCGCGTTTGACCATTTGAAAATTTTTAACGGTATTGAAGAGCAGCCGCAGGAACCAGGAGAAGAACCGGGGCAGTGGGGGCTGGCGGGAAAAACATTCACGCTCAGCGGGGAATATAGCGGCAGGCTACAATGGAACGATGCGCAACGTACCTTGACCGTGGAAGGCACAGGCTATGCGCTGGCTATTTCCCTCGGCGGCAACTATCCGGTCGAAGCCAAGCGCTATCGTACCCGCCCCGAACTGCTGACGGGGCTAGCCGCCGACACAGCGATTGCCGAAGGTTACTGGAGCCTGGATATTCCGCTCGATGAGCTGGATGGTGCAAGCGAGGCGGTCACCATCGCCTTCTCGCCACAGCGAACCGGCACAGCCCAGGCCACGCAACTGGCGCGCGCGCCATTCGTTCAGGACAATATCGACCTCAAGCATGCTGAGACGGAGCAGTTCTGGAACGATTATTTGCAAAAGGTGCCGCACCCGTACAACTTTGAACTTGAAATCGCAGATACGCTAGGCGTTACGGCAGAGAGGACTTATCTGGATTATTATCGCGCCTGGGTATTCCTCGCAGCTAATATATTGCCGGCGATGCCGGAGGGCGGCTTCCTGTACAGCCAGTTTGCTACCGGCAAACCATCGATGTGGGGAGACGGGGCAGAGGAAGCGAAATATGCGTCATCCTGGGAGAGCTTTCTGGCGATGCAACTCTATGCATTTGTTGATCCGGATTTGGCGTGGGATGGCTACAAGGGGATGATGTCCCTGGTCGATGATGAGGGCATGCTGGGCGGAGAGAGCTTGCCGTCGCGCAAGGCGGAGACCGCGATGATTCTGTACCAACTGACGGGGGATATACAATCGCTGCATGATGTGTATCCGGCACTCAAGCGCTATCTGAACTGGCGCATTGACAACCCGCGCTGGATCTATCTGCCAGCCAACAAGAACAATGTGTATGAGCGCGATGCGGATTTCGTCTTCTCGGGCCTCATCGACCTTGGGCACGCAAGGGACATTGCAACAATCCTCGGCCTAGAGGACGAAGCGGCGGACTGGGAAGCCACCAGGCAACAATTCTATACCGATAGCCTGGAATGGTTCTGGGAGACTCCGACCTCGCTGCCTAATCAATACTATTACTTGGATAGCGAAATTCGCCATGAGGGGACGACGCTCTGGGTTGCTCAGGGGATCTATGTCGACTTGCTGTCGGGCGATTATCTCGCTAGTCTGATGAATCGCTTCTACAACGATTATGATGTGAACAAGTCTTTCGCAGGCATGGGGATGCCGAAATACCCGAATATCAGTTTCCTGATTTACGGTTTCCTGGAGAAAGGTTATCTGGAGGAAGCGCAGCAAGTGCTGGAGGTTTCTATGCGCGATGTCGTGCGCGCCTATGAATTTGCCGAGCAATATGATGTCAGCCATCCGCCGCGTCCGACAGGCGTCCGTCCTTCTGTCTTTGGCGCAGGGATGCTGATTGATACGGTACTGCTTAAGAATGGCTACAAGCTAGATAAGGGCAAGCCGCAGTTTGTCAATATTTTCGGCGCTGATGGCGGTGTCGAAAATCTGATGATTCGCGGGCGGCAGCTTAATCTGGCGCTAGACGGCGAAGGGGAGGCCGTTACACTGACCGGCAGCCTTGTAGGCCAATCACCGCTGGAGCTCGACGCAGCTCTGGGTGATATTGTGGATTACCCGCATGGGCTGCCAGGCGACAACCCGCCGGCGATGCCGATTGCAGTGGCTTACCCTCTGCTGCCGACGAACCAGAATGTCACCGTAGAATTGCTGCCTTCAGCACCGGGGCTGAGTCTGGAATACCGGCTGGCAGGCGAGACGGCATGGACCGCTTATTCTGGTCCGCTCTCCATTAGCGCCAATACAGTCGTGTACGCCCGTGCTGTCGCCAGCGATGGCGGGCGGTCCATGGTAAAGGCGGTTACGATCAATCAGATCGACAGGACTGCCCCGACGGCTACCGTGCACTACAGCACAACTGCCGCCAACGCAACATCTGTTGATGCCTATCTGATCGTCGACGAGCCGGTATCCGTCACGAATAACGGCGGCGCGTTCCGTTATACCTTCACTGCAAACGGGAGCTTCACCTTCCACTTCGCGGATGCCGCAGGCAATGCAGGCAGTGCAACCGCAACCGTCAGCAATATCACTCCGGGTTCAACCGGCGGTCCAGGAGGCGACGGCGGTACGGGTGGTACTGGCGGTACCGGTGGTACAGGCAATGAGAATACGGGTGAGGAAGGCAGCGGGCAGTCCGAGGAGCAAGTGGCCGGCGGCGTAATCAAGCTGAAGGGTACGGCTGTTAGCGAAGATAAACTGGAGCAAGCCTTCGCCGCTGCTGCCAACGGGGTTACGATTCAGGCGCCTGATGGCGAAGACGACATTCTAATCGAGCTTCCAGGCCAATTGCTAAGGCAATTGCAGCAGGAGAGCGGCTTGCCTGTCAGGATCGAGACACCGCTGTTAACGGTAGAGCTGGCGAACGAAGCTTGGCTCGAAGCGTTGGCGGATGGGCAAGAAACGGTGCAAGTTCGGATCGGGAAGGACGGCGATTCCGTCACCATTCAGATGGAAGCGGATGGCGCCTCGCTCGGCGGCAGCAACACCCGCTGGGGATACAAAGCAAGGCTGCCCTACCAGCCAGGGCGGAATAAGAAGTTGCACCAAATTATTGTAACAGAAGGGGACGGCGGCGAGGAGCGGCCAGTCCGCAGCCTCTATGATGGCGAAGAGCAAATCGCGGCGTTTACATTTGACCACCCCGGAAGTTTCCGGGTAGCAGCCCGCTCGGTAAGCTTTAACGATCTGGGCAATGCCGGCTGGGCAGCGGAGAGCATCGAGGCATTGGCTGCACGGGGCATTGTCTCCGGTGTCGGCGGCGGCAACTACAATCCGGCGCGTCTGGTCAATCGCGCCGAGTTTGCCCATCTGCTGGTTGAGTTGTTCCAGCTTGGCGAGGCAGCAGGGGAACAGGCCGCAAGCTTCAGCGATGTGCGCAGCTCGGACTGGTTCGCTGATTCTGTAGCTATTGCCGCGCAGTGGAGCATTGTAGCAGGGAAGCAGGAGGGCAGCTTCGCCCCGCTGGCATCGGTCAGCAGGCAGGATGCCGCAGTCATGATCAGCCGCAGCTTGGCCGCGGTCCAGGCCAAACTGGCAGCGGCCAAGGGCGAGGTAGCGGGGCAATTCCAGGATATGAGCGAAGTAGCGGATTATGCGCAGCAAGCGGTAGAGCAATTGCGGCAAGCCGGGCTGCTCCATGGCAAGCCAGGCGGGCAATTCGCCCCGGGCGAACAGTTGACGCGCGCCCAGGCCGCGGTGCTTTTGTACAACATTTATAAGAGCTTGGAATAGGCAGAGAAGCGAAGAAAGGGAGTGAGCAAGTTGAAAGATGGCCGTTTGCCGCTGGACGGCAATGACTGGACGCTTACCGGATGGTATAGCAACCAATGGCATATGTCGCGGTCGATGGAGCTTAATTTGAGCCTGCTTCCGGTTGTGCCTGCTGTGGCGGCGTCCGTGCCTGGCGATATTCAGCAGGACTTGCTGCGGGCAGGCATTGTGTCCGATCCGAATATCGGGCTGAACAGCCGCGATAACGAGTGGGTGAACAACCGGGAGTGGGTGTTGGAGAAGCGCTTTGCCATGGACGAGGCCTGTCTGGGGCAGCGATGCGAGCTGGTGTTCGAGGGCATTGACTACGCCGGGGAAATTTATCTCAATGGCGAGCGGCTTGCCAGCTTTGAAGGGATGTTCAAACCGGCCAGAATCGACGTCTCCGGCCGGCTGCGCGGCAAAGGCGAGCACACCGGGCATAGCGGGCGGCATGGGAGGAGCGCTGGAGCCGAGGATAGCGATGGTGGCGAGAGTGCGCGTCCCAACCTACTGCAAGTATTCATTGCGCGAACACCCGAGGTCGACGGGCAGGTTGGCTATTCCAGCCGCATCCGTACGTTGAAATCGCGCTACAACTACGCCTGGGACTGGTGCCCGCGCATCGTTTCGTCTGGTATCTGGCGCAGTGTATACCTCGCTGCCCATGGCGATGTGAGCATTGCGGACTTCTATCCACAGGCAGTGCCGGCACAGGAGGGCGGCCCGCGGGAGCGGGCTGCCACCCTCACCTGCTCTGCACAGCTTGATGTGCGGCAGCCTGGGGAGTATACGCTGGCGGCGAGAGTCTATGGCCCGGAAGGGGAAGCCATCGCCGAGCGGCGGACGGCAGCGGAGTTGGGCTACGGCCTGGCCAAGCTGGAGCAGCATCTGGAGCTGGCCAGTGCCAGCCTTTGGTGGCCGGCAGGCTATGGGGAGCAGCCGCTCTATGAGGTGAAGCTGTCCGTATATGATGCGAGCGGTCAGCTATGCGCAGAATCGGAGCGGAAGGTCGGGTTTCGCACCATCGCATGGGAGCAGAACGAAGGAGCGCCCGCGGGCGCCTTGCCGTATACGATAGTTGTGAACGGCAAGCGAATTTTCATGCGCGGGGTCAACTGGGTGCCGATAACGCCGTTTCACGGTGCGATTACTGCACAACAATACGGGCACCAGCTGGGGCAACTGCGGGAAATGAATGCGAACCTGGTACGCGTATGGGGCGGCGCCATTATCGAGAAGCCGGAATTTTATGCCGCCTGCGACCGGCTTGGCCTGCTGGTCTGGCAGGAACTGCTGCAGTCTTCCAGCGGCATTGACAACACCCCGCCCGATGATCCGATGCTGCTGGCAGAGCTGGAGGAGGTGGCGCGCCTGGCGGTCATCGAGAAGCGCTCCCATCCGTCCCTGGCAATCTGGTGCGGGGGCAATGAACTGATGATGGAGGGCTTCGTGCCGATCGACGAGCGCCATTCGAACATTCGCATGCTGAAGCGCGTAGTCGAGGAGCTCGACAGCGGCCGCCGCTTCCTGCCCGCCAGCGCCTCGGGTCCGACATTCACGGCTGAGTTCGGCAATTTCGGCAAAGGGCTGCATCATGATGTACACGGTCCATGGCTGTATCTGGGCGAGGGAACCCATTATGACTACTACAATCAGGATGACGCCCTGATTCGCACCGAGACGGGCACGCCAGGCATCCTGCAAGCGCAGCGGATGCGGCGGCTTGCAGGGCAGCATCAGCCCTGGCCGCCTACCGCCTCCAACCCGCTCTGGCTCCATCGCGGGGCATGGTGGATCCAGTGGGAGCAACTGGGGTCGCTGTTCGGTCCCTGGGACGAGAAGCAGGATGAGCTGGAGGGGTATGCCCTTGCCAGCCGCTACATCCAGGCGGAGTCGCTGCGCTATGCGATCGAGTCCGTGCGCAGGCGCGAGCCGGAGAGCTCGGGGTTCCTGATCTGGATGGGCAACGAGCCTTACCCGAATTTCGCGAATACTTCCGTGCTGGAATACGGCGGCATTCCGAAGCCGGCCTATTATGCGGTGCAGCGGGCGTTCTCGCCGCTGTTCCTGTCCGCGAAGTATGGCAAGCTTGGCTACCGGAGCGGGGAGACGTTCGTTGCAGAGGTATTTTTGCATAATGAGCATTTGGCAGCGGGCGACTATAAGGTTAGCGTGCGGCTTATTGGGCTGGGCGGTGACGTGCTGCATGAAGCCGGCGCGGAGGTGGCACAGGCTGATGCTGCCGCCGGTGTCCATCAGGTGTGTCGCGTTCAGGCCGCAATGCCATCTGTCCAGTCGAATGCATTCCTGCTGCGGCTGGAGCTTGAGCGGGATGGCTTAGCGATACCCGGGGCAGGCAATACGTATCTGTTTACAGTCGATGCCGATTACCCGCTTGCGCCGCTGCGCGAGCTGCGTGGAACACAGGTGGAGCTTCGCAGTCGCGATGCTCATACGCTTGTGGTGCGCAACACAGGAGAGGAAGCGGCGATCGGGGTATGGCTCACGCATACCGGCGAAGGCGATGCGGCAGCATTCTATCCGAACCACCTTGTGCTGGCGCCAGGGGAAGAAGTGCTGGTGGCGTGCTCGGCGGAAATGTCCGCGGGTGATGTGCAATTGGAAGGGTTTAATATAAAAGCGGAATGTGGATAACATTCGCACGATGTGGTACCGGCTGCACATCTTTTGCATAGGAGGAACTATTGTTGACGAACACGACAACTACAAATAATGCGCACGCCAGTAAGGCGATTACGAGCCGGGCGCGCACGAGCCTCAATGGCACCTGGCAGTTCTTCCCGGATGTCGCTGGCGAAGCTACCCTGATCCGCTACGATTCTGGGGATGCCAATTTCTCCGCGATTATCGGGCTCCAGCAAGAAACCGGCATACCCCGCTATGCCCGCATGAGGCTGGACATCCCTGTTTCCGCGGCCGGCCAGATTCGCTATGCCAAGCTGTTGGCCCATTTGCATGTAGGAGACCGCCTTGCCCAAGCCGAAGGCGCGGACGGCTATTATGTGCTGGTCAAAGTTAATACCGGACAATGGCATGCGGTCGACCTCGCGCCTTATATGAACAATGGCGATCACTGGGTGGAACTGCCGGTCGTGAATGAGGACTTGGTTTGCGGAACCAACGAAATCATGTTCAGCTCGACCGTTGCCAGCTCAGGCCGCCGCTCCCCCCGCTCGCTCGACTTGCTGGGATCAGGCCCGGCGGCAAACGGGGCGCGCGCCTGCACAAGCCAGGACGGCGTAGCCTGGGAGCCTGTGGCAGACGGTAACTGGCGTGTACGGCTGCAATATTCCACCCAGGCATACGCCTCTTGGCAGCCAATCGAGGTTCCCGGCGTATGGGAAGGCCATTTTACGTATGAGCATGTGAACAACAAATTCGTCCAAGCCAAAATCAACGGCCATGAATGGCTTACCTGCTCGCTGAACGCCGTTGTTGGCGAAGAGCGTTGCTGGCTGGAATTCACCGTGCCCGCCAGCTATCTTAAGGCAGGCGCCAATACGGTCGTTCTCGACTCCACCATTGCCAATACCGGCAATCTCGCGCCCGGATCGCTGGATTTGCTCGCCAGCGCCCATCCGTCAGGCCGGCATAGCTATGTTTCCCACGACCTGGAAACCTGGGATTTGCTCCCCGACCGGAACTGGCATATGCGGCTGCTCGTGCAATCCGCTTCTACTATGCAATGGCAGGAGTACAAGCATGATGACGGCAACTGCGATTTAAGCACTGTCATCGGTCTCTATACCCCGAACCAGAAAAAATACTATGAACGCACCGACTTCGAGCTGGAGGAAGCTGCCCTTGCCGATATTGCCGCCGCCAAGCTGGTGATTGAGGTCCATCTCGGCTCCGAGCTGGCATCCAGCTACACGGACAGCTTGCGGTTCGATGGCGTAGGCTGGTATCGGACCGCGCTGCCTTCGGCAGCATTGGCGGAAGGCGCCATCCAATGGCTGCACTGCGACGCTGCCGATTATCGGACAGAGGCTTGGTTGAACGGCTATTTTATCGGAAGCCATGAAGGCGGTTACACCCCTTTTCGCTTTCAGCTGCCTCCGTCCGTTGTTGATGCTGGCGGAACCAATGAGCTTGTCATGCGCGTAACCGACCAGTATGACCCGCGGACCGGAGACGGGCATGGGCATATTCCGATCAAGGAAACGCCAGCCGGCTTCTTGCAGGACTCGATTGGCCTGAATTACGGGGGCTTGTGGCAGGACGTATACGTGGAAGCGACAGCGCCTCTGTACATGGAGCATTTATTTATGAATCCGGATATCGGCAACGACCGGGCGGAGGCTATCGTTACCCTATGCAACAAGCAAGCCTCGCCTGCCGCGGTCGCCATTGAAGCGGAAGTGGCGGCGCGGGGCGAGGAACAAGTTGTAGGGACCAGCCGTTGCGAGCTGCTGCTGTTGCCCGGCGAACGGCGCACCGTCACCCTTCTCGTGCCGATGGAGAAGCCGCGGCTGTGGTCGCCTGCCCAACCTTTTCTGTATACAGCCACTGTAACGCTCATGAGCAACGGCCATGCGGTCGATTGGCAGTCCACCGATTTTGGCATGCGTGAAGTGCGCGTATCCGGCTATCAGGTGCTGGTGAACGGGATCCCCGTACAACTGACCGGCATGCTGCATTGGGGCCTTTATTGGGAGACTATTGCCGAGAAGCCAACCGTCCAACAGGTCCGGACTGAAATCGCCGATCTGAAGGCGGCCGGCTTTAATGCGATCAAGTTTTGCCTGTTCGATCCGCCGGACTACGTGCTGGATGAGCTGGACCGGCTCGGCATGTATGCCTATGTTGAATACCCGATCTGGAACCCGGTGCCGACACCGGCATTCTTTACGCGAGTCAGGCGGCATATTCCCGAAATGCTGATCAAGGACCGCAACCATCCCTCTGTAATTATGACGGATTTTAACTGCGAGATGCACACGTATACACCTGAAATAGATGCTTTGATGGCGGAAATGTACCAGTTGGGCAAAAAAATCGCCCCAAACCGGCTTTATTTGGACAACAGCACCACTGGCGTGACGCTTTATGGCGACTTCTACGCCACGCATCCCTATAATCAGCTTAACAAGTTCGATGCGGTCATTCGGGAATGGGTGCGCATGCGAGGGGAGCAGGGTGTCAAGCCGCTGATTCTGGGGGAATATGCCGATACGGACACCATTCGCGACACCGAGGCAATCAAGGCAAGCCATGGCGGGCAGCTTCCCTGGTGGTGGTCCCTGTTCCAGACCAACGATCCGAACGCGATTCTGGAGCAGCAGGGCTTCAGTTCGGCACAGATCCGGCGCTTCCGCGAGAGTTCCCGAGCCAATGCGCTGATGGCCAAAAAACATTACATCGAAGCCTCCAGGCTCAGCCCGAACGTCGCGGCGCTCTTCATAACCCATATTCGCGATATTCCCCAGACCCAGGCGGGCTTCTACGATGATAATATGCAGCTGAAATATGCGCCCCTGCAATGGCGAGAATCGACGGCGGAAACGGTGCTGCTGCTCGACCGCCACACCCACAATGTATGGAACGGCTCCCACTTCACAGGCACGCCGCATCTGAGCCATTACAACGGCCTCGACCTGGAGCATGCGACGCTGGAATGGCAGCTTCTCTCCAAGGGCGGCGGACAGATGCAGGCTGCGAGTGCGGAGACGGGGGCGGGCGCTGTGGAGGCGATCCGAGCGGATGCTGCGGCTGGCAGTGCGCAGGTTACCGTCGCGTCCGGAATTTGTCTATGCGAGTTTCCTTTGCTGAACGGGAATGTATATGCACTGCCCGCCCTCTCCATTGCCTTGCCGGAACGGGGAGAGCCTGTGCAATACACGCTGCGGCTGTCGCTGCGGGCATCGACGGCCGGCGGAAGGAATTCCAGCGACACGCCGGGCATGACCGATCATATTTTTACCAACGAGTGGCCAATATGGGGCTATCCGAACGAGCCGCTGCCAAATGCCTCAGCCTATGAACAGCCTGGTCAAGCCAAGCTGGCGGTGCAGGCGCATGATCCTGGCGATGAGCTGCAGCTGCACAATCGTTATCCTTGGATAACCGCCTGGAATCCTGGCGCGGGCGAGCAGTTGGGGCAGCACCCGGATTTAATCGTGGCAACTGCATGGGCGCCGGGGCTCGACGCTTATCTGGCAGAGGGCGGAAGCGTGCTCTATGCCGGCCATGAGGGCGGACCGATTGCAGCGACTAATGCTACCTTCAACGTCTGGTCTTTCGTCGCCATTCCCGAACCCGCGCATCCCGCATTGGCAAATTTCCCTCACGAAGGTTATGCGGGGCAGCAATTTTGGGAATTGGCGGCAACCCATGCGCTTGACTATTGCAGCTACTTTGAACAACGGAATGCCGCTCCCCAGACGCCGGCCGTTCTGCGCATAGAGCCGCGCAGCTACCATGCCTCCTCCTGCTTGTCCGAATTTCCGGTCGGGGACAGGGGCGGCAGCCTGCTGCAAACGACGTTGCGCCTGAGCAGCACGGCTTCCAGCAACGAACCGAATATTGTCAATTACTTTGCTCTGTTCCATGATGCTTACGAGAATGTCGCCGGGCTCTACTTGCTGGACCAGCTCATTCGCTATAAGCTGGGCAAGCTGTGCGATGGGAGCAAGGGGGGCGACGAGGGCAAGTTGGAGAGCGAAGGCAACGGTATAAGCAATGGTAGCGGGGAAAAATGAAGTATGCTTGTCTGTTCGTCTCCTTGCGATTAGATCAAGTCACCCTAATGGCGTGTACATTTTTATTGCCATGAGGGCCATGATATCCGATCTGATTAAAAATCAAGGATCAAGGGGCTGTCCAATAAGTCTCAAAAATAAATAGTTGAAGTTTGAGGACGCTCCATATTCTTATTGATGTAACATTCTTGCAGGTGAAATCGGGGTTATTTTAATTGAGAATTGTTATCAATTATTGTATAGTAGATAGTAACGAACCCTATTTTATAAGTTAGGAGACTGTATGGTGCATATATACTGGACTAAAATAAATAAAATTGTTGAAGAGACGCCCGAGGTTAAAACATATCTGCTCGACTGTCCGCAAGACTTTACATGGGAAGAGGGTTCTCACACCCACTTCGCACTGAAAGGTTTTAATGCCGGAGATAAACCAAATCGCAGCCTAATTCGCCATATGTCAATCTCCACTTTACCATACGAAAATGCAATTGGAATCACAACCCGAATTAGAGAGCAGTGTTCCGAGTTTAAAACCATTCTAAGAGGTCTTGAAGTCGGCAATGAAGTTGCAATATTTAAAACTCATTCCAATGTGCCGCTTAAAAGAGAAAACAAAAATGTTTATTTGCTGTCATCAGGCGTCGGCCTTGCAACCTTTAGACCTCTTGTACTTGACTATTTCGAACATGCGGACAATGTTAATCAAATTCATTCTCTGAACATAGATTCTTCGAAAGAATACTTGTTCACTGCTATTTTTGAATCAGCACCTGACAAGAAGTTCACAGCACATTTCGTAGATAATCGCAAAGACTACTACGATGAAGTGAAAAATCTTGCTGCCGACAAGGAGGGACTGTTCTATGTTGTGGGCAGTGACGAATTCCTTGTGCAAAATATTGAAGTATTGCGCGAGCAAGGTATAAAGGCCGAACAAATCATGCTCGACAAACATGAACGTCAACTTCCCGATTTTTTAACATTTTAATGATTAGTTAAAACAGGACAATTTCATTGCCTAAAAAATGTAGGGGGCTATCCAGAAAGTCAGTGAAAACTGACCTCTGGACGCCCCCCGTTTTGTTCCTTATTTAGTTTTAGGACTTGCGTTTCTGCCGCTCACGAATGGCCGCTGTTATTCAGAAGGATTGTAGTTCCGGATGTCGCTTAGTCAATCCGTTGTAAGTCAATGATCATGCTGCCGCAATCCGGAATATCTAATCCAATTAAGTAGCATTAATTTGTTTGTAGCAGGTTGTCGATATCTTCGATCTGCATATTATCGTATCCTATAGAAAGGGTGCTTTTTAATTAAATAGCGATTGTTTCTTGGCCTGTGTGATAGAATATTGTTATTCTTACATTTCAAAAGCTCTTTGGTTGTCTCAGAAGGGTCTTGAATGGCCCGAAAGAGAGCAATTACATCGATGTACTACATGTTATCTTCGATATGGGACTTGAGAATTACAAACAAAACGTATTGATCCGGATAGATCGTACGAACTTCTTGCCATTTAATTGTTATCACATTACAGATAGGACTAGGACGGGACATATTCATGTGGGCAGATTTGGCTGCGTTTATAAAAGCAAATACAACAGAGACTCTTTTAATTTCGATCATTGGCACGATATTGATCTGGATGTACAAGCAGTTTAAAGGCATGATCGATCGTGAAGAGCAGGACAAGTTGGCGACCGTTCAGCTGAAAATGGGACTGTTTACAAAGCTTGAATTAGCCATTGCGAGTGTGATTCATCTGAAGAATGAGGAGAGCAAGCGGCATATGTATACACTGCTGGGGGAATGCGGTCCCTACCTGACAAAGATGCAGCGCACCGTAGTTCGAGATTATTATAAGCATCTCGACTCGGCATTTCTGCACTCTCTTCAGGTTTTGACTGTGAATGAAGTGGATAAGCTCACTCGGCAGTTGGAATCGATGATGGAGTACAAAGATAATGGCGAATGGTTGAATTACATAAAAAGGCTATATGCTCCGCTATGGCCTATATTGTTAATTGGTATACTTGTCTTGTATATCGTGTTTATTATAAAGCTAGTCAGACAAGGAGGAAACTTATGGGTTCAGTTTAATATTTCTCTTTTTGGAATCACATTGTTTGTTGCTGCAACGTTCGTCTTCAGTGCTATCTTTTTTCTTATCAGACGTGAAATGGGTAAACAAGGGGCAAGACGTTGGGGTGCTATAATTCTGGTCATTTTTTCCCCGCTTTTAATTTTCATGTTCAATCGTTTTGATGTGTCTATTGTGGTGATCATCATTCAAGCCTTATCGATTGCATTTATATCATTCAGTAACCGACCAGTGGAGATTGTTAAGATATAAGAAAATGACACCCGGTTGCCCTCAAGTGGCTGTTGACTTATCTAATAATCCCATTAAAGAGAAAATCCTTGTTTTTCATTCCTATATTACGTTCAGGTATACAAGCAGTGAAACTACTTGAGATCAAACGTGATATGAGAACGCGTTGATCGATTTAAATACACATTTACTTATTTTGAAAACCTCAAGCGCATGTCCGCTTGAGGTTTTCAATTTTTATGCCGAATAAAGTTCTTTTTGCTCTTTATATAGTGGTGATAGGTCTTGATGCCTCTAGGAAATGATACAACCCCTAGACTTGTGAACAACAGGTTGAAAAATCTAACAGACACTAGTGACTCTATTTGTCCGATTTTTAACCTCAAACAAATCTAACGGAAACGTTCTACTTTCGCTAACGGACCTTAGGAGGCTGTCTATTCATTGTGAAAAACTGAAATTCCATAGTCCATCCCCCCCGAACCCAGGTATAATGGAAGATATACTTGGGCCGGGGGTTTGTGCTGTGTTGAATAGACGTGTGCGTTACAAAGAGTTCGATCAAATGTCTTTTGCAGATATGATGGTATACTCCAAGCTTCCTGAGCATCCTTTTTGGAGTCACTTAGAGAAGAAGATAGACTTTTCTTTTGCAGATTCATTGTGCTCCGTGCTCTACTCGGGGCGCGGACAGCACCCGTATGCGCCTTCACTGAAGCTTAAAGTCCATCTCATTCAGATATACTACGGTCTTTCCGACCGCCAGGTGGAAGAGCGCATAATTAGCGACTTGTTCATTAAGCGTTTCTTAGGCTTGCCCGTCGACTTCTTTGGGTTTGATCACAGTACGATTGGCTTGGACCGCTCACGTATGGGAACCGCCATGTTTAAAGCCTGCCACTTCTACATTCTTGCCCAAATGTACAGCCATGGCCTTTGGGGCGATCACTCGGAGAAATGGATCATCGACTCGTTTGCCTCAAATCCCGCACTCTCGAAGCCGCGCACCTATCGCTTGATTCAACATGCTATGATCCGGGTCCTTCAACATTTAAAACGTAGCCATCGTGCGATATACCAACTCGCACTCGCTTCGGTTGAGACCGATGGACTCTACGCTCGTACCTCCGTACAACCATCTACTGCTGGTCACATGCTC
>NZ_MXQD01000138.1:0-327 GCF_002165585.1 Paenibacillus sp. MY03 | reverse complement strand
CATCTGTTGTGACCCGATTAAATTCATAGCCTGTTTCATAAGCAACATAAGGTTTTGTTGCGTTATACTCCCAGAAGGTTTGATAACCGTCTTTTTGCAGATTGGACGGCTGTACGCCAAACCAGGAATGATAGTCCTTGTCTGCCCACCCTGAAATACTTGCATCTCCGCCTTCCA
Source organism: Paenibacillus sp. MY03 (assembly GCF_002165585.1). NCBI lineage: Bacteria > Bacillati > Bacillota > Bacilli > Caryophanales > Paenibacillaceae > Paenibacillus > Paenibacillus sp. MY03. The sequence continues at coordinate 150 of NZ_MXQD01000138.1, read as the reverse complement.
TGTGTGCAGTTAAAGGTTGACGATAAGCGTCATTATCATAGATTGCCTTTGCAATCCGATGCCAATAATCATTGAACTCATGGCCAGGATCTACTTCCTGCGCAGTCGTCCACAGGACTGGATAGGCTCCAAATCTCGCTTGCCAGTATT
>NZ_MXQD01000137.1:0-395 GCF_002165585.1 Paenibacillus sp. MY03 | reverse complement strand
CTTTGATCCCAGGTGTTGTTTGGAGCAAATACCGGCAGCATCTGTTGATTGCCAAGGAATTCGTTTCCGCCATCAATAACGGTCAGACTTTGCGCTTTGGCTGGAGGGGCTGCCTTATCTTGCCTGGTAATGATAACCGTTTTGAAAGCCGACAGTTGGCCGTTAACGTTCTGTGTCGCCGTCACTCGGACAACTCCGTTTTTCAAGGCAGTCAATAAGCCATTTTGATCAATCGTCGCCGCATCCGTGGAAGTGCCGTCCACATTACTCACTTCCCAATCCACCGATGCGGCTGTATGCTCCACATTTACGGCAGCCGACAGCTGCAGCGTACCATGCTGCACATTAATCGTTGTGGATTGATTCGCACTGGATACAACTAACTTCGGCGCAAG
>NZ_MXQD01000136.1:0-404 GCF_002165585.1 Paenibacillus sp. MY03 | reverse complement strand
TTAGCTGCTGCATGCTGGTTGTGTTGCTGGTTGCTTCTTTAGCGGGATTTCCCGAAATAGGGTATGCGGCGACGTCGGTTACGGCAAACTTTTCTGTTAATAACGGAACAGGTTATGCTAACAATTTTGGGGGAGCCGTCAATCAGTTGGATAGTCCGGCCGATGTAGATACGCTTCGGTCAATCGGCATTAATTTCATGAGAAGGGATGCTTATCTCGTCCAAATTGTGCCCAATACGACTGTTGCCGACTATAAGAATAACGTAGGCAACGTTGCGGATCCAAGCACGTGGAATTGGAGCAACTATGATTGGGTTGACACCTATCATAACAAAGGAATCAAGATCATGCTGATTATGAGCTACAATATTCCTTGGTTGTCTCACAGCAATACGATGCATGGG
>NZ_MXQD01000135.1:0-443 GCF_002165585.1 Paenibacillus sp. MY03 | reverse complement strand
AACCAACTATCTGTCGAATCATTGATGGCCCAGACGCCCTGCACGCCATATCCAAAACCGAAGGCGCCGTTGGAGAAGGCCCTATATGGAGTGGAACGCGCCTCATCTGTTGTGACCCGATTAAATTCATAGCCAGTTTCATAGGCAACATAGGGTTTTGTCTCGTTATACTCCCAAAAGGTTTGATAGCCGTCTTTTTGTAGATTGGAAGGCTGCACAGCAAACCAGGAATGATAGTCCTTGTCTCCCCAGCCTGTATTCCCCGCATCTCCGCCCTCCATATGGGCGGTTAACGGCTGATGATAAGCGTCATTTTCATAGATTGCCTTTGCAATTCTATGCCAATAATCATTAAATTCATGTCCTGGATCGACTTCCTGCGCAGTCGTCCATAGTACGGGATAGGCTCCAAATCTCGCTTGCCAGTATTTGCCCAGTTTCTC
>NZ_MXQD01000134.1:0-214 GCF_002165585.1 Paenibacillus sp. MY03 | reverse complement strand
CGTGTACACGGTGAGCTTCGAAAGCAACGGCGGAAGTTCGCTGCAACCCTTATCCGTCGGCCACGGGACGGCTTTGGTTGAGCCTGAGGCTCCTATCTTTGAGGGGTATACATTCGGCGGCTGGTACGCGGACAGCGAGCTGACAGAACCGTATTTGTTCTCCGCTGCCGTAAAGGGCAACGTGACGCTGTACGCGAAGTGGACGACAAACGTA
>NZ_MXQD01000133.1:0-245 GCF_002165585.1 Paenibacillus sp. MY03 | reverse complement strand
ACGCTGTACGCGAAGTGGACGACAAACGTATACACGGTGAGCTTCGAGAGCAACGGTGGCAATGCAGTGGCGGCAGCGACGGTTGAGCACGGCGAAACCGTGGAAGCGCCGGCGGCTCCGACAAGAACGGGATACGGGTTCGAAGGTTGGCATACCGATGAGGAACTGATGGAGCCGTATGTGTTTACAACTGCGGTGACGGGCAACGTAACGTTGTACGCGAAGTGGACGACAAACGTGTACAC
>NZ_MXQD01000132.1:0-575 GCF_002165585.1 Paenibacillus sp. MY03 | reverse complement strand
GGTAACCTTGCAGTAGAAGGCGATCATGTGAAGCTTCCCAAATTGGGATGGGTGCGCTATGCCAAGTCGAGAGAGATCGAAGGTCGGATACAGTCCGCTACCATACGACTTGCCGCAAGCGGCAAATGGTTTGTCTCCCTCGTGTGCGAGGCGGATATCCAGCACCTGCCTGTAACAGACCATACGCTGGGCATTGATGTCGGTATTAAACAACTTGCCGTGCCCTCAGAAGGTATGGCCATGGATAATCCGAGATATACGCTGCAGTATGAACGCTTACTAGCGAAATGGCAACGGATCATGGCGAGAAGAACGTATGGCGGGAGCAACTGGCATAGAGCGAAACAAAAAGTGGCCCAGATTCACGAAAAAATTCGAAATAGTCGTATAGATGTGATGCACAAGCTGACCACGAAATGGATACGTGAAAACCAAACGATCTGTATCGAAGACTTGCGCATCACCAATATGATGAAGAATAGACATCTCGCGAAACATATTGCAGATGCCTCATGGGGTGAAATAAGTCGTCAACTGCATTACAAAGCGAAGTGGTATGGCCGAACAATCAAGGA
>NZ_MXQD01000131.1:0-595 GCF_002165585.1 Paenibacillus sp. MY03 | reverse complement strand
CGCCAGTTGAACCGGTTGCTCCGGTGGATCCAGTAGTGCCGTTGGCGCCAGTTGGCCCAGTCGGCCCCGTCGGGCCAGTCACACCATCGGCCCCCGGTGGTCCAGTCGGTCCCGTGGATCCAGTAGCGCCGTCGGCGCCAGTTGGCCCAGTCGGCCCCGTAGATCCAGTAGCGCCATCAGCGCCAGTTGGCCCGGTCGGTCCTGTGGATCCAGTAGCACCGTCAGCGCCCATTGGACCAGTAAGTCCAGTCGGGCCAATTACACCGTCAGCGCCAGTGGCTCCTGTCGGCCCTGTAGATCCAGTAGCGCCATCGGCGCCAGTTACACCATTGGCACCCGTTGGTCCAGTCGGTCCCGTGGATCCAGTAGCGCCATCGGCACCAGTTGGTCCGGTCGCGCCGATGGCACCAGTAGCGCCGTCGGCGCCAGTTGGACCGGTTGCTCCAGTGGAACCCGTAGCGCCGTCAGTGCCTGTTGCTCCTGTTGGTCCTGTGGATCCAGTAGCGCCGTCAGCACCTGTTGGCCCGGTCCGTCCCGTCGGGCCAGTCACGCCGTCGGTACCCGTTGGTCCAGTCGGTCCCGTGGATCCAGTAGC
>NZ_MXQD01000013.1:0-262530 GCF_002165585.1 Paenibacillus sp. MY03 | reverse complement strand
GTATCTGAAAATAATCGATTTCACATAGGCCATCGGGTAGTGCTCTGTATTGATCTTGTACAGCTTCTCTTTCTTTAACGTAGCAAAAAAGCTTTCCATTCTTGCGTTGTCATAGCAACGCCCTGTGCCGCTCATGCTCTGAATGGCATTTCGTTTAGCCAGATGTTCTCGGAATGTATGGCTCGTGAATTGGCTGCCTCGATCGCTGTGATAAATCATTCCGCGAGCATTTCTTGCTTTACAGGCGTTCTCAAAGGCTTGAATGCAGAGTTCCTTGCGCATGTTGTCGTCCATAGCGAGGCCTACGATCTCTCCGTTGAAACAGTCCAGTACCGCGGATAGATATAGCTTGCCGTCTGAACAAGGGACCTCGGTGATATCCGATAGCCACTTTTGGTTTGGTGCTGAGGCGCTAAAGTCTCTCTGGATCAGGTTCTCGCTCTTTTGAGCTGCCGCATCCTCGCGTGTAATGCCGTTCGGATGACGCTTCACTTTCTTCAGCAGGCCGTGCTTCTTCATGGTTCGGTAGACGGTGCTGTAGCTGGTCGTAATCTCTATTTGTGACAGCGCCAGCACAATACGCTGGACCCCGTAATTACAGTTGTCTTCATGCTCTTCAATGATATCTTTGATTCTGACCAGAAGAAGTTGCTGCTGCTCCTGTTTGGGTCTGGGCTTCAAGCTACGGTAATAGCCCGATTCACTGACAGCAAGTACTTCGCACATCTCCTTGACGGTCCACTGATCCCGTCTTTCACGGATGTACGCATAGAGCTGGCATGCCTTTACCGCTTCCGGTCTTTTGCGAAAAAACCGAGTGCATCCTTGAGAATTTCATTCGCACGACGCAACTCGCCTATTTCTTTTTCTAATTCGATTTCTCGTGCAGTCTTATCGGCAGATACATAAGCACGTCCACTCCCGATATGTGCTCCGTCGCCGTGCAGGGTTTTTCGCCTTCTCCATTCCTGCAACGTATAGTAGGATACGCCTAACTGCTCGGCGGCTTTCGTTGGTCCAATCTCATCGCTCAATCTTACTGCTTCTTCTTTGAATGCTTTGTCGTATCGATTCATTGTCTCCCGTCCCCTCGTCAGCTTTCATTTTATTTCATATGAGGGGGTTTTTCGACTGCATTTTTATCGTAGCACTCCAAACCCCGTTGCCGGTAAACGGATTGAGAACATTCATTTCCGGAACGTGACCTATAATGGAAGAAATGAAAACAAAAACCGAATTTACGGATTCGACCGGGAAAGGACTGTGGAGGGTGTCACCTTCACAAATCTGCATATAAATGGTGAATTGATCTTGAATGCGGAGCAAGGACATTTCGACATCAATGAGCACGCCGATGGCATTCAGTTTCGTAAATGACTAAATAACGGTTCTGAGCGAACTGGGGGACTGCATACAAGATCAGTCTCCCAGTTCGTTCTCCCAATAGAGATATCGAGGGGGATAGACGGATGAAGGTAGAACGTACAGGGGGAAGGCTAATACGTCTCTTTAGGAAAAATCCTTTATTGATCAAAATCTTATCCTCCTATTTAGTTATTGTTATCGTTCTGTTAACCGTTTTTTCTTTTGTACTATTTCGTACTTACAGCAATAAAAGTATAGAGCAAGTCAGTCATACTTCTGAAAATTTTATATCGCAATCCTATTATATTGCGGATTTAATGCTCATAAATGTCTATTATAACTTTTATCAGTTATTTATTAACGGTGTGGATAGCGATTTTAATTATGGTTTGTATGTTGATCAATCAGACGCATTCGCCGATCAAGATGTATTGCGGAAATTAAGGCAATACGTGAAGTCAAATCCGCTTATTCGGTCCATTTATCTTTATAATTCAAAGACGGACAGGGTCATTTTCAATATATCCGAGGTAGGAGAAGGGATTCAGTCCACAGCAGATTTCTTGGATCAAGATATAATTCATATTTTCAGTAACAAAGAGCAAAATGTATCGGGTAAATATTTCACAAGAAAAGTGGATTATGTAATAAACAACAAAACGATAAACGAAAATTTCTTGACGTTGATTCTAACCAATACTTCAAGTCAGCGTGAAGTCGAATCGTCATTAGTCATTAACTTAAATGAAAGAGTTCTGCAGGAGATGGTTACCAGCGGGAGCGCCGGGGATCTCAATCAAGTATTGATCATGTATAAAGACGGTAATGTATTGTCGCATGATGACACTTCCATGATCAATAAAAATCTGTCCAATGAAAGCTTTGCCAAACAAATCATGTTGTCAAATGATGAAAAAGGCAGCTTTATAACGAAGATTAATGACAGGGAGTCCCTTGTCAGCTATGTGAAAGCAAAACATCTAGGCTTGATATTTATAGGCATAGGCGATTATAGCAAGCTGTTGTTGTCGGCCTATTCGATGCAAAGAACTTTATTGATATTAACGATTATTTTCATCCTTGCTGGAATCGTTCTGGCTGTATTGTTTACTTCGAGTATTTATAATCCGTTTCGAAAATTGCTTCATAAATACAGACTGGATTCAAACCGGCTATTGAATGATAAGAAGAAGGCATTGTTGGGCAAATTGCTTGATGGGGAAACCGACGATAAAATCCGCGACAACGATTATAGGACGGAATGCGGGGTAAGCTTCGACGATCCATACTACGTAACCCTCGTGCTTAAGATGGATTCGCTCGAAAAAGTTCTATCAGGTAAATGGTCGAAGGATGTAAGATTGGTTAAATTTGCAATTCTTAATATTGCCAGCGAATTCTTCAGGGAAAAACGATTGAAGGTAGAGGGTATCGATAACGGATACGATTATGTAAGTATGATTATAAATGTAAAGGATAGAAGCGACGAGATTGTGAGTCATATCATCGATTCGACAATGGAAATACAAGATCAGGTAGAAAAATATTTGAAGATTTCGGTATCTGCGGGAATAGGCGATAGGGTAGAAGGGGTGGAAGGGATCGGACAATCCTTCCAGCATGCGCTGGCAGCCTCGAATTATCGCATTATTTACGGCAGAAAAGCAGTCATAGAATATGGCGATATAGCCGAACGAGACAATAAGGGTCTCCATGACTATCCTTATGAAATTGAGAAGAGAATGATCGAAGCGATAAAGGAACGCAATATGCGAAAAATGGACACAAGCCTCAACGAGTTTTTTGAAAGGCTTGTCTTATCCAGCGCGGATGAAATCCAAATCACGGTGCTTCAGTTAGCCGTCTTGCTCACAAGGACACTAAGCGGTATAGCCAAGACTAGCATAGAGAATGGAGAGTACAGCATAAAGGTGCTTATTGCCGAAATTCAGACCTGCGAAACGTTGGAGGAAATCAAAACGTATCTGTATTCCCTTTGCTCCAGAGTTATAGAGACAAAAGGCAATGACGCAAAAGAAAATGTAAAATCCATGATTGCGAATAAAATAAAGGATTATGTCGGAAAGCATTATAATAGCATAAATCTTTCGACGGAATCGGTAGCGAACCATGTAGAGCTGTCCCCTAATTATGTCAGGTCTATATTCAAAGAGATAACAGGCGTATCATTATCCGATTACATTACACAATGCAGGATGTCGGAAGCGCAGAGACTTCTTCTTGAAACGGATGATCCTGTCAGCAGGATCGCGGAAGCGGTTGGGTATCCGGAGAATAGCAAGCACTTCTTTACCATATTCAAAAAACACTTTTACAAAACCCCGGAGAATTATCGAATGAGTATCCAAGACAACGGGAGTCCAAGCAAGCGAACCTCGAATGAGTAAGGGGAAGGACAAAGAACCGATAGCGGTATGACTATGTCGATGTAGTCATCCAAGCTGTCGGTTCTTTTTTCTTGTAATCCGCCGGAGTTCAAATAGCATCGGGATACGTTGAAGCGTGTTTTCGAACCGGTTCAAATACAATCAAACATCATAATTGATAAAACGCGAACTTGAACGAGCATAAATGTGCCATTAGAGTCAAAGGGGAAAGGGCTTTCAGTGTGACCACGACGCGAGCCATGAGATTTGCTTAGCATATAGGGAGGATGATCAGTATGAGTGTAGCACTGGGCAGTAACAATACGGACCGCGTAGTGTTGAAGAAGAAAAAAAAGAGCTTCCTATCGGATGTGAAACAAAATTTATATTTATACTTATTGGTTTTACCAGGCGTTTTATTTTTTGTGATTTTCTCATACCTGCCGATGGTAGGAATCATCTTGGCTTTTCAAGATTTTAATGTGGTGAAAGGACTTTTTGGAAGTGATTTTGTAGGTCTGAAAAATTTCGAGTATTTTTTCTCCTCCAAGGATTGGCTGGTCGTAACCTGGAACACCGTGTATTTAAATATATTGTTTCTTTTTTCCGGTTTGTTTTTTGCGATCCTGATTGCCATTGTTTTATCCGAAATCAGATCCAAACATTATAAGAAAGCGACACAATCTGTTGTCATTCTGCCGCATTTTATTTCCTGGACCTTGGTGTCGATGTTTGTTTTTGCATTATTGTCGACTGATGTAGGTTTTATTAATGCCATTTTAAAAACGTTTGGGTTTATTCAGGAAGGAGAGGAAATCAATTTTTATTCCAATCCGAATTTATGGGTTGGCATACTGGTTGTTCTAAAAATATGGAAAGATGCGGGTTTCGGCTCCGTTATCTATTTGGCAGCTATAGCAGGCATGGACCAGAGTATGTATGAAGCTGCCAAAATTGACGGGGCAAGCCGGTTGCAGTGCATTACAAAGATTACGTTGCCGCAGCTTAGATCAACAGCCGTTCTATTGACCTTATTTGGCATCGGGGGCATATTCCACGGAGATCTGGGAATGATCTATGCGATTGTAGGCGACAACCCTAGCTTGTATGAGGCGACCGATGTCATTGATACTTATGTATTCAGAATGCTCAGGCAAATGAATGAAATGAGCATGACTGCCGCGATTGGATTTTACCAATCCATTGTAGGTTTAGTCATCGTATTTGTAGCGAATTATTTGGCCAGGAAATATGATTCGGATTCTGCCATTTTTTAAAGGAAGGAGATTGAAAATGAAAAACAGCTTGGAGAATAAAGCAATAGATCTATTTTCTTATGTTTTCATGGCCATATTTTCCATATTTTGCATTGTGCCTTTTATCCTTATTATATCAAGCTCCCTGTCAGGCGAAAAAGCTGTACAATTAACCGGTTTTTCTCTTATTCCAAAAGATTTCTCGTTATTTGCTTACGAGGTCATCTTTCAGGATAACACCATATTCACCGCTTACAGGACAACGATCATTATCACGGTTGCGGGTACATTCCTTTGCCTGATCCTTACCAGCGCTATGGCTTATGCCCTTTCCGTCAAAACATTTACCCACAGAAACAAATTTGCTTTTTTCGTCTTTTTTACGATGTTGTTTAACGGAGGTTTGATACCTTCGTACCTCCTTATCTCCAAATATTTAGGTTTAAGCGATAATATCCTGGTTTATATTGTACCGGCGTTGATTAATCCGTTTAATATGTTTCTGTTAAGAAATTTCTTCAATCAAATACCGGATTCGCTGGCGGAGTCCGCCAAAATAGACGGAGCGAATGACATCTATATTTTATTTAAAATCATCCTTCCATTGGCAAAACCCGCACTGGCAACAATCGGATTGTTTTATGGACTCGGTTTCTGGAACAAGTGGTTTGAAGCCACCCTTTATATTAACGATAAAGATCTGTACTCCTTGCAATATCTGATCATGAAGGTACTGAGAGAAGTGGACTTTATGTATCAAATGGATTACATGCAAGGAGCTGTGATTAATTATGTTGCCCCCAAAAATACGGTTAAAATGGCTACAGCCGTAGTCACTACAGGCCCTATTATATTTGTTTATCCATTTGTGCAAAAGTACTTTGTTAAGGGATTAGTAGTTGGAGCCGTTAAGGGCTAAACCCGCAACAGCGGTTTAGTATATATGCATGGACCAATAAAAGGGAGGAAAAAAAATGAAGAAAAAGTTTTTAGTCACGTTGCTTGCCGTCACGATGTTAGCTGCTTTATTCGCAGCATGCAGCAAGCAAACAAACGGGCCTTCTGGAAGCACGGCGCCAACCAGCAGTCCGACAGAAGGTACGGATCCTGCAGCCAAGAAGGATCCGGTTACGCTTAATATTCGTTTCTTCGGGAATGAGAACGGACATTATCGCGATGTGGATCCCGCTTTCAGAGAGTTCGAGAAACGGACGCAAGACACGCTTAATACGAAATTGAATGTGGTATGGACACCGGTTGCCGACTATGGAACCAAGCATCAATTATGGATGACTTCGGGAGAAGACGTCGACCTGTTTATCCCGTGGGAATTGACTAAATTCGCCAAAGACGGCGTATTGGCGGATTTAAGCGAATACTTTAACAACCCCAAATATCCTGGACTTCAAAAGGCTTTCTCCGAAGAGTATATCAATGATAACAAGCTCTTCGGCAAAACCTATGCCATTCCGATTACCAACTCTTTCATGGATATGGAGGGCGTATGGTACAGAAAAGATTTATTAAAGAAGTATGGAATGGACGAGATCAGCAGTTATGACGATTTGTATAACTTCCTGGAAAAAGTAAAAGAAAACGAAAAAGATATGATCCCGTTTGGAAACTATGGAAATACGGCGTTCTTTAAATTATTTACCGATATCAATGCGCAACAGCTGGAGGGGAAAGTATTTCCGTTCACCGGCCAATCAAATCCGAAGAAAAATTTTGTTTACGTTCAAATCGCCGATGACGGGAAATCCGTTGCGGGTGTGGCGGCTTATGGCGACCCGGCATCCGAATGGGCTAACTTTCATCCCGAATACGGTCTGAATTATCTGATGAACCAGTTTAATCAAGCGAAGCGGTTTAACCAATTTATTCCCGTAGATACCTTGACGAACACGACTGGAACAGGTAAGCCTGAAGCTGCAGGATACTTGACTGTAGGCGGTTTCAAGGGGAAAGAAGCCGAGCAAAAGGCAAAGAACCCGAATGCGGAGATCGGTTTCTGGCCGATCATGAAGAACAATCAGGAAATGACGCCTGGAACGCAATCCACGGACGGCAAGGCGTGGAATTTCGTAGCAATACCTGCTAATTCCAAGAAAATCGACAGAACCATGGAATTCCTGGATTGGCTGTTCTCCAGCCAGGAGAACAACGACTTATTCACTTACGGTATCGAAGGCGAAAATTGGGAGGCTGTTGGAGAGAACCAGTGGAAAGTTCCGGACGGTGTCGATCCGGCAAAAAATTACTCGTTCCCTGGTTACCAATTGACCTGGAATCCGACATTGACCAGAATTCCAGCCGGACTTCCGGAGCAGATTCAACAATATACGGAATATCAATATAAGCCGGACACGTATCAGAAACATGTATTGGCAGGATTTACATTTGATCCAGAGCCTGTGAAAAATGAAATCGCCAAATGCAACACCGTCATGGATAAGTATCTTCCATTCTTATTGTCAGGTTTTGGCGAAGTTGAAGATAATTTGGCGAAGATGAATAAGGATTTGAAGGATTCGGGCGTAGAAAAAATCAAAGAGGAATTAAAAAATCAAATCAACGCCTTCCTCGCTCAGAAAAATTAAAATACTGAAATTTAAATCACGATGAATGAAGAGCACCTAGAGATTTAGCTAAATCAAATCTTTAGGTGCTCCTAATGTATTTCATCCCTAAGGGAGGTGAGAGAAAAGAATACGAGAGCATACGCAGCAAGCTTGGGGTTGGCGAAAGAAGCAGCAAGCAAAAAATGATGTAAGGAGAGGGTATCACTTATGATTTTGCAAAACAAGAAAACAACCTGGGCGGCGCGCGCGCTGGCCGTCTGTCTGGCGGCAGTCATGCTGTTGCAATTGCTTGTCCCCGCGCCGAATAGTCGCGTATTCGCGGCCAATGAAGATTCGCAGACTGAACCTGCTCAGTCTGATCCAGCTAAAGGCATTCTGGATAAGATCGACTTCGGTAATCCCGATTCTGAAAACGCTCACAATTTCAGAGGGGAGTTTACAAGTGTTATTACCGGTTTTAAGGGGGAAAATGCCAGGGTATCTGAGCCGCGTATTCCTGCTTCAGAAACCGGAGGTTTTTTAACCTTCTCGATGAAGGTGGATCCGTATCTGCAAAATTACTTTACGGTTAAATTCGCCGGGGATGAGACGATGTCTTCTCGAGCGCAAATGGTGATCAATGGCGAACAGATCGGGTATTTCAAAGGGGGGGATTATTCTCCGCTGTTAAGTGGCGAACGAGCACCGAATCAATTTATATACAGCACCATTGTGCTTCCCCTGGAGTCGACGAGAGGGAAGGAAATCGTTGAAATCACAATCAATACAACGATTCCTTGGGGGAAGGTAGACCAACCATCAAGAGGGTACTATACCGGTTATACCCATGCCCAGGCTTATATTGATGTAGAGGATGAAGTGCAGGGGTTTAAATTTAAAGAAGGTCAGGGACCGGGGACCGTACTGAAATCCGGTGATACCTTTGAGGAAATTGAAGCAAAGGTTGCGCAGTTAAGCCAAGAACCCATTACCACCTTTATGAATCATTATAACCATCTTGGACAAAATCCGAACAACACGTTAAATATCGCGAAATACACAAATGCTCTTCGGTATTATGCCTTGGTCTTGAAAGACGACATATCTCCAATGAAAACCCCGGAAGCGAAACGCGAAGCATTAATGCGCATGTTCCAAGCCATTGACGTTCATACGAAAAACTATTACAAAGATACAAGGATGGTGCTTCGCGGAGGACATCAAGGGGATTGGGGCGGCTTTTACGGCGAACTGGGAGAGGCTTTATATCTTGCGGAAACCCTGATCTTTGATGAAGATGTGTTAGGAGAAGAAGAATATAATGCCTTCCTGGATCAACCCTTTGATACAGGAACGGTGGAAGGCGAATTTTCTCTTGCCAGCGCAGGGTGGAATGGGGAAGCATTAACACGCCGCATGGCATGGGAACGAGTGCTGAAGGCTAATTTTGATTTCGCCCGTTCCAGACAATCGTATATTACGAATCAAGTATTCTATACGTACGAAGGCGCATGGAAAGCTCATGAAGGGCTCAGGATGGTAGGGTCCGAATTTTATGAAGGGAAAGAGCGCAGTCATCAAATTTTATTCGAAATATTTGGAATAAAACCCTGGTTAGGCGAAGAAGTATTGGTGGGACCTAATGGGGAAGAATTAGATCTCTATCATTCTTTATTTGCTCATGATGGTTCGGCTGTCTTTACGGATGATTATACACACATAGTCGGGAAAGGTCTCGCCAAAAGCAAATTGGATGAAGAGGACCGCGTCGTTCGACGCAAGCCTTATGGAGAACAACATACAAATCTAACCCAAGGCGGATTGGGAAGAGAAAATCACTTTGTAGGCATTTATGGGGAAGTAACCAATTATATTTTGGAATACTTCTATCGAACCTTGGATCAGCCCGGGGATGAAGCGCTCAATGATGAGCTTCTGAAACAAGCCCTTAACAGCTTTTATGGTCGTTTATGGACTCGAATCGCTGATCTGGATGATGAGGGCAAACGACTATTAGCGATGAATTCCCCGTTAGATGAACGAAATGGGGGTATGCCTTCCAGAACGATTGCGTATGGCGCCAGAATGCTCGGATATGGCACGTCCTATGCGTATTTAGAAAAATATATGGCGGATCATGAGGAACGATATAGCGGTCCGGAATGGGAGAAGTATTGGGACTATGCCAGATATACCGTAGGGGCCGTACAGCAGATGAAGATGGATAATCGCTTAATGGGCGATTTGAATTCGAGGGATTTCCATCTGCGTGAAACCTATGAGTATATATTCAATACCCGGAAGGACTATGCCAGGTTTAATGATGTAAAAGCAGGGGTCGTCATTCCCCAGACCGATTTCGATTATTATACGGAAGAAGAGATTGCCGCATTAGGTGTGAATCCGGAGGACTATGAACAGTTTGCATGGATCGATGTAGATAATAATTTCATCTCCATGCGAGATGGGGACTTTAGAATGTTCGGGTCGCTATCGAAGAATAACATGGCATTTCCGGGAACTGGAAACCTTCATATTGTCACGCCTGAGTATGTGCGATTGGTGCAGATTGCTCACAATAATCAATTGCAATATGAAGATTACTACATCAGATCGCAAGATATGGATGTCTATTTCCAGCGAGGAGAACCGCCAGTCAAAGGATTCGCGCCTTCAGCCCTGGCAGGTGAAATATTGCCCATTGCTTATCAGCCAGGGGTTGGTACAGTAGTCCGGGACAATTTTGAAGTCGATCATCCCTATTCATCTTTGACGGATTTAATGGCTGCAAGATATGGGGAGTATTTCATCCTCACGAATACCACTCGTGCTGAATACGGAAATGAACGTTCCTTTGAGGTGGAGCTGCCTTCCGATTATACAGGAAACGAGATCTTCGATTTTGTATCTAAAACAACGATTCCGGTAGTCAATGGCAAAGTAACCATTGGACCTGAAAGAGGAATGATTCTAAAATTATCAAACCAATTTGATCCGGCTCCAAAACCAAATCATGTTGATTTTGCCAAAGCGGTTGAAGGAAATGGCAGTGTAGATGTTATATGGAAAACGACTGCCGGAGGAAAAACGTATACCATCAAACGTTCTGAAACGGAACATGGTCCGTATGCCGTGATTGCAGAAGGGTTAACGGGCAATCACTATAAAGACACCGATGTAGTAAATGGAAACGTGTACTATTATAAAGTGGAAGCCGTGAATGAACATGGATCAGGCTGGGAATCATGGCGCGCCAAAGCTGATCTGAGCGATGCCGCATCCCAAAATCTTGCTTCTCCATGGCAGCAGGATTTCATTGGCACCGCCCAAGGCAGCGCAACGGTTAACGGCGATGGGATAACAATCGAGGATGCGGATGGAAATGGCCTGGGTATAGGAGACGATTTTAATATCTATAAAAGAGATATTCAGGATTCCTTCCACTTTGTCCATCAGACAGCCGTTGGCAATAGCTCTATTAGTGCCAGAATTGATCAGAATAGCGGCTCTCTCAGCGGTCTTATGTTAAGGGAAGAGCTTTCTGCAAATTCCCGTTATCTATATTTCGGCGCGGATGACCAAGGAAACCTGGTATTGCAGGATCGTAATCGAGTATCCTTCGTGGTGTGGAATGGCGGTAAACCTGTAAGTCCGTTCAATCATGGAGTTAAAGGGTATCATGTCGACGACTATCCTTATATCAAGTTGTTATGGCATCATAATTCGCAGATCGCCTATGCTTTTGTATCGAAGGACGGAGTCGATTGGGAATACGTCGCGAAGTCAGAAAGTTTATTTCCATATGCCTATTATACAGGACTTGTCTCGACTCAAGAGGCGGCATTCAGCGAAGTAACCGTATCGGCTATGCCGAGAGAGAGTCTGATGCCGTTTGTGGAAAAGGATAAAGATCAAATCACTTTGCATTGGAATAAACCAAAGCATGCCTCATGGTTCAACGTATACCGCACCTATGATGAGGAGGCGAGTTTGACCGATCCGGTATTCAAGCCTGGTACGACCGAGCTGGAAGACGGTTCCCCTTGGGAGGAGGTCCTCACGGGTGCAAGAGCGATGCCATTCCGGGACGCTCTGCGGTATGGAAGCGTGTATTACAAGGTGCTGCCCGTTCACGACGACGGCTCCCCTCAACCGTTCTCGGCTGTCGCTTCCGCCAATGCGGACTCGATTGCGACGGTGATGGAAGAAGCGAAGAGCTTGCCGGCCTACGACTATACAAAGGCGAGCTTCTATCTATACCATGAGCAGTTGGATCGTATTGCAGCGGAGATGATGGAGAACGAATTTGACGAGGCGCAGCTGATTGACGAAATCTATGACGCGAAGAAGCTGCTTGTTTCGTCTCGGACGCTGCTGACGAAAATACAGGTGGAGCCATCGATGGCCAGAGCCTCCGAGAAGTTCTGGCAGAACGATAACATCTCCGAGGAACAGAACGCCTGGTTCTTATTTGATGGAAATCCCGCCACGATTGCCCATACCAGGTCCAAGGAAAGCTGGGTAGATGTGGACTTTGGCGCAGGGAACGAAAAAATGGTGGATACGTTCCGCTACTTGCCGAGAAGGGATGCTACTGCCCGTATCAACGAAACCGTCTTCAAGGGCTCGAATGATGGAGTGAATTGGACGGATTTGCATCGCATTAAAGGGGTAGGTCTATATGAATGGTATTCTGCCCTCAATCCCGACAGGACGCCCTACCGTTATATTCGCATTTACGACGACCATAGCGGCTTCGTGAACTTTGAAGAGATCGAGTTCCTTGAAATTGGCATTGACAAGACGCTGCTCGCGGAATTGCTGGATGAAGCATCCGCAGTGAATGAGGCCGGCATTTATACGGTTGAAAGCGTGCAAGCTGTTGCAACGGAAGCGGCCAATGCGGCAACCGTATTGGACGATGCAGATGCAGCCCAAGAGGCAATCGATGCAGCAGCGAACCAGTTGCTCAACGCAATGGAATCTTTGGACTACATCGAAGGCATGCCAGTGCTGGAATCGCTGAGAGGCCGGTCCATCGTTGCGGAGAGATTGCTAACCATTAAAGTCGAAGCGGTAAATACGAACGACGCTGTTGTTTATGGCGCGCAGAATCTGCCTCAAGGAGCGTCCTTCGATGCGGCGACCGGGATCTTTGAATGGATGCCTGAGAGAGAACAAGGCGGCGTGCACGCGGTTACGTTTACGGCGGCGGCCGGCGATTTATCCTCGTCGAAGACGATCCGAATTACCGTGAAAGGGCAGCCGTTATTCGAGCCGGCAACAACGGTTGAGCTGCCGGCTGAGCAGCCGTTCCGGTTGGAACTGCCGGCTTCCGATCCGGCGGGCGAGCCGCTTGTATACCGTGCAGGCGAGCTGCCGCTAGGCGCAATGTTGGACACGGCGGAAGGCGCATTCAGCTGGACGCCGAACCAATCTGATTATGGCAGCCATCCGGTAACTTTTACGGTAAGCAATGGATGGTTCGCCGTCAGCCAAACGATTAACTTTAAAGTAGTTCTAAATGTTCTGCCTGCGGAAAATTACACGAGAGCAAGCTACTATCCGTATCTGAAGGAAGTGGAGCGGATCCAGGCGGATATAGAGAAACCCGACGCTGATATCGATCAGCTATTGGCCGAGCTGGAGCAGGCTGAAGAGCTGCTCGTTTCGGTTCGGACATTGCTGACGACAATTCAGATGGATCCATCGATGGCCAGAGCTTCCGAGAAGTTCTGGCAGAATAATAACATCTCCGAGGAACAGAACGCATGGTATTTATTTGACGGAAATCCCGACACGATTGCCCACACCAGGTCAGCCGTGAGCTGGGTTGACGTGGACTTTGGCGCAGGGAACGAAAAAGTAGTGGATACGTTCCGCTACCTGCCGAGAAGAACGCATGTAAACCGTATTAACGGAACCGTCTTCAAGGGCTCTAATGACGGCGTGAATTGGACCGATCTGTACAAGATTCCGAATACGACGACGTACCAATGGTATTCTGCTCTTAATCCGGATAAGACGCCATATCGGTATATCCGCATCTATGACGATCATAACGGCTTCGTGAACTTCGAAGAAATCGAGTTCCAAGAAATCGGCATGGACAAGACGTTGCTCGAGCAATTGCTGGAGGATGCGGCTGAGATCGTAGCCGAATATTACACAGCAGAAAGCTATGAGGCTTTCCAAACGGCGCATGCGGACGCAGCGTCGGTGGCAGGCAATGCCGATGCGGCTCAGGAGGAGATCGATGCGGCCGCGGCGAGCCTGCTTGCGGCATTCGAAGGGCTTGAATCGATCGAAGGGCTGCCTGTGCTCGCTCCGATCGGCGACAGATTCGTCATGGCGGAGCAGCAGCTGACTTTTACAATTGAAGAGATGAACGGCATGGACGGCGTCCAATTCGATGCAGTCAATCTGCCTGCAGGAGCTTCCTTTAACGCGGAAACGCGCACATTCGACTGGACGCCGGCCAAAGAACAGGGAGGCGTGCATCCGGTAACCTTTACCGTCAAATCCGGAGCATTGTCCACCTCCAGAACCATTAAGATTACGGTGAAAGGATTGCCTGTAATCACGGCTGAGCCGGTTATGGAAGTAACGGCGAAGGAACCGCTCACCTATCAGCTGCCGGCATCCGATCCTTCGGGGGCGGAACTGACATACCAGGCTGGGAATCTGCCAGCGGGCGCATCCTTCGACGCAGCGGCCGGCGTGCTCTCCTGGACGCCGGGACAGGCCGATTATGGCAGCCACCCCGTAACTTTCAAGGTTGGCAACGGAAGCTTCGAGGCCAGCCAAATCGTAGATTTCGAGGTGAAGCTGAATATAATTCCGTCTAAAGGCTATACGCAGGGCAGCCACTATCTGTACCTGAAGGAAGCCGCGCGGATCGAAGCGGAAATGGCGAAGCCGGAAGCCGATAAGGTTCAGCTGGCTGCCGAGCTTGAGCAGGCGGAAGCTTCGCTTGAAGAAGTGCCGTTGTCGCTGTATTCATTCGAGGGCAACGTAGAGAATTCATTCGGCAAGCATGACGGAACGGTCCATGGAAACGCTGGTTACTCTGAGGGCAAGATGGATCAGGCGGTCAATATGAACGGTACGGACAGCTACGTGACATTGCCGTCAGAACATGCCCTTTCCGGTTACGATTCCATTACTGTAGCAACCTGGGTTAACTGGAGAGGCGGCGGCAACTGGCAAAGAATATTCGACTTCGGCAACAATACGAATCAGTTTATGTTCCTTTCGCCGAAATCAGGCAACAATACGCTGCGTTTCGCGATCAAGAACGGCGGCGCCGAGCAGATCGTGCAGACGACTGTGATGCCGATGAATGAGTGGGTGCATGTGGCGGTTACGCTTGGGGACAATACGGCGAAGCTGTACGTGAACGGCGAACTAAAGGCTACGAACACCAATGTCACAATCAAGCCGATCGACCTCAAGCCGGGCGCGAATTATATCGGCAAGAGCCAGTTCAACGATCCGTTGTTCAACGGCATGGTCGACGAGTTCCGCATTTACAATTCCGCCTTAAGCGCGGAGGAAATCCAGGCCGTATACAACAATACGGCGCAATGGATCGATAACAGCTTGCTATCGGTTCTTTTGGATGAAGCGGCTGCCATTCAAGCCGAGCATTATACGGAAGAAAGCGTAGCGGCTCTTCAGACGGCAGCTTCGGAAGCGAATCAGGTTTTCGATATTGCCGAGGCAACCCAAGAGGAGATCGATGCGGCGGCGGCAAGCCTGCTGCAAGCGCTGAATTCGCTCGTGGTCAAGATTATGGCGTCGCTCGACCCTTCTGAACCGAACGGCCTGAACGGGTGGTACACGGCGCCGGTAACGGTGACATTGTCGGCTCACGGGAATGTGCAGTACAGTATGGACGGCGGCTCCAGCTGGTTCGCCTATGACGCGCCTGTTACGCTGAGCCAGGAAGGCATACACCAAATACTGTATCGTCCGGTAACTGGAACCGATGCGGTGGAACCGAAATCGGCGGATGTGAAGATGGATCTGACTGCGCCCCAAGTCACGATTGCCGGCGAAGCGTCGTATACCATTGATCAGACGATCAGCATCTCGTGCAGCGCGGTCGACGCCGTATCCGGCGTCACGTCTACGTCGTGCGAGGCGCCGCTTGTAGAGGTCAAGGCGTATACGCTTGAGCCGGGCGTTCATACCGTAACGGCGGATGCGGTGGATTCCGCCGGTCACCGCGGATCTGCCGAGCATACGTATAGCGTGGTCGCGACGTTCGACAGTCTGTCCGCGCTGACCGGTACCTTCGCGGCAGAAACCGGAGCTCCGGGATGGGAAGGCATTGCGACATCCCTTCAGCAGAAGCTGGCGAGCGCGCAAGCGAAGGCTGCCGAAGGCAAAGGTCAAGAAGCTCGGAACCAGCTTCAGGCATTTATTCATGAAGCGAATGCTCAGAGCGGGAAGAAGCTGACGCAAGAGCAGGCGGCCGCGCTGGTCCGCTGGGCGCAGTGGCTGCACGATGAGACGCCGCTCGCGGGAGGGGTACCGGGGAAACCGGTCCTTTCCGACAACAACGGTCACGATGGACTGAAGGACGGCAGCTATACCGTTACCATGAACCTGTGGTGGGGGAACAACGGCACCGAGTTCAAGCTGTACGAGAACGGCGTGCCCATGGATACGCGGATGCTGACGGACAACTCGCCTAGTGCGCAAACCGTGAGAACCGATATTTCAGGCAAGGCGAACGGAACGTATACGTACACCTGCGAGCTGACAAATGCCTTCGGCACGACTGCATGCGACCCGCTTGTCGTCACCGTCACCGATGCCGCGCCGGGCAAACCGGCAGTGTCCCATGACAACTGGGACGGTGACGGGAATTACAAGGTTACGATGAATATGTGGTGGGGAACGAACGGTTCCGAATATCGGCTGTACGAGAACGGGGAATTGATCGACTCGCAGACGCTGACCGCAGCGACCCCGGGCGCCCAGAAGGCGACAACGGACATCTCCGGCAGAGCTCCGGGCATATACGAATACCGCGCCGTATTGGTGAATGCGGCGGGAGAGACGTCCAGCGAGACGATTACGATTACCGTCAAGGAGCCAGAAGCTTAATCAATGAATTAACCTTCCTTTATCATGAAGCCCCCAATCGAATCTTCGTTGTGAATTGGGGGCTTCACTTCTTGGAAATGAAGAGAGAAAGAGTGGGGATAAACACTGACTGCAGCAGCAGTAACGAAGAACTAGAATAAGAGGGAGGGATAAGAATGAATATTATACCATTAAGAAAGCGCTGCCAACGTGTTTTTGTCTATCTTCTTTGTTTTACGCTGGCGATGACCATTACAAGCCTTGGAGGGGAGGAAACGGCGAATGCGGCTGTTTCTCCTCTGATTACTTCTTACAAGCCGCAGGCGGTAAGTGCCGATGTGCTTGCCTCCTATACGGATGCAAACGGAAATACGGTGTCGGCGACGATCCATCACCCGGGCATTGCCATGTCGCTCGCCGATCTGGACAATATGCGCGACCATGTAAGAGCAGGGGACGAGCCTTGGAATACGGCGTTCGAGGCGTTTGCCGCCGACCCGCAATCCAGACCGAATCCAAGGATCCTATATGAAGCCGGGAATGATCTGTTCGTTAACATCCGCGGACCGTGGGCCTTTACCGACGCGAACGGCAAATATTGGGCGGACCCAAGCGATTATGTGGGGACGCGCGCGAATACGGATGCTTTGGTCGCTTTCAAGCAGGCGATTATGTGGTACATTACCGGCGACGAGACGTACCGTTCCAGCGCGATGTATATCATTAGAGCATATTCCGGCATCCAGTCCGTTGCTCCTCATACGAGCTTTCGATTTGCGACGATGACATATTTGCTCGCGGCGGCTGCCGAGATTATGCGCTATTCCGATACCCAGACGGCCAGTCTGAAATGGACGGCAACCGATACTCAGAATTTTACAAACATGATGCAGCTTTGCTCGGTCACCTATAACCCTCATTCTTTCTTCATGAACCAGCATCAGTTTACGGTCATGGGGACGATGGCGCGGGCGATCTTAACCAATGACCTGGAACTGTACGCGGAGGCAGTCGAAGCGACAATGGTGAACGCTGCGGGCGATGATGGGGGAAGGAATGGCTCGATCAAACATGAAATGCGCTGGATGACGACGAATGAAATGACGGGAGAGCCGCTCGACCCGTCGGATTATCATGTGCAGTTAATGGAGATGGGCCGCGATGTGGGACATGCTTACGCCAATATCGCCGGACTGTCAACATTGGCGCAGACCATCTACGCTCAGGGGACAAAGGTTGACCCGGTAAATGGAACCATTTCCACTGCCGCCAATGCGGTGAATCCATTCAACTTCCTCAATGACCGACTGTTGGAAGGGACTTCGTATGCGCTGAAGTATCATCTGGGATATGATGTGCCATGGACACCGGCGGTGGCCAACCAAAGCTATGCCGGTCAAATTTTTGAGGGGATCAATCCGGACCAAAGAGGCAGAATCGATGGGTTCAACAGCGTTCTATACAACTATTATAAATATATCGAAGGACAGGATATGACCCAGGAAAAATTCAAATACCTGGCCTATGCCTATGAAACCAGAATGCCGGAGGTGGCGGGAAAGGATTATCCGCTGGCTTCGTTGCTGTATACACCCGATGCAGCCAAGACTGATGGGTTGAGCAATCGGATCATTCTAGGGAATATAACAGGACTGACGGCAACGGCGGCCGGCTCGAATGCAATCAACATCAGGTGGAAGGCTGTAGCGGGAGCGCTCGGTTACAACATCTATAGATCCACGGAAGAAAACGGAACATATACCCAGATGAACAGCTATAGCGATACAAGCTTGACCCCCAATAAGACTTATTATTATAAGGTCCGCGTATCCGGAGGATCAACGTTTGCCAATGTATCGGCGACAACGGGGGGAGACGGCATTCCGGATTTCGATGTAAGCCGTTATTCTCTTCCTGTCAATCATAAGCATCAATCCGTATTAAGGGTCATTCACCCGGACCGAAGCATTCAGGTTCTTAACAGCCAAGCGAGCTTTGCTTCATCCAATCCGGCTGTGGCAACCGTCAATTCGGCAGGCTTGGTGACAGGAATAAGCGTGGGTACGGCTACGATTACCGCGACCTATAACGGTCAAGCTTATCAGGCAACCGTACAAGTCATCGCCGACGCCGCGTTAAAAGCCTGGTACAAATTGGACGCAACGAGCGGAGCTTCAGCCGCAGACTCATCTGGATATGGCAATCACGGGACGATGAATGGCGGTACGTCCTGGACGGCAGGCAAATTCGGCAACGCCGCGGATCTTGCGGGAACCAACGGCTATATCGCGTTTCCCGGCGGTATAGTCTCTGATGCCGACACGATCACCGTCGCGGCTTGGGTCAATTTGGATACGGCGAGCAACTGGTCGCGCATTTTCGATTTTGGTTCGGGAACTTCCACTTACATGTATCTTTCGCCGAAAAACGGGGCCAATAGCAAAATCCGATTTGCGATCAAAAACAATAATTCGAGCGAGCAAATCATTGAAGGGCAGTCGGCCCTGCCTACGGGAGGCTGGCATCATGTGGCCGTCACGTTAAACGGCTCGACCGGCACGCTCTATGTTGACGGCGTTCAAGCGGGAAGCCATGCGTCCATGACGATCAAACCGTCCGATCTGGGCGCTACGACGCAGAACTGGATCGGACGCTCCCAATACGCCGACCCGTATCTCGATGGACGAGTGGATGATTTCAGAATCTATAACCGCGCGATAAGTTCATCGGAAGTGACGAGCGTGATGAACGGACAAACTTTGGGAACCGTAACGGCAGCACCGACAGATGTGACGGCTGCGGCTGCAGACCATAGATCGATTCACATAAGCTGGCCGGCCGTAACGGGAGCAACGGGTTACAACGTGTACATCTCCGACTCTTTGGCGGAGAATGCCGTCTATACCAAGGCGAATAGTCAAGCGATTACTGGAACAACGTATACCAGCCAGGGATTGAAGCCGATAACTGCCTATCATTTCAAAGTAACGGCAGTGAATGCAACAGGAGAATCGGACATGTCGGCCATTGCCTCCGCAACAACCGATGGCATGCCGGTTGCAGGCCTCCTATCATGGTATAAGCTTGACGAAACAACCGGAGCTTCAGCTGCAGATGCATCCGGAAGCGGGAAGCATGGGACGATGAATGGCGGTACAGCCTGGACGACGGGTAAAATCGGAGGCGCTGCGGATCTGGCAGGATCGAACGGCTATATTGCTCTTCCTGGCGGTATTGTCTCCGAGGCCGACACGCTTACTATTGCCGCATGGGTGAATCTGGACGCGGCGAGCAACTGGACGCGCATATTCGATTTCGGTTCCGGAACTTCGACCAGCATGTTCCTCACGCCGAAAAACGGAGCCAATGGCAAAATTCGATTCGCGATCAAGAACAATGGTTCAAGCGAACAAATCATTGACGGGCAGTCAGCGCTGCCGACGGGAGGCTGGCATCATGTGGCCGTCACGTTAAACGGTTCGACCGGCATTCTCTATGTGGACGGCTCCCAAGTGGGAACCAATTCGTCGATGACCCTTAAACCGTCCGACCTGGGCGCTACCACTCAGAATTGGATCGGCCGCTCCCAGTATCCGGATCCCTATCTCGACGGACGGGTGGATGACTTCCGTATTTATGACCAAGCGCTTCCCGCCGATGAGATTGCTGCGCTTGCCGCACCCGGCATGATCGCCTGGTATAAATTCGATCAATCCGGCGGGAATACAGCGGCAGACGCTTCAGGAAATTTCAAACATGGAACGATGAATGGCAACGCAGCCTGGACGACAGGCAAAGCTGGCAATGCAGCGGAGCTAAACGGAACAAACGGTTATATGGCTCTTCCTTCCGCTGTTGTCTCCGGCGCAGACGCAATCACTATAGCGGCCTGGGTGAATCTGGATAGCGTTAGCAACTGGTCGCGCATATTCGATTTCGGGTCCGGCACCGCGACCAATATGTTTCTCACGCCGAAGAATGGAGCAAACGGTAAAATCCGCTTCGCGATCAAGAAGAACGGTTCGAGCGAACAAATCATTGACGGACAGTCGGCGCTGCCCACGGGAGGCTGGCATCATGTGGCCGTCGCCTTAAATGGCTCAACGGGTACTCTCTACGTGGACGGCGTTCAAGTGGGGCAAAATACCGCGATGACTCTTAAGCCGTCAGATCTGGGAGCCACCGCCCAAAACTGGATCGGACGCTCCCAGTATTCGACTGACCCGTACCTCGATGGGCGGGTGGATGACTTCCGGGTGTATAACCAAGCCCTTTCTGCCGGCGAGATTGCTGCCCTTGCAGAATTGTAACAGGCGGGAAAGAGAAGGGTAGCTTGCAGGTAAGCCCGTCTTACCTTCTCCCGCATGGACTTCTTAATCCTATAACGAATAGGGGTGCTCAGCACCTCTATTCGTGTTGTCTAGACAGGTTCGAAATGCATCAAATCTAAATTTTCAAGTTTTGCGAACTTGAACACTCATATGCATGATATTAAAGTCAAAAGAAACAGGAATGGAAAGAAGTCTCTACTTATGGAGCATTGGATCCTTTATGTCTTTTTTGCAATTTATAGAGTGAGAGGATGATCTCTTTGAAAACATACACTAGCCATGCCCCTTTAAAGCATTTCGAGCTTGATCAAGTGCAATTAAGAGATGAAGATCTAATTCATGCATGCAAGAAAGAATGGAGTTATTTGACCAGCTTCGAAGCCGACCGACTTCTTGCCGGCTTTCGAGAAACAAAGGGCTTACAACCGAAAGCGGTTAAATACCCGGGGTGGGAGAACACCGAGATTCGAGGCCATACGTTAGGCCACTATTTGACTGCTGTCTCCCAAGCTTATTCGCAAACAAAAGATAAGGATATGATCGCAACAATCGATTACCTTGTTGCTGAATTGGCAGAATGCCAACATGACAGCGGTTATCTATCGGCTTTTCCCGAATCGTTGTTTGACAATGTAGAGAATCGTAAACCTGTCTGGGTGCCATGGTATACCATGCATAAAATTATTGCGGGTTTGATTGCCGTCTATGATGCTGCGAAGCTGCAACAAGCTTTTCATATCGTGAACCGCCTCGGCGATTGGGTTGCGAACCGCGCCTGTGCATGGACAGACGAGGTTCAAGCCAACGTGCTGGCTGTGGAATATGGCGGAATGAACGATTGCCTGTACAGCCTTTACAAGCTGACAGGAAATAGCCGCCATCTTGAGGCCGCCCACCGGTTTGATGAAATCAGCTTGTCCGAAGCGCTTCGGGAGAGAAGAGATGTACTGAAGGGCAAACATGCCAATACGATGATTCCGAAGTTTATCGGAGCCCTGAACCGGTATCTGACACTAGGGGAGAGCGAACGCAGCTACTTTGAAGCAGCTGCTAACTTCTGGGATACCGTCGTTTACCACCACAGCTATATCACGGGCGGAAACAGTGAATGCGAGCATTTTGGCGAACCTGACGTGTTGGACAGCAAGCGTTTCGATGTTACCTGCGAAACATGCAACAGCTATAATATGCTGAAGTTGACCAAAGAGCTGTTCAAGCTAACTCAAGATATCAAATACGCCGATTTTTACGAGAGAACTTATATGAATGCCATCTTGTCTTCCCAAAATCCGGATACGGGCATGACGATGTATTTTCAACCGATGGCAACCGGGTATTTCAAAGTCTACAGTTCTCCGTTCGAACATTTCTGGTGCTGCACGGGTACGGGAATGGAAAGCTTCACCAAGCTGAATGACAGTATCTATTTCCATGCCGACGACAAGCTTTATGTCAATCAATTTGTAAGCACGAAGCTGCATTGGCGGGAGCAAAATATGACGATTACGCAGTCCACCACGCTTCCTCAAACGGACAATGTACAATTTTCATTAGAATCGATCGAACCAAAGCAGCTTGCCATTCACATTCGCGTTCCTTATTGGGCGGTTGACGCAATTGAAGTGACGGTTAACGGAAACCGGGTTACACCCGACATGGAGCGGGGGTATGCGATTCTCAACCGAATTTGGCAGGACGGCGATACGATTGGGCTGCGAATTCCGATGAATGTTGCCTATGCCCGCTTGCCTGATTCGCCTCATGTCATTGGACTCCAATATGGCCCGGTTGTTTTGAGCGCGGCACTTGGCACCGAAGATATGGTCGAATCGAATACGGGTATAAACGTCAGCGTTGCGACCAGGCGAATGATCATCAAAGATTATCTCGTTCCGCAAGGAATGAGTGTCGAGGAGTGGCTAAGCCGTTTCCATGAGCATGTGACTCGTCGGGGCGAGGATTTGGCGTTTACTCTTAAGCATACGGATGAAGATGGACGGCTTGTCTTTACGCCGCACTACAAGCAGCATCGCGAAAGATACGGCATCTACTGGAGTCTCCTGGACGAGGAGTCAGAAGAGCTTAAGGAGCATGAGGAGAAAGCTGAACGGGATAGGCGCCTAAGAGAAGCAACCATTGATGCTATTCAAATAGGAAATGACCAATACGAATTGGAGCATCAGGTACAGGGAGAAAAAACATACAGCGGCACTTGGGAAGGATTGAACGGAAGAAGGGTTGAAGCCGGCGGATGGTTCAGCTATCAAATGGCAGTTCAGCCTGGAACTGCGTTAGCCATGACCTTTAACCACATGCACGTCAAGGGAAGCTTGGACATCTTTATTGACGGAGAGCTGCTGGCCACCGAGATTTTCCCGCAAGAAGGATGGAAGCGGAAGTTTTATGAACGAATATTCGTCCTTCCCGATGCATTAACTGCAGGCAAGGAAGCATTGACTATCAAGTTTGTGCCGCGCCAACAGGAGAATGGCATCTATGGCGTTCTTCGTACGATTAAACATACGATGTGAAGGAGTTACGCGATTATGGAGAAAGACTACCATGTATTATCGAAGAAGGGAGCTTGGGGAGATCAAGGAGACGGCACTTATGTCAATCCTATCTTGCCGGGCGATTATAGCGATCCGGACGCCATTCGGGTCGGGGATGATTATTACGCCATCTCTTCTACCTTGCATTGCTCTCCCGGGATGGCGGTGCTGCATTCCAAGGATCTGGTGAATTGGAGCATGATCGGACATGTTGTTCAGGATTTGACAAGCATCGGCCCGGAATACAATTACGATCGCATGAATCGTTACGGCAGAGGCGTTTGGGCCGGCGCCATTCGATTCCACAAAGATAAATATTGGGTGTATTTCTTCACGCCCGACGAAGGTTTGTTTATGAGCACGGCAACCGATCCGGCCGGACCTTGGGAGCCGCTTCATCGGGTTTGGGAGGTGGCCGGATGGGACGACTGCTGTCCATTCTGGGACGATGACGGGCAAGGTTACCTGGTTGCCACCCATTTCGCCGGTAACTACAATATTCATTTGATCAAGCTTAGCGAAGACGGCAAAGAGCTGCTGCATGACAGCGCTAGAATTATCCATCAATACAAAGGGAGCGAAGCCAATAAGCTCTACAAAATAAACGGAACCTATTATTTCTTCCACAGCGAGGTGCGCGCTCGGGAAGGCGTTGAAGCCCGGGATGTCATGATGTTAAGGTCAGAGCATATTTATGGTCCTTATGAGGAGAAGGAAATTATTCATACGCACGGCAAGGAAATAGACCGGGAGCCCAATCAGGGCGGACTTGTCCAGACGGTCTCCGGGGATTGGTACTTCATTAGCCATCAAGGTTCGGGCGCGCACGAAGGCAGGCCGCTGCACTTGCTGCCCGTAACATGGGTGGACGGTTGGCCGATCATCGGAGAAGATACGGACGGCGACGGAGTCGGAGAGATGGTATGGGGGGGCAGGAAGCCGATGAATGGGCATCCCGCTACGGTGCTTTCCACATCCGACGATTTTGACAGAGACGATCTTAAACCTTATTGGGAATGGAACCATCAGCCAAGAGCCGATAAGTGGTCGTTAACGGAACGGCCGGGCTATTTGCGCCTGCATGCATGCCAACCAATCGACAAGGACAATTTTTTCGCCGTATGCAACATCCTTTCGCAAAGAACGTTCAGAACCGTTCATAACGAAGCAACGGCAAAGCTAGAGATGGGCGGCATGGCGGACGGGCAAGAAGCGGGCCTTTGCCATTTTGCGAAAACCTATTGTACGATCGGCGTTCAACAATTGAACGGGATAAGGATTCTGAAGTTCAACAACTCGGGAACCGTCATATGGGGCCCGAAATTAACAGGAACCGACCTTTGGTTAAGGTCGATATGGAACATGGACGGAATCAGCCGGTTCGAATACAGCGTCGACGGGATGCAGTTCGACAGCTTTGGAGACGCCTATCAGCTGAGTTGGGGCCATTACAGGGGAGACCGGGTCGGGGTATACAGCTTTAACGGCGAGAGCGAGCAGGGTTATATTGACGTAGACCAATTTGGTTATGAGGTGCGAGGAGTGGATAAGGAATGAAATCTCCATTGTTCAGGGATCCCATCTATGACGGTGCGGCGGATCCTGTAGTCATATGGAATCGGCAGGCCAAGGAATGGTGGATGATCTATACGAACCGCCGCGCAACGCAGGATGGGCCGAGATTCGGATGGGTGCATGGCACCGATCTCGGCGTTGCTTCTTCATCGGATGGCGGAGCTACCTGGTTATATCGGGGAATTCTGGAAGGACTCGAAACGGAATGGGGCAGAAATACGTTCTGGGCGCCTGAGATCATCTGGCATGATGGGCTGTACCATATGTATGTTACTTACGTCCACGGCGTGCCCGTTAATTGGACAGGCAAGGCTCGTATCCGGCATTTTACAAGTACAGATCTGATTCGTTGGGAGTTTCAGTCCACGCTTGGCATTAGCGAGGACAACGTGATCGATGCCTGCGTGTACCAACTGCCGAACGGCATGTTCCGAATGTGGTTTAAGCAGCGGAATCATACTTACGCGGCCGAGAGCAAGGATCTGTACGAATGGCAGCCGATTGGTCCGGTGATCACCGGAAGAGGCCATGAAGGACCGAATGTTTTCCGCCTGGGCGGCTATTATTGGATGATCGTAGACGAGTGGAGAGGACAAGGCGTGTTCCGTTCCGATGATCTTACGACTTGGGAGCGAAACGGCCTTATTCTCGATCAGCCTGGCAAACGCGAGGATGACGGGACGATTGGCCTTCACGCGGATGTGGTCGTGCAGGGAGAAGAAGGGTATATCTTTTATTTTACTCATCCCGGCCGCGTGGACGGGCATCATGAAGAGTTGAACAACTATGAATGGCGCCGCTCCTCCCTTCAGGCGGCCAAGCTGGAGGTTGTGGACGGAGTGCTGATCTGCGATCGCGACATGGAGTTTGAGTTGCATCTTGGAGCGGATGAATAATAGAAGTACGTTCAAATGATAGATAAGAGGATGAGAGCCCTATGCATATTCAGTTTCAGTCCCCAGCCGTTCATTGGGTAGAGGCGCTTCCAATTGGCAACGGAAGGTTAGGCGCGATGGTCTTCGGGGGTATTGAGAAGGAACGGATCGCTTTGAATGAAGATACGTTATGGTCCGGTTTCCCGGGGGAGTGGAATAATCCGGGAACAAAAGCCGCGCTGCGAAACGAGGGCGCCATGGAGCAGTAATTACACGTTGAACATAAACGCGGAAATGAATTATTGGCCCGCGGAAACGTGCAATATGGCGGAGCTGCATGCGCCGTTGATCGAATTTTTCGGCAGACTGGCCCTTAACGGCAAGAAGACAGCGGAAATAAACTACGGTGCGAGGGGGGGGGTGCGCACCATAATTCGGATTTGTGGGATCAAACGGCGCCGGTAGGCGATTTCGGCCATGGCGACCCTGCTTGGGCGTTCTGGCCGATGGGCGGCGCATGGCTGACCCAGCATCTATGGGAGCATTACGCGTTCAACGGGGACGAAGCTTATTTGCGGAATAAGGCATACCCGATGATGTAAGAAGCGGCTTTATTCTGCTTGGATTGGCTCATTGAGAACCATGAGGGGTATTTCATTACGTCGCCATCGACCTCCCCCGAACATTACGCAGGGCGGCGAAGGGGTTCAATATGTGCAAGATGCGAATGGATGTATCGGGTTCCAGGTGGAAAGCGGCAAGCGATACGTCCTGTTAGCAGAGCTATCCAAGGCGTCGTTCGGTGATCGGAAAGACCAACATCGCCAATAATGGAGGCGTCAAAGCGATTATCATGAGATGGGAGAGAAATAGAATGGCTTTGTCGGGGAATGCTGAACGATTGTACAGGAAAGGGAATTATGCCCGAACCTACACAGAGGTATCGGCAACGGATCCGGGACGGGCTTGGCGGGAAGGGATGGTTAGCGGAAACGGCGAGAACGGTTATATCCTGTCGGGGTCGCCGTATTCGGACTGCATTATTTTTCAATATATGTGGCTCAACTTTCCAACCCCGGATCCGAGAGAGATTCCGGAAGAATTAACGGGACAGCTTGATGATGCGAGACGGAATGTCTTCCAGCTGAACGATCAATGGAAGATTACCCATGCGGACGGAAGAACCAGAAAACGAACCTTCTTCTATGCCTATCATCCGGGACACCAGCTCAGACTGAACATGGCGAATAGAGGGACGGTTACCGAATATGAGCGATGGACGAATTATGAGACAGCCGAAACCGGCGTGCGTTACGCCGACGAATTCGGCGAGTGGATTCGGACATCGTTCACTTCCAGAGAAGATAATGTCTCGGTTATGAAGATTGAACGTTCCTCCGCCGGCGCAAAGATCGACATGACGATCTCTATCGATGACATTTCAGGAATGTACAAAGCCGGCGGCGGGATGACGGGGCTGCAATACAAAAAGCTGGTGGATCCAAATGCCGACTATATCGCACAGGTTGCCCATTATCCGTCATATCCGGGTAGCGAGCTGATAGACGGAGGATATGCAGGCCTTACGCAGGTTATTGTCGTTAACGGAAGC
This sequence comes from Paenibacillus sp. MY03, assembly GCF_002165585.1. Lineage (NCBI taxonomy): Bacteria > Bacillati > Bacillota > Bacilli > Caryophanales > Paenibacillaceae > Paenibacillus > Paenibacillus sp. MY03. The sequence continues at coordinate 234,920 of NZ_MXQD01000013.1, read as the reverse complement.
AAAAAGCGGGTGCTGCTCGCTGACACGAATGAACAGATTAACGTGGGCGCGGTGCAGAACCCTGCCATTCAAGTGGACGGTGCCGACGCCGTCTATCTCATCACCCAATCGAACCGATCATTCGATATGGGGAAGCTCGAAGATTTTGCCGGAAGCATTCATTACCCTCTTATCGATGAACTGCTTAATCATACGAATGCCATAGCCGGGAAATATCAAGATGGTTCCGGTCATTTCGATTATGACGCCGCCCTTGCGCCGCATGCCGCGAAACATGCCGAAGAATTTAACGCCATACGGTTTACGCTTGATGGCGACGATGATTGCAGGGAAGCGAATAACGAGACGCTTATCAACGCGCAGAAGGAATCGAAATCCAGAATCAATCACGCCTTTATGGAGCAGGTATACAACCAGGGGCGTTATGCCTTGATCTGCTGCAGCGGCTCAAGCGCGCCGCGGCTGTACGGGATGTGGACGGGGGAGTGGAACCCCGGCTGGCACGCAATCTATACGCTCGATGCCAACGTGAATTTGCAGGTTTCTCCCATGAACACGGGCCAGTTTACATTCGCTCAGCTTGGGTATATCGCATTCTTCCTACGCAACGCATCGGATTTCGAATACAATGCCCGAATGTCTTATGGGATGCATGATGCGATTCAAGTGTCGGTCAACTCCGACGGCGACCGCGCGATGCAAGTGGAGTACGACAACAAATATCCCTTCCAATATTGGAATGCCGGCGCAAGCTGGTGCCTGCTTCCAATCTTCGAATATTGGCAATGTTATGGCAACCGGCAGATTCCGATCCAACCCGCTATGAGGATTCATGATCTGAAGAAGCTTCTCGGCGTAAGGGACGGGGGACTGACGGATGAGGAATTCACGAAGCTGGTCCGCAAGGGTTATCTGGATTTGGAGCAAGATATCTTGCTGCCGCTGCTTACGAAGCAGGCCAATTTCTGGGAACAGCTGTGCACGCCGGAGTACTATACGGATCCAAGCGGCAATGCTTGCTATGAGAGTGGCAAGACGCGGTTGAATCCAGGCGAAAAATATGTGTTGATTCCTACCTATTCGCCGGAAAATCACCCGATCGGCTACAACAGTACGATTACGGCCAATGCCACCATGGATCTATCGGCGGCGCGGGATGGACTGAAGATGACCATCGCGATTGAAAAGGCGATTAAGCGCGAAGGATATGAAGCAGCCGTCGGCAAATGGGAGGCTCTGCTGGAGCTGCTGCCGGACTATAAGCTGGACAAGGACGGCGCGCTGCGCGAATGGGCGATGAATGAGTATGAGGAGAACAACGATCACCGCCATTTGAGCCATCTCTACCCGGCATGGCCTGCGTATGAAACGCAGAACAATATGGAATTGAGGAAGGCTGCCATTATCGCTGTAGAGAACAGGAATCGATACAATACGTCGGACACGACAGCGGGTCACGGCTGGATGCATAAGGCACTGGTCTGCGCCAGATTAAAGGACGGCGACGGCGTTGTCTCTTCCCTCCTGCCGATGATGACGGATTCCGGTTATTACACATCCTTGATGACAGACCATGACACAAACAGAAGAAATGACTGCTATTGTACGGATACCTTATTCGGTACACTTGGAGCCGTGAACGAAGCATTGCTATATTCGAACACCGGGGAAATCGAAGTTCTTCCGGCACTGCCTTCCGAATGGAAATCGGGAACGATCACAGGATTGATGGCAAGGGCCGGGGTAGAGGTTAAAGAGTTATCTTGGGACTTCAACGTCATCACCTTTACTTTGCAATCGGTGTCGGATCATAACGGGATTAAAGTGAGAGCCGGCCTGTCCTGGATAAAAGGAATGGTCAACGGCAAGGAAGCAGAGGTTCACGGCGATGAACTTGGCAGCTATCTCCGTATTCCGCTAAGTGCCGGTAATGAGGTTAGAGTGGTATTGATTCTACCCAATAGATAACTTGCATCGAGTTACAATTAAAACCTATCGTTAAATATCGTTATTTCGGCGAATAGAGTGAGGAGATAAACTAGACGGAGTAATAATGACATGGGGTGAGTTGAAGATGTATTCATGGAATGGAGATCGTCTGCTGGAGCAGTTGTACAATGAGGCTATAGAACAGCATCAGAATCATAAAGCAACGGTGGGCTCGGACGAGCGCAGCAGAATGTTGAAGGGAGCCTTGCAGGAGCTGATAGGCTCCTTTGCGCCAAATGCGACATTCAAGCCTAAGCTTCTGGAGCGCGTGGAGCTGGATGATTATATTCGGGAAAGGATTGAGTTATCCGCGACGCCGGGCTTAAGCTTTGGCGCCTATATTCTTCTGCCAAAACATGCAGAAGGGGCTCTTCCTGGCGTATTGGCGATGCATGGACACGGCTATGGCAGCCGCGAAATTGTAGGTCTCTTGCCAGATGGTTCGCCCGATAGCGGGGTGCCGGGCATCCACCAGCATTTTGCTTTGGAGCTTGTGCGTCGAGGGATGGCGGTCATTGCACCCGATGTGATCGGCTTCGGCGAGCGTCGGCTGCATGCGGATTTGGCGGTCAATCCCAATGCTCCAAGCTCTTGTTACAGATTATCGACTGAGCTTATGATGTTAGGCAAGACGTTGACGGGACTTCGAGTTGCAGAATCGCTTAGAGCTTATGCGTATCTAGCGGGTAGGCCGGAAGTAGATAAAGAACGAATCGGCGTGATGGGTTTCTCCGGTGGAGGATTAATTGCTTTCATCACGTCTATTCTTAGACCGAGCATTCGTGCGACTGTGTTGACGGGCTTTACTAACACGTTTAAAGACAGTATTTTGTCTGTGCATCATTGTGTTGATAATTATACGCCGGGCATTCTTCGTCATGCAGAGCTTCCTGAGCTCATCGGATTAATCGCCCCCCGTCCGTTGTTCTTGGAGTCCGGTGAGAAGGATCCGATCTTTCCTGTTGAGGGCTTTAGACGGGCAGCATCTGCCATTCACGAAATTTATGATTCAAAAGGAGCCAGTGATCGCTTGGCGGTAGACGTTTTCCCGGGCGTTCATGAAATTAGCGGAAGGCAAGCCTATGATTGGTTAAAAGAGACACTAACATAATAAATATCAGTCCGAAACGAATGGCGGCGCCAGGGACATGGATCCAGCGCCGCCATTTCGTGTGCGTTTTTTAAGTTGTAACCGCTGATTCTAAAGATCGTGAAATTTTAAGCTTTTGAGCGGGATGAACATGCAATATTGATGTTTTCGTTACGATTTGGTGCTAGTCATTATTCGCGATATCTGTCATCCTTTGCAGGAAATCTATCATCCACTTAAACGATGAGAAACGAAGGCAGGGGAAGAGATGACGCAAGTATCGGAGGACAAAAGACGGCTCCAAGCCTTGATAGAGCGGGCGGAAGCTATAGTAGATGCAAGGGGATGTTATTATACGGACGGTGCCAAGCTGGCAATCGACGATCTGATGCAAGCGGCACGTGAAGCGTTGAAAGGCGAGAACGGCTTGCCGTTTAAACGCAATCGTGAGTTCTATGCTCCTCGTGAGGAAGAAGCGGTATTGTTCGCAACCAAGCGGTATACGATGGTGCCGCCATTCGCCAAAGAGAGCAGCGTATATACTTCGTATGGAATGGAGTCCGCTCTGGAGTGGTTCGAGGAGCAGGATCTGCTTCGTGGAGGCAAGGAGCGGCTAATTTATAAAGCGGACTTGGCATTATCGAAAGCGAATGAGCTGCTGCATAATGCCCGAATTGGCGAGGAAGTCGGTTGCCTGGACGATGAAGCTGTTCGTAAGCTTCGAGCATCCGCGGCAACCGTGGAACAACTAAAGCCATCATCGGATGACGCATTGAGCGATCATTCCAGCGAGGAGCTTGCGCTAGCCGTCGTGGCCTGTTTTAATCGAATTCGCGAATGCCGCTACTCCCGAGTGCTTCGAACGGATGTGGATCCATACGCTTCACTCTATTTGACTGGCGAAGGACTCCAGCAGGTGAAAGCCGTGATCGAATCGGATCCGTTAGTTCGAGAGCAGTATGAACGTATTGCAGGAATTGCGGGACTTTTTAGCCTGGATGATCTCGAAAAAGCCGTTGCGAACATCAAGGACGGAGAATCGGATTATGACGAGCTGAACCAGCATTTTTACTTGTGGAGCTCGACGGATAAAATCGTCAATTTCCAGGCTCCGGAACATGCGGCAAAGGCGAGTATTTCATTTGTGCTTCCATCCGAGGAGAATGAAGAAGAAGGTCTCGGACATGTATGGATCGATCAATTGGAAATTTTATCAGCAAGCGGGGGCAGTCTTAAGATCCGGAATGCCGGTTTCGACGAGGGCTCAGACAGTCCCGACTTCTGGATTCCGGAAGCGCGCAAGGGAAATCCTCGCATGCGATGGGAAAGCGAATATCCCTATTGCGGCGGTGGCGATCGGAAACGGCTGGAGCCGGCTAATCCATCATCGCAGGTTGCGACGAAACACCAAGAAGGCGTTCGTAACCATTCGCTCTATCTCTGCAATCCAACCCGTGAGGACGAGGCAGCCTGGACCTGCATCGAACCGTTTGATGTCGAAAGCGGAGTCGGGTACACGTTAACCTTCCAAGCCAAATTGGATGGCAAGCTGAAAGCGGGTTTAAAGACGGTTGTTACGTACTATAACGAATTTGGAGCGCCGATCGGTGAATATACGTATCTGTTTAATCGTAAATCGTCTATCCCGGGAGGACGTTTCCAGCTTGCGATGCAGTGCGACGCCATACAATATGCCCTGACGGGCGAGATCGAGTATGCCATGAAAGTCAAATATGCGCTACTATACATTCTTCATGATTTCAGCCAAGGAGCAGAGCATTGGATGGTCACCAATCTGCGTCCCGAAGGCAGCGACAGCTACGGTGCGGTACAAGGCGGAAGGCTGCTCAGCAGTGCCGCTGTCAGCTACTCGATGATTAAGCAGGCGCATGTATTTTCGGGCGAAGAGAAGCGACAATTTTATGCACTGGTTGAATATTTGCTCCGATACATGCTGGATTTGAGGGATCGAACAGAGTGGACGCCGAGAGAGGCGCAGGAAGGCTGCAGCAATTGGCAAACAGACATGTGCGCGGGTACCGGCCTCATGATGATGGCGCTGACCGATTTCCCGAATCGCCACACCTGGCTATATAATGCGGACGCCATACTAAAGGCGCAGCTGGAGTTGAACGTGAATCCGGATTCATCTTGGCCAGAGTCGATTCGTTACCATCATGCGGCATTGGAGCGGTTTGCTGGATATGCGAAGGCGGCGCGCAATGTGCTCGGAGATGATTGGTTCGAGACAACGCCGCTCGCACGTATGTTCGGATTTAGTATCGAGATGCAAACGCCGGGCTACGAATACTTCGGCGGAAGGATCGGCACGCCGCCATTCGGCGATCATGCGCTGGGGGATGGCAGCGAATTTGGCAGTTTTGCTACTTATTTGGCGGATGTCGCCAAGGTCGATCGCAAGCTGGCGGATCGGATGTACCATACGTGGACGGCAGCCGGCAAGCCGTTTAAGAAGCTATGGGGAGAAGGCATCGTGCTGGAAAACCTGCTTGGCCAAGGCGATAATTATGTGCCTTCAACGCCGCTTGAGCTGAGCTCGACAGCTAGCTTTCCGGATGCCGGCATTTATATTTTCCGCAATGAAACCGGTGATTCGAAGCAAAGCTACTTTGGGATCATGTCCAGTCCAGAGCCGATCGCGCACGGGCATTTGGATCAAGGTGCCTTTGTCATCTACAAAAACAATATCCCGCTTGTGATGGATTCGGGAATCGAAGGTTACTTCGACAGCGGCACAAGCTGGCATATTAGCTCCTACTCCCATGCCTGTCTGCAATTTGCGACCCGTCAAACCGTTATCCCAAGCCATAACTCCGGCGCGATAAATCTGTCGGCGGGAACGTACAGTTTGGAGCGAGGCTGGGTGGATGTACCGAGAACGAGTAAAGTGCTGGAAGTGCAATTAGGCGAGGATCTGGAAAGGATTACGATCGAAATAGCTAATCCCGAAGGACAGGGCCGGCATTTTCGTCATGTCACGTATGTGAAGCAAGCGGATCTGTACGTCATCCGGGATACGGTCGAGGATTTCACGGGATTGGTTCAATTTACGATTCCTGTAGCATCCAAACAAACCAAAGTGGAGGGCAGCGCCTTGCTTTCGGAAGGCGTATACGGAGTTGATCTCGAAACGGTGTTTATTCGCCCGTTGCAGTCGATCAAGGTGGAGAAGGGACGGTCAACGCCGTTCTTTGACAGCGGAGACGATGGGGTCACCATGATGGAGTATATTCGTGCCGTTGCGGATGCGAGCGAGGGATTTTTGACGGTGCTGTATCCGAAGGAACGCGGGCAACAAAAGCTGCGGACGAAGACGGATCAAGACGGAACGATCATTTTGCATGCCGGGAAGTTGAGTTACGAGCTGAAAGCTGCACCAGAACAATACGGTGTCGTAGTAAGCCAAACTGAACGCGAAGGAGCGGAACAACGATGAATGCACAGATTGATTTGCTCAAGGAATGGAAGCTTTCGGGAAGACCGGCGGATGAAAAATATAGCTTGACAGAAAAATTCGTCATCTCTTATCCTGCCGCGGACGATGCGGGAGGGTGGTATCCGATCGGGTTCGAACGGGGGCATCATGCGGCGCAGGATGCGATGGGCTGGCATGGCTTAATTCTGAAGCTTTATTGCGTTGACGATTCGACCGAAGTGAGTGTTCAAGCCAATTTTGCGGATCATATTCCGGTGAAAGCTGGAATCGCAGTCGCCGGAGCTGGCATACACGAGGCGAGGGTAAGATTGGAGGACTTCGAAATCGAGACCGCAAAGGCTAACATCTGGCGGTTTCTGCAAAGCTTCGAGCTGCAAGGCAATGCCGAGCTTCTTACCGCGAAGCTCGTACGGGGAGAGAGACTGTATGTACAGGCCGACGTGAGGGGCAAATCCGGCGAAGCCGGAGAGGTGGTTTCCTACACGATGTCGGTGTACAACTGCACGGACAGTCGGCAGCGCGTGTCGGTAAAGCAGCGGTTTGAAGGCTGGGAGTCGCTCTTAGCGGAGCTGTCGCCGAAGGAATTCGACCTCGCGCCGTACGCCAGTCAGGAGGTAACGGCCGTCTTTAAAATGCATGAATCCGTGGTGCCTGGAGGTCACGAAAGTACAGTGCTGCGTTTTATAGGCAACGGGGACGGTACAAGCGCTGCCGAGATCGAGCTCAAAACGATGCGAAGACTTGCTCATCCGTATATTTACTGGTCGAAGGAGCAGTGGGCGGAGCGCAAGAGGCTGATTGATCGTCACGATTGCTTCCAGCCGGGATATGAGCGCCTCCTTCAAGATGCTGCGGCATGGGAAGTAAAACCGCCAGTGCCAGTCGATGAGCGGGACTATTGCTACGACACGCAAGAAGAGCATTTCATCATGTCCGCTGCGTACGCTTACGCGCTGACCGGCGAGAAACAATATGCGGAGAAAGTGGCGCAATTTTTCCGTTACTTCATCAACGAAGAAAACGGATATCCGAAGAAAAAAAAGGGCTGCAGTCAAAGCTATGTCCAGGAAGGACATTTTTTTCAGCATCTCGCGATTCCGTATGACATCATCTTCGATGCTGGCGTGTTGACGCCGGGGGAGCACCAAGGGATCGAGAAATGCTTCCGGATGTATATGGATATTCTAGACCATCATATCCATAGCGGTCATATATCCAACTGGCTGCTATCCGAAATAACCGGCGCGTTTTATTGCGCATTAGCCATTCAGGACATGGAGAGAGCGCTTCGCTTTGTATTCGGGCCCGGAGGATCAATCGAGCAGCTGCGATACGGTCTGTTCAATGATGGCTGGTGGCATGAGTGCTCGGTCAGCTACAATACCTGGGTATCGTCGATGTATATCCATACGGCCCATGCGCTCCTGCCGTTTGGCATCAATATCGTCCATACGCATTTCCCTGCGCCGTTTAACGACGAGGTGAACAGCACGTACAACGGGGAGGATGCCCGTTTCCGTTTTGGGATGTACAACAAACGTTGGGGCGGCAATAGTAAAAGCTATATCCGCATTAAGGATATGTTTGATGCTACGATCCCGTTTTTGGACTACCGGGGAGTACTGTTCGGCATCAGCGATTCGGAGGAGCGGAAGCTGGAGGGCGTACATTTTGGGTCAACCTACGATTTGGCTTATTTCTATTACAAAGATCCCGAATACGTACCGGTTATCAAAATGAATAACGTAGTCGACCCCATCTTTGGCCATGCGGAATTGCCCGACGTTCGTTCTTCTTATGGGACAAGCAACGCCTATTCCGATAATGTAGGCGTCGCAATGCTGCGAAGCCAGACGGAGGGAAGGGAGCAGCAGGATCGAATCCAAGCGGTGCTCCGATACGGCTCCCATGGCTACGCGCACGGTCATTTTGACCGGACAGGGCTGTTATCCGTCATGCGTTACGGCCGAAGCTTCTTTAATCCTGAACATGTTTGGTGGGGTTATCATCATTTCATGTACAAATTTTACGTGCAAAACTCGATGACCAAAAACATGGTCGTCGTCGACGGGAAAGTGCAGGTGCCAGCCGATTCCAGACGTACGTTGTTCTATAGCGGAAACGCCATACAAGCAGTGGCGGTGGAGACGACCGCAAAGTGGGCTTATCCCCCATATGGCGGCATGATCTATCGAGACGACGAGACGCTGGAGGAGCGCTGCGCGATGAATGCCAGCACATTGCCCGAAGCGCCGGCCGAGGCGATATACGGGGAGCTGTCGGATTATACGGAGCCTGTTCGTCAGAAGCGGGTGATGGGGATAACGGATGATTTTATCGTTATGTTCGATTATGTGGAAGGAGAGCGTGAGCATCAGTTCGATTGCCTGTTCCAAATCAAAGGTTTCCACGCTCTGCAGGCCGAGAGCTTAACTAAAACGAAACATACGAGCCAGCTGACGGATAATCCCATGTCGGATGCGCAGTTTATTACGGATTGCCATTGGTATGAGGTCGATGGAGCAAGCATTGCCAGCTTCAAGACCCTATACGGCGAAGGAGAGGATCTGCGTGGAACAAGAACGTCATACAATCGTCCCGGCCTGCTCAAAATGGATGTTCATGCGGCATGGCCACAGCATACCGAACAATTTATTGGGCGGGCGGCGGAGTATCACGGCATTACGATACCAATGGCGTACAAGGTCGAGGCGGACGGAGAAGTCCTTTCGGAAGGCGCTTTTGGTGCATGGCTGTTAGGAGAAGGCAAGGTCGATCTGGCAATCGCCGAAGGCGTCCAAACCTTGACCTTACGCGTGAAAAATGATCCGATTTATACCGAGCAAAAATATCCGCTGCGGACAAAGCAAGGTTTGTTCTGGGGCGAGGCTTACATCGTAACGGCGGACGGAAAGAGACTGACACTGAGTGAATTGTCGCCTGTATATAACAATGTGGACAGTGGCTTCGGCATCGGCAAGGATTACGAGAATGGACGTGTAACGATCGTGAGCAACGAATATCCGGGAGCGATACCGACAAGCCCGATCGATCATGATCAAGAAGCGGTAATAAGCGTCAATTTGGAAGGTCTGCAGGCCGTTCGCTTCATAGGATTGATCGGAGCGGATGCGTTCCCGGGCGATGAAGCCCAGAGACGTATGACATACGGTATTCGGACGCAAGGCATGGTTGGACGGTTCGTTACAATCGTAGAGCCTTACGAGGGAGATCGCGTGATCCGCTCCGTGCAAGCTTTGGACGCGAATACGGTTCGAGTCGAGCTCATAGATGGCAGACTGCAAGAAATAGTTGTGAACGACATCGATTCCGATAGCGCGTCATTATGCTTACGCGAATATCGCAACGGCAGCTTCATTCGTGAGGAACGGGCTGCAAATTCATAATACAAAGGCAAGCAAAGAGGTATGAATATCCGTTTCATGCCTTTTTTGCTGTCATGTAAATGACTTCTTAAAAAAGCGTACTTAAAACTTAAAAAAGCGCATACCAAGCCGTTAGAGTCTATCCCTATAATTTAAGTTACAAACTCACATAGACAACAGTAGATTACAACTTTGAAATGAGGAAAGGTCACATGAGCACGCTGCGTTATTTTGTGTTGAAAAAGAGTCTGCTGATCCGAATTATTTTATCTTATTTAATCATAGGTATTTTAATCATTGCGGCGTTAACGCTTGCGATTACGTCCAAAGTATCTGAAAGCTTGAAGAATGAATGGACGGAATCAACGGATCGTTCGTTGGAGCAATCCTACAACACCGCAAACATATTATTGAATTCGACATATCAACAATTTGGAAACGCTTTCGATTCCGCGGACATTCAAGCCGGCTTTTACGCTAACGAGTTCGATACGGGATTGATGGGGCGAATCGGGAACAAATTGACTGAACTCGCTAATACCAATCCGATGGTGCATTCGGTATATGTGGTGAATACGCGGCATGAGCTGGTGTTTTCTTCTCTCACGACGGTAAGAACTTTTGACGAATTTTATGACCAGCAAATCCTGCAACTGCTTGAAAATTCCGGTGCTATGCGCGGAAGCATTTTCATCCCGCGACATACTTCCTTTGTCTCGGATACGAAATCATTTAGCGGGAATTTAATTAGCGTCGCTTATTCAAGCGCGAGAGATGAAAAAGCGACAAATGGGTCCATGATTCTTAATCTGGATCAGCAAGTGCTGCAGCATATGATGATGAATGGCGCGGGAAGCAACTCGTTCCAATCGATGATTCTCAACAGGCAAGGAGTCGTCATCTCCCATTCGGACCTCTCGAGGATCAACTCGAATTTGTCAGAGCTGGATGTCGTTCGGCGGATTTTGCAATCCGAATCGCCGCGAGGCGTCGTCGAGACGGAGCTGGACGGCACCGAACATCGGCTGTTCTATATCAAATCAGAAAGTCTGGGCTGGGTATTCATCGGCGATATTAACTATCAGTCCTTGCTAAGCAAGGTGAATACAATGAGACAGTACATCCTTGCCGTTACGGCCGTGATCTTGATTGTCGTGGGGATAAGCGGATTTTTTTTCACTCGCATGATCTACGGTCCGATTCATCGACTCATCAAGAATGTTGCGGGAATGCGGGGCTCTGAAGCAAACAACGAGCCGATCAGCGAATTCGACATGCTTACAGGAGCTTTCCGCTACTTGGAACGAGAGATTCAAGAATTACAGAGCAACATGACGGCTTACAGGCATACGGAACAAAGGGAAGTTTTGCGGTTGTTAACGATAGGAGGCTGGACCAGCGATTCGGATATAGAAAGGAGGCTGTCAAAGATAGGCATGTCGCTTCCAGCCGAGGGCTTCCAGGTGTGTATGCTGCGTCTGGATGCTTTCGGGGAGCTTGAAGAGACATACAGTCCTAACGATTTATCCTTGTTAAAATACGCTATTTCCAACGTAGCCGATGAAATTTGCTCTGCACATTTTCCAGCTTTCAGCTTTGATGGAGAGGAAGATCGGATCGTCATTTTGATCTTGAAGCCACAAGGCTCGGAGGAGCTGGTCAAACAGATTCTTATGGATATACAAGACAATACGGAAAAATTTTTGAAGATGTCTGTTTCCGCTTTTATAGGCTCACATGGGGGCGATCTGCGAAGCATACCCCTATCCTGGCAGTCGGCTTATAATGTGTCGCGATATCGCCTGGCATTTGGTCCCGGATGTTTAATCGCCACTGAAATCGAGCATAGCCGTGAGCCGATCTCCGATACGCTGTCCGCCACGATGGAGAAGCAAGTGTCCGAAAGCATGAAGGTTGGAGACTTATCGAAAACCATCTATTCACTCCAGGAGTATTTTGCACTGCTACGCAAGGCTCCTTTTGACGAAATGATGATTTTGTTGAACCAGCTGTTGTTTACCGTGACCCGTACCGCTAAAGCGATGGCGACTGGAGACCGCAGCGGCCTTAGTACGGATATCGGCGCTTTGGGACAGCAATTGTACAGGTGCGAGACGCTCGATCAAGCGGAGGAATGGTTCGTTGGACTCAGTGAAATGGCGATCAGCATGCGGGATAAGCAGTCCTCGCAAAAAAACGTCATGATCGTGGAGAAGCTAAGAGAAAACATTCATCAATCGTATATGGATCCGAATCTGACGATCGAGAAGCTAGCGGAAGTGGCAGGTCTATCCGTCAACTATACAAGAAAGATTTTTAAAGATATCGCATGTGTTTCTTTAAACCAATACCTGAGCGATTATCGATTCGAAAAAGCAAAAGTGCTGTTGCTGACAACGGATTTACCGGCAAACCGAATAGGGGAGATGGTCGGGATCGACAATACAAAGTATTTTTACATCTCGTTTAAAAAGTACAGTGGAAAAACACCGGATCACTTCCGAAAAAGCAGTGATGATCGGGATGATCTGAAGTAAATAGAGAATGAACTAACCCCCTTCTTCTGATGAAAGGGGGTTGTTTGTTCAGCTATAGGAAAGTATAAAGGACGGCGACAGCCGTTTCACCTTGTCATTCTGGCATTTTTTAAACGGATCATCGTATTTTAAACCCTATCCTTTCTTTGATTTTATGCTTTTTCATCGATTTTTGAGGTTTAGCGAATGACTAAGACAAGGGTAGAGTGATGACATGACAACAGCAAAGAGATTGAAGGAGGATCTACATGGGCCACACCACTGCAAGCCTAACCGAGCACCCTTTCCCGAAAAGCAGGAATCGAGGGAAGCTCGGAGCATTCTTTTTTGAACTATTAAAAAACAAATTTTTATATCTTCTCGCTTTGCCGGCAATGATTTGGTTTTTTGTTTTTGCTTACTTGCCAATGGGCGGGATTGTCATCGCGTTCCAAGATTTTAAGGCAATGAAGGGAATCACCGGCAGTGAATTCATCGGACTCAAAAACTTTCAGTTTTTCTTCCGATCGAGCGACTGGATTCAAATAGTGACCAATACGCTGTTTTTGAACATTTTATTTATCGTTTTTAATACGCTTGCAGCCGTGGTCATTGCCATAATGGTTACGGAAATGGGTGGCAAGTGGTACAAGAAGATTACTCAATCCGTCATGATCTTTCCGCATTTTCTGTCCTGGACAGTCGTAGCGATGTTCGTGATGGCATTCGTTGCAACGGATGGCGGCTTTATCAATCAGATCTTGTCAGTGTTCGGAATCGGCCCTATTCAATTTTTGTCGTCGCCGGGCTATTGGCCTCTTATTCTTGTATTGCTTAAGATATGGCATGGAGCTGGCTTTGGCTCAATTATTTATATGGCTACGATCTCGGGAATTAATCCGGATATTTACGAATCTGCTTCGATGGATGGAGCTAGCCGCTTCCAAAAGATTCGTTATATTACATTGCCGCTGATCAAGCCTACTGTTATTTTGCTAACCATACTGGCGGTTGGCGGCATCTTTAACGGGGACTTCGGTATGATTTACGCGATTATCGGACGCAATCCATTGCTCTATCCAACGACGGATGTCATCGATACGTATCTATTTCGTGCAATGATGGATCTTGGCGATATGAGCATGTCGGCTGCGATCGGCTTCATGCAATCGTTGATTGGATTCATCCTCGTATTGACCGTCAACTATATCGCCAAAAAAACCGCACCAGAATCTGCTATTTTCTAGATAAGGAGTCGATATGAAACCATGATAAAGGAAAGCTTCCCGGATCGACTGCTCAAAGGATTATTTTATGTCTTGATGGGACTATTCTCCCTTTATTGTTTATTGCCCTTCTGGTCCGTCGTGGCCAGTTCCTTTACCTCGGAAGCATCCATCTTGAAAAACGGATATATGTTTTGGCCAACAGATTTCAGCTTGGAAGCCTACAAAATGATTTTCAGGGACAATACGATTTATCGCTCTTACGGCGTCACGACCTTCGTTACAGTGGTCGGAACGGCGATGTCCATGATTTTGACCAGTGCGATGGCGTACACGCTTTCGGTAAAATCCGTGAAATATCGTAATCATATGGCTTTTTATATTTACTTTACGATGCTTTTCCATGGCGGCCTTGTCGCCTCGTATCTACTGATTTCAAAATATCTGGACATGAAAGATACGATTTGGGTACTTATCATTCCCAGCATGCTGAGTGCATGGAATATGTTTCTGCTTCGCAATTTCTTCGCTTCTATTGACGATTCGATTGCCGAATCTGCAAAGATTGACGGAGCAAACGATGCCTACATTTTGTTCCGCATCATATTGCCAATATCGCTGCCGGCTTTGGCGACAATCGGACTATTTTATGCCTTAGGATATTGGAACAAATGGTTTGACGCTGTCCTGTACATTAATGATAAAAATTTGTATCCGCTTCAATATTTAATTCAACGTATCATGAACAATTTGGACTATGTCAATCAAATCTCTGCGGATATCAGCATTCCGAACTTTATTCCGCCAGCTATGACAGTGCGCCTTGCTACAACGGTCGTAACCATTGGCCCCATTATTTTCTTGTATCCGTTCTTGCAGAAGTATTTTGTCAAAGGCCTTATGGTAGGCGCCGTAAAAGGCTAGATCCGCCCTTTGGCGGTTTAGTATAAAGCAATAACATGTAAGTAGAAAAAGGGAGGAATTAGCAACATGAAGAGGAAAGTTTTGACGGTTTCATTATTATCCGTTGCGCTTGTCGTTTCTGCGGCAGCTTGCAGCAGCAACAAGGTTGAACAAGGTACGCCTTCCACAGGAACAAATGCGGTGTCTACACCGCAGCCGCCTAAGGCAGTGACGCTAAAAGGCATGCTTTTTGGCGACGAGCCAAAGGACCTGCCGATAGTTTTGGAGGAGTTCGAAAGCCGGACAAAGGATACGCTGAATACAAAGCTGGTGATTCAATGGAATCCGCCATCGGATCATAAGCAGAAGGTTAAGCTGATGATGGCCGCAGGCGAAGAAGTCGATTTTGTGTTTGATGCAGACTTTCAAAATTTGAGAGAGCTTATTCCTCAAGGCGCTTACGCTCAATTGGATAAATATTTTAACAATGATGAGTACCCGGGCTTGAAAGCGGCGTTTTCTCCAGAGTTCATCGAGATGAACAAACGTTATGACGATCATTTGTATACGATTCCATTCACGCAATATTTCTTTGATATTCCGGTTGTATATATTCGCAAGGATTTGCGAGAGAAGCTTGGTTTTAGCGAGCCGATCTCCAGCTACGAAGAGCTTCAACAATATTATGAAAAAGTTCTCGAATCCGAAAAGGGTATCACTCCGTTGGCTGTTAGAGGCAATGGCGGTTTCCAGGAAATGCTTGCTCCGGAGAGAGAGGAGCTTGATACGGTCCGTCCTCTGAATCTAGGCGGAGTTATCTATTATGTTCATCTGTCCGATGACTTGAAGCAAGTACAGGATGTTGTCGCATTTGGCGATGATGCCTCCGCATGGGCGAAACTGCCTGCTCCGCTTGATACGATGAAAACAGCATTCGCACAATACGACAAATGGGCGGAGTGGAGCAAATATTTGGAGAAGGACGTACTCAGCCAGAAGGATCACAAGGCTTACTTCATGTCCGGTAAAGCAGCATCTTATTATGGTACGATTTCGTCGTATGCTGCGGATAAGAAAAAACTGCAGGAAACGATTGCAGATGCAGACCTTGAGTTTTTTGTCTTGAAGGATAAGATACGCAACATGGAGCCGCAAGCCATCTCGACCTCTTACAAATCGAATAACTCAATCGCGATTCCGGTGTCCTCCAAAAACATCGACAGAACGATGAAGTTTTTTGACTGGTTATTCCAAAGCCGCGAAAATCATGACTTATTCGAATATGGAATTGAGGGCAAGCATTGGGAGCCTGTCGGAGAAAACCAACTGAAGCTTCTGGGCGAATCTGATAATTATGTGTTCCCTGGCTACGAATTCAGCTGGAACCCCAATATGATCCGCCTGCCAGCGGACTTGGATGAAACGGCGAAGAGTTACTTCGAATATTCGGCCAAAGAGGACACGTATTATGCCCCGGTGCTCGCAAAGTTCACATTTGACACCTCTAATGTAAAAGGCGAATTTGCCAACGTTCAATCGAAGGCAGATCCGTTTGTCCAAACGCTGAAGGCCGGCCAAGTGAAGGATTGGGAAGCCGAAGCAGTGGCGCTTAACAAGGAACTGAAGGCGCTTGGTTTGGATACGATTCGTGAAGAGATCAAAGCGCAAGTTCAGACCTATCTGGATGCTGGCGGCAAATAAATTCATGGAGAAGAGCCGGGCTGTGGAGCAAGTTCCGCACCCGGTTCTCTGCTGTTAAAAAAATGCATGAATCGCAGCATGACGGACATCGTGGCACTAGGTCCCGTTATGAGGAATGTCACGCGGCCTATCTTTATTCTGCTGAATAACCGTATGGATATCATTGGATCGTCAATCGGCCTGGAGGAAATGCCGGAGAGTGATTGTTATTGAAAGGTTTGGGCTCATACATGGAGAAGAAACCGGATGGTCTATACTCATAGATCCTCCGGTTTTTTATTGGCTATATTCAGAATTGATTCATATTTCAATACCAGTTTCATTCTTTGATATTTGAATTTTCCAGGAACCGTGCTAGTTTGATGGAGCGGGATCCTGCTTGAGTTAACAACATGTCGATCGAAAGGAGAAGTTATGTGAATGTAAAGTCAGCTAGAAAACAAGGCGTTTGGAGAGAGCTCAATAAAAACAGATGGGGATATTTGATGGCGCTTCCAGGCATCGTGTTTCTCCTTATGTTTTCCTATTTGCCCATGAGCGGCCTTGTTCTTGCATTTAAGGATTACAATCGCGTGGACGGAATTTTTGGAAGCCCCTGGATCGGAATGCGTAATTTCGAATCGTTTATCACATCACCTGATGTCTTGAGGGTAGCCTTCAACACGTTGTATTTAAATGCTTTATTCATTGTATTCGGCACGCTAGTGCAAATTGTGATTGCTATCCTGTTACATGAAGCTGCAAAAAAATGGTTCAAAAAAGTGGCGCAATCGTTGCTTTTCTTTCCTTACTTTGTATCCTGGGTTGTTGTAGGTGAACTTGTATATAGTATATTATCCAAGGATTTTGGTTCGCTCGACAAAATACTGACTCAGTTGGGATTGCCGCAAATTGATTGGTATACTGAACCTCAGTATTGGAGAGCTATATTGGTGTTTGTTTATATATGGAAATGGACGGGGTACGGGGCCATTATATATATAGCTGCTTTGACAAGCATAGATACCACCTATTATGAAGCTGCTACAGTGGATGGAGCAAACCGATGGCAGCAAGTGAAACATATAACGTTGCCGTTGCTAATGCCGACAACGATCATCCTTACTCTGTTGGCCATAGGAAGAATCTGTTACGGCGATTTCGGAATGATATTCGGAATCGTGAAGGAAAATGGGATTTTAATGCCTACAACAGATATTCTGGATACGTATGTCTATCGTTCTCTACGCGTCTATAATGATATCGGAATGTCGACTGCGGTAGGTTTTGTTCAATCGATTATGGGCTTTATCCTTGTTTACGCAAGCAATCGGCTTGCACGAAAAATCGGAGATGGCACATCGCTTTATTAAGGAGGGTGAAAACAATCAAACTATCTCTGGTGGATCGCACGTTTAATTGGATTGTGTACGGGACAGTATCCGTCTTTATGATGATTTGTTTATATCCTTTAATTCTTATGATTTCCAGCTCCTTCTCAACGGAAAAGGAAATCATTAAATTAGGATATTCGGTATGGCCGAGAGGATTTACGCTGGACACCTATTCCTATCTGTTCCAAAGCGGAGGCGAGTGGATTATGTCCTCCTATATGGTCAGTATATTCGTTACGGTTGCCGGCACGATAGGCAGCATGCTCATCACGGCGATGTTAGCGTATGCCTTGTCTTCGAAAAAGCTGAAATACCGAAATTCCATTTCGATGTATTGTTATTTTACGATGCTGTTTAACGGCGGGCTTGTACCCTGGTACATCCTCATCGTCAATTATTATCAGTTGACCAATTCGCTCGCCGCACTGATTGTTCCTTATTTACTGAATGTTTTCTTTTTATTCGTCATGAGGAGCTACTTCGATACCATTCCCGAGCCTTTGCTGGAATCCGCAAGAATCGACGGAGCTACCGAAATCTATATATTCGCAAGGATCATGATTCCGATTGCAATGCCGGGCATTGCGACGATCTCTTTGTTCTACGCCATACAATACTGGAATGATTGGTGGCTGTCCTTGTTGTTTATTCGTGACGACTCCTTATATCCGCTGCAATATCGGTTATATAATCTGCTATCGAACACGCAAGCGCTGGCAAGCAACATGTCGGAAAGCGCAGCCGACAAAATCGCCGTACCAACCGTAACCGTCAAAGCGGCGATTACGATGATTACGATCGCGCCGATTCTTCTCGTATTCCCGTTCATTCAGCGGTTCTTTGTTAAAGGGCTAATGATTGGCGCGGTTAAAGGCTAGTAAGCGGCGAATTCCATTGGAGGGAGTGATTCATGGACATTTTCGGCTTGACATAAAAGAAGTCTGAACGTAAATAATCGGAGAAGGGGTTAAAACGAATATGAAAAAGAATTGGAAAAAGGGATTGCCCGTATTACTCACTACATTGACGGCCGCGTTAGCGATTACGGCTTGTTCGGGCAACAACAATACGCCAGCGGCGAGCGCGACGAACAAGCCGGCTGAGGGAAACGACACTAAACAGCCAGCGGATCAGGCCAGCGAACAAAAATTGGCAACCATTAATATGGTTATGCCAGGGGATCAGAGCGCTCGCATGAAGGCGTTTTTAGAAACCGAGTTCGCTGAAAAGATGAAAGAGGAGTTAAACCTGGAATTCAATATTAACTATATACCTTGGGCGCAGTATTATGATAAATTGAATCTTATGTTTTCTTCCGGCGAGGCTTTGGATATATTCTGGGGAAGTCCAAGCAAGCTGGCGGAATTCGCAAACAAGAAAAATATTATGGCTGTAGATGATATCCTGCCTGAAAACGGTCCTAACATACTCAAACATTTCCCGGAAGAGAATTTTGAAGCGGTCAAATTAAACGGTCAAATGTACGCGCTTCCAGTTGCTAAAGCTCCTACTGCAGTGAAATTCCACTCCTTGCTAGTGAGAGAGGACCTACTGAAGGAGGCCGGAATGGATGCTATTACATCCGTTCAGGATATTAATGACTTCGCAGCTAAAGTGCAGCAGTTGCATCCGGAGATGACGCCGATATTCGAGGTGGATCCCATTACTCCTTACTACAGGGCATTCGCGCCGCCAGATGTGTCTCTCACGCCTATGGGGAATGCTCCTCAATATTATGTGAATGAGGATGAACCGGGCGGAAAAGTCTATTCCTTATTCGATAATGTGGACATCGTCAAACAAATCAGCGAAATGCGCGCTGATTGGAGAAGTAAAGGTTATATCAAGGATAATCAGTTAACCAATGCCGGCAACGGGTTGAGTGAGTTTAATTCGGGCAATTATGCCATGACGACAGGAGCAGCTGGCGACCGGGCGGTGAATTTCATAGGTTCATTAACGAAGAATGTGCCTACAGGCGAGCTCAACGAATATTTATTAAATCCGGAGAAGCCTAGGTACAAGCAGATGGTTGTCACGGATGTGTTCTATGTAGCCGCGCAATCCAAGCATGCGGATCGTGCCGTACAATTCTTAAACTGGGTATATGAAAACCAAAGCAATTACGACTTTATGATCAATGGCGTGAAGGACAAGGATTTTAAAGAGGTTGGCGATAAAATCGAGAAGATCAACAATGATGAGCTTTGGCCGGCTTGGATGCTATATAACAAGACCTATGCCAAATTCAGTACCATTATCCCGGACAAGACAGCCAATAGCTACAGGAATTGGGATGAAGGTGCCGTCCTTTCGAAAACGGCAGGATTTGTATTCGATAACGCCAGCGTGAAGGATGAAGAAGCGAAAGTCAAACAAGTTACGGTTGAGAAGATCTATCCGATTCTCTGGGGCTTCCTTGATTATGAAGAGAATTTCCCGGCAGCTCAAAAAGCGCTTAAGGACGCAGGAGTTGACAAGATCCTTAAAGAATATGAAAAGCAGCTATCAGAATATCTAAGCAACAAGTAATTTTTCTACGGAAAGAGTGGACTACATGACCAAGGCCAGAGCAAGTAAGGAAAAATTCATCGCAAATACGTTTTTCATTAAATTATTGCTTATTTATTTGGGAACGGCTGTGATGTCCGTACTTGTTCTGGCTATTATTATGTATTATTGGTTCGGCAATAAGAGTACCGAGGATATTCTGTCGATGAACCGTTTAAATTTGAGCAGTGTTCAGGCCAAAGGCAACAGCGCGATATCCAACGCCGAACAAATCGCTTATCAAATATTCAAGCATAGCGAATATCAAGGCCTTATGAGGGATGAGAAGCCAAGTGTTCCCGATTTGCTCAATACCTCTAAATTCATCGATACGATTCTGCTGACGAATGAGGAAGTAGCTTCGATCTACATTATCAAGAACAAGCAAATGATGATGGAGAAGACAGGAAGAGGCATTGTAGAGAAGGAGTCCACGCTTCTTGAGCTGGCTGAATCCATGGGCAATCTTACACCTGTGGTGCGATCCGTCTCTTACATTACCGGGGAGTCTGCTCATGTCATCTCTGTTATGTTCAAAGACGAGGAGACGGGGGCTGTACTGGTCACTTTGGATTCGGAACAGGTGAAGAAAGAGGTATTCAATCAGGATGAAAAGAATACGGCTGCTGCTGCCATATTCGACTCCAAAGGTCAAATTCTGCTAAGCAGTAATGAAGAGCCCGGCTATCTAGACTTATACCACAACGCATATGAGCAACTGAATCAAAACGAGCCATTGTCCGGCAGCGGTTCTAAGCGTGTGAAGGATGAGCAGGGTCTCATTGCCAACTATATCGTTTACGAAAATCCGAATTGGACCGTGCTTTCGCTCATT
This sequence comes from Paenibacillus sp. MY03, assembly GCF_002165585.1. Taxonomy (NCBI): domain Bacteria; kingdom Bacillati; phylum Bacillota; class Bacilli; order Caryophanales; family Paenibacillaceae; genus Paenibacillus; species Paenibacillus sp. MY03. The sequence continues at coordinate 213,894 of NZ_MXQD01000013.1, read as the reverse complement.
CGGGAGAATGATATTATTCGGGAGCAATCCACGGCTATGAATACGATTATTGTAGTCATATCCGCTATTTTAGTGCTGCTGCTGTTCATTTCGATTATCGTATCCAAACGCTATTATTTGCCAATGACGGTGATTTTCAGCCAAATCGTTCGATCTGCAAGGAAGACCGGCGTTCCTGAATCCAAGGAAGCGATCAATCTGAAAGTAATCGTTAATTCGACGAAATCGCTGTTTGAACGGATGAATCAGCTGGAGCATCAAGAAGAAAAGAGTATATTTGCGATGCAGTCACGCTACATTCATACCTTATTGCAGCATAGCGACGAGTTGAATGAAGGGGAGATTAGAGAGCAGCTCTTGGAATTAAAAGTGGTGAGCAATCTGCATCATCCTTATGTGATTCTAGTGATTCGAATCAATGATTACGCCAGCTTTAATGAACAGAATACGAAGGTCTCGGCTTCCTTAAAGCTGAATTCGTTAGGAAATTTAACGCTCGAGATGTTAGGCTGCGATACCAATAGCACCTATTTGGTAGTAGATGACGAGCATCTCGTTTTCTTGCTTCAAGTGGATGAACAAGATGAAAGATTCAAACCGGCTGGTTTAGACCAAATTCTATTACAGCTAAGAGATACCTCGCAGAGTATTTGGAATATTGGCTTCACAGTCGGCGTTAGCGATAAGGAAGAACATTACAAGAACATAACAAGCAGCTATAAACAGGCTTACGAGGCTACGAATTATCGTCTTTATTATGGCAAGGAGACCGTGCTGTACACATCAGCCGTATTTATTGAATCGGATAATATGGACGAAGCCATTCGAAAAGTAGAGAAGCAACTGATGAAGGATGTTAAACAGCTGGCGAAATCCGAATTCGATGAGCATGTGAAGGAATATCTGGAATTATTATGCGCTCTTCCTTATCGGACCACAGTAAAGCTGCATGCCCAGATGATTCATTTGCTATTCCTCATTTTTGAAGATGTCATTTTCCAGCAATCCGCAAAGCCTGAATATGACTACCCGTCCATCTATGATCGTGTTCAGACTATGGAGTCATTAGCAGATCTGAGCAAATGGTATGAGGAAGTCTATGAGTTGATCAGCGGGGAAATCATTGCGATCAACAACTCTGGTACTTCAGACATTGTACGGAAAATTGTGGAACTGACGGCGGAGAACTATGCAAACTCGGGGATTTCCGCAAACGGGTTAGCAGATGAGCTTCAAATTACACCCCAATATTTTAGTAAAGTGATTAAAGAGGCACTCGGGATGAGCTTCCCGGATTACATTAATAATTTAAGGTTAACCAAAGCACGTGAATTGCTGATCTCTCATCCCGATATGGGCGTGAAACAAATTTACGAGAGCATTGGCTATAACAATGCGGCTTATTTTACCGCGCTATTCAAGAAGACATACGGCGTGACCCCGACACAATTTAGAAAAACGGTAAACGAGCTGGATTAAGCTCCCAAAAAGGAGGTGAGGCGAAAGAATACGAAACCAGGTAATTTTGTAAGCGCTATCATTTTATCATGAAAACAAAGGAGGAAGTTGGTTTTGAACATTTCAAAAATCAGCACCGCGAGCAAGTTGAGGAAAAGGTCTTCCATTGCGATTTGCGTCATGATGTCTTATGTGATGGCTTTAAGTTTAATGATCGTTAATCCATCCCCGGTAGCAGCCGCGGACGAATACGACACGATTAGGGAGAAATATAAGGAAACGTTAACAGGAAGCGCGTCCTACAACACGTCTGATCCCGATATTGCTGCAAGAATTACTGAAATAACCGATAAAGCTCAGGAAGTATGGGACTCCATGATCAAAACACCTGGTCGGGCGCAGCTGTGGGCGGAATATGGGCTTGGTGCACCCAATACGGGGAGTAGTGGGGATAATCTAACGCCCATTTACGCGAATCTCAAACATATGGCTCTTGCCTATTCGACGAGAGGCTCGAGCTTAGAAGGAAATACAACGTTAAGAGATGATATTATTAGCGGTTTAGATTGGATGAATACGAACAAATTCTTTGCCGGGGCTACGTATTCGGGGAACTGGTGGCATAAGGAAATCGGGGCTCCGCAACAGCTTCTTGCGGTAACGGTTCTCATGTATGACGATCTGACGCCGACGCAAATTGCCAATTACATGGCTGCCATTCAATGGATGGCTGATGTCATAGATGGATCAGGCGCTAATCGGGCTTGGCAATCCGAGATCGTTGCGCTTAGAGGGATAGTGATTAAAGATAGCGTTACAATCGCGAGAGGTACGGCAGGGCTAAGCAACATATTTGACTACGTCAAAAGCAGAGACGGCTTCTACGAGGATGGCTCCTTCGTGCAGCATAACTTCTACGCCTATACGGGTGGCTACGGGGCATCCCTCCTCAAAGCAATGAGCAATCTCATCTATCTCGTCGGAGGGTCTTCGTTCGATATTACGGATCCGGACAAAGCGAATGTCTATCGATGGGTGTATGAGTCCTATGAGCCGCTCATCTATAAAGGCGCCATGATGGATATGGTCAGAGGCAGAGAGATCTCGAGACACTACGAGGAGGACTATGTGTCAGCCCAAGATGTCATTCGTGCGATCCTGCTATTGTCCGAAGTCGCTTCCCCGACAGATGGATTAGCATACAAGCGTATGGTGAAGGATTGGATGATGCAGGGAGACAGGTTAACGGATCTATTATCGACTTCATCGCTCTTCATGTTCGAGGAGATGACAGCATTGATGAACAATACGGCCATCGCGCCAAGAGGCGAATTGCTGAAGTACAAACAGTACCCCGGCATGGATCGCGCGGTGCAGCTCAGACCTGGCTACGGGTTCGGCATCAGCATGCACTCTACTCGTATTGCGGCGTTTGAATCCATTAATAGCGAGAACGGCAGAGGTTGGCATACCGGAGATGGCATGACTTATCTATATAACAACGATCTGTCGCAGTATAGCGATAATTACTGGCCTACGGTCAATTCCTACAGACTTCCTGGAACGACGGTTCTGCAGCCGTCCACTCTCACGCCCGAGAAAGTATCGGATAAGAATTGGGTCGGAGGAACAGATATGTCCGGGTTATACGGGGTGACGGGAATGGAGTTGCATCCATACGGTCAGACCCTTACGGCCAAGAAGTCCTGGTTCATGTTCGACGACGAGATCGTGGCTTTGGGCTCGGGGATCACGAGCACCGATAACATTGCCGTAGAGACGATCGCGGAGAATCGGAAGATCAATAGCAGCGGAGACAATGCGCTGACCGTGAACGGCACTGCCAAGCCGACGACGCTCGGCTGGACGGAGAATATGACGGGCGTTAACTCCATTCATCTGGCAGGCAACGTAGCGGGCTCGGATATCGGCTATTACTTCCCTGGATCCGCGAATGTTGCGGGATTGCGTGAAGCTAGAACCGGGAACTGGGATCAGATAGGAGTTGGGCCTAATACGAACCATACGCGCAATTACTTGAGCTTGGGCTTGAACCATGGCGTCAACCCGACGAATGCGACATATGCCTACGTGACGCTGCCGAACAAGACGAGTTCGCAGGTAAGCGCCTATGCGAGCAATCCGAATATTACGATCCTGGAGAATTCGACCGATGCGCAGGCCGTGAAGGAGAATGGCCTGAATATGGTAGGCATCAACTTCTGGAACGATACCGTCAAGACGGTTGGTCTCGTGACCTCCAATCGCAAAGCATCCGTCATGACGAAGGAGACGGCGGGCGACTTCGAGGTGTCCGTATCGGATCCGACGAAAGCCGGCAGAGATACGATCGACATCGAGATCAACAAGAGCGCGACGAGCCTGATCTCCGCCGACCCCGGCGTCGTCGTCACGCAGCTGTCGCCGACGATCAAGCTGTCGGTCAGCGTAGTTGGAGCATTCGGCAAGTCCTTCAAGGCGAAGTTCGCGACGACGGGGACGGTCATTCCGCTGCCGACGCCTACGATTGCTAATCCATTCATTATCGAAGCGGAGAACCTCGACGTAGTCGCCACTTCGGATAGCCGCACGATTAATAACGTTGCAATTGCAAGCGGCGGCAAAGACAGTCTGTTTAATGGCAATCAGATCAATGATTATATCGATTACAAGGTGAATGTGCCTAAGGCAGGAACCTACAAAATGACGTTCCGACTATATAGACAGTATGCTCACGCGCTCTATCAACTCAAAATCGGAGATGCGGATTACGGTGCTCCGTTCGATACGTATTCTACGGCAGCCAACTATTACGATTTGGATATGGGGGTACATACCTTCAATTCTCCAGGGGATCGTATATTCAGACTTACGATGGTGGGAACCGTGATAAGCAAGATTAGGCTGGATTATATCAAGCTTGAACCGACGGAAGTGTTTGTCAAAGGCGTCAACATGGGCGGCGGTGCCGTTACAATCGAGGGTAACAGTTGGGTGTCGCAGAGCGCGGCGCTGGCCTCGGGCATGACCATCAGTTCTTCTAATCAGGCAACCAATACGGTCGCGCCAACTCCGGCAGTCGATACGGATACGGCGTCCATGCTGAATTCACATATTTGGAAGGGGTCCAACATTACCATTGCCCAGACGCTTCCGAACGGCACTTATTCGGTCTATCTCTGGGTCATGGAGGATTATCAGAACAACTATCGCAGCTTCGATGTCCAGCTTGAGGGGACCGTGAAGGGCACCATTTCGCCAGCTGCAGTCGGCGGCTGGACCAAATACGGCCCCTATACCGCAACGGTCAGCGACGGCGCGCTCACGATGGATCTCGTGAAATTGACTCGCGAGCCTATATTAATGGGAATGGCCATCTATAGCGAATAAGATTAGCAATGAAGGAGTTCTTGTTATGGCTGCCAGCAGCATGATTATGAGATTGGAATTAGAAAACCGGACATCGTTTGGCGAGGTGGCTGCCGCGATAGGCAGGTCAGGGGGAGATGTAGTCGCAATCGACATGATCAAATCCTCCAAACATACGACCATTCGCGACGTAACGATTAACTACACGGAGCCGACATATCGCGATATCGTTAACGCGGTCAGTTATTTGCCCGGGGTTGAGGTCGTCAACGTATCCGATCGTACTTTCCTGGTCCATCTAGGCGGGAAAATCGAGGTGCAGCCCAAGCTGCCGATCAAGAACAGAGAGGATCTGTCCCGTGTGTACACTCCCGGTGTCGCACGTGTATGCCAAGCGATCGCAGAGAATCCGGTCAAAGCTTATTCGCTCACGATCAAACGCAATGCGGTAGCCGTGGTTTCCGACGGGTCCGCCGTTCTGGGACTGGGCAATATCGGACCGGAGGCGGCGATCCCCGTCATGGAAGGCAAAGCGATGCTGTTCAAGCAGCTAGGCCATGTAGACGCGTTTCCGATCTGTCTGAACACGCAGGATACGGAAGAAATTATTGCCGCCGTCAAAGCGATCTCTCCTGTATTCGGAGGGATTAATCTGGAGGACATCAGCTCACCTCGCTGCTTCGAGATTGAAGCGCGGCTGGCCGACGAGTTGGATATTCCGGTATTTCATGACGATCAACACGGTACGGCTGTCGTCGTCCTGGCGGGATTAATTAACGCCTGTCAGTTAACGGGCAAACGTCTGGAGGATATCCGAATCGTTGTGAATGGCATCGGCGCAGCGGGCTCGGCGATATGCCGCATGCTGCTCACCGCAGGAGTCTCTCGATTGACGGCCGTCGATCAAGATGGACCGTTAAAGCCCGGCGTGCAATACGAGCATCCCGTATGGAACTGGCTTGCCCAGCAGCCGCAATTGGAGAGCAGAGATGGCACTTTGGAGGAGCTCATGTCCGGCGCGGATGTCTTCATCGGCGTATCCCGGGCCAATCTGCTGAACGCCGAGCATCTGAAGCGGATGGAGAGCGATCCAATCGTATTCGCAATGGCAAATCCCGACCCCGAAGTATCTCCGGAGGTAGCAGAGCCTTTTGTTAGAGTGCTCGCTACCGGCAGAAGCGATTATCCGAACCAAGTGAATAATGTGCTCTGCTTCCCGGGACTATTCAGAGGCGTGCTCGATTGCCGCGCAACGAGCATTAATGAAGACATGAAGCTGGCCGCTGCCTACGCCATTGCGTCTGTCGTTCAGTCCGAGGAGCTAAACGAGCAATACATTATTCCTAGCGTATTTAACGAGCTTGTGTCCGAGCGTGTTCAAGACGGGGTGATCAGAGCGGCGATCCGAACGGGTACAGCAAGACGCGTGCCTCCGGAATACCGGGACTAACCGTTCGAGGTGGTCGTATTTCAATTGATGAAGGGCCGATCAGCCCGTAGCTAAATAAGTAGTTCGGTAATTTAAATCCCCGCGAGCCCGGTGAAATCAGGAGCTTGCGGGGATTTTACCGTTCATCCAATTATTACAGGATGGCCATTGCAATCCATCTATTTGTATATTAGTATTGTCGGGTGGAAGGGAGGGGACGTATGGAGCACGAAAGACGGCGCCCGTTTCATAAAATATTCAAGTTCAGTACCAAGCTGATTATAGCATTGTCATTGGCCAACCTTGTCATTGCTTGCATCACCGGTTTTATAACATACCGGATCCATTTGTCGCTCTTCAACGATGAAGTGAGCCGTCAATATTTTTTGACCACGGAGCAAGTGCTGGCCCGACTGGATTCCAGAGTGAACGATATGTACAAAATTACCGATTACATTACCTTAAATCCCGGTGTCCACCAGGCGATCGTAAGCCAGAATCAACAAAACAGCGATTATGAACAAATGAAATTGGAGCAGCTGCTCGACAAGCAGTTAATTCAGGTTCGATTGGACGCCCCGGAAATGATGGGAATTCGCATTTACGATCTGAACGAAAATAGGATCAATCTCGGGACATACTCGGGTTCGTTCAACAACTTTAAGCCCGGCTATTTGGATACAATGCTTAAGAAGCTGGAAGGGACCGGAGGAGAATATGTCTGGGACTGGCCGGCTGCGGACGATTATGGGCAAACAAACAGTACTAACATGGTGATGGCAGGCCGGCTCATGCGCTCGATCGAACTGGATACGTACGGAATGATGTTGATCTTATTTCATAACTCGCTGTTCGAGTCCCATCTGAAGGATCTGCGCGTACATGAGAAAGCAGACGCCTATTTGTTCGATCAATCCGGCCGTTTGTTGTATGCATTAAACGGTTCGGCGGATCTTCCTCCTTTGGATTTTTCTTTCATCCCGAATAACAGCAATCTAGTGCGCGAGGAGCAGGGCATCTCCTATATGTACACGAAGCAGCGCTCGGAGAAGGTTGGATTTACGCTTGTCAGTAAGGTGTCGCTTGCCCAGATTCAAAGCAAAAGCAAAGTCATCATGCAAGTAGCCGTAGCATCGGCGTTCGCCAGTCTGATCTTGCTGGGCGTTATTATTGCCATCGTTAGCCGCTTGCTGCTTCGTCCGCTCGGCAGCCTGGTGCGCGGGATGAGGCATGTGAGGGAAGGCAAATTCGATGCCCGCGTGCAAATTCGGACGAAGGACGAGCTTGGTTTCCTGGGCGATAGCTTTAATGCGATGACCGGTCAAATCGAGAAGCTGATCTTCGAGGTTTACGAGCGAAAGCTCAATGAGAAGGAAGCGGAATTAAAGGCCATACAGGCGCAGCTGAATCCGCATTTTTTGTACAATACGTTAGGCATGTTTTTTTGGAAATTCTATATGCTCGGCGACGAGAAATCGGCCGGATTGGTAAACAGCATGTCCGAGATGCTGCAATATACGTTGGAGCCCGTCAAGCAACAAACGACGTTGAGGGACGAGCTGCATCAAATACGCAATTACCTGGACATTCAGAAGGCCAGGTATCGGGAGGCGTTGAGCACGGAGATCGAGATCGCGGACGAGCTGCTGGACTGCCGCGTATTTAGATTGGTCATGCAGCCTATTGTGGAGAACTCGATGATCCATGCCTTCCGCAACAAAAAGTCGGACCGTCGCGTACGTATACACGGCTACGCGCTCCCATCCGGGCAAGAGGATGGCGTCAAGTTCCTCATTCTCGAGATTAGCGACAACGGAAGCGGGATGTCCCGGGAGATGATCGCTCAAATTACGAGCGAATCCGAACCGGCGAACGGCAACGATAAACGAAGATTTATCGGCACGCGAAGCGTCATTCGGAGAATTGAATTGTTGTACGGCGCTCCTTACGGCGTCGAGCTTCATTCGCAACTAGGGGAGGGCACGATGGTTCGGCTTAAGCTGCCTTTCTCCGTAACGGAGGTGGAGAAGGAGCAATGATAGGCAAATTGCTTGTGGTGGACGACGAGGTTTGGTTTCGCGAAGGACTTGTGGCGTTTATCGGCGGCAACGCCCTGGGATGGGACGTCGTGGGAGAGGCCTCAGACGGCGAAGAAGCGATGGAAGCCGTGCATCGGCTTCTACCGGATCTGGTCATTACGGATATCAACATGCCGGTGATGGACGGTCTCGATCTGACTGCATGGTTGTCCCGTGTTTATCCGGAGATCATGGTCATCATCTTGACCGGCTACCGCGATTTCGAATATGCCAGACGGGCGCTGCGCTACGGCGCGGTGGAATTTATGCTGAAGCCCTTCGCGCTGGACGAGGCTTCCCGGGTGCTTCGCAAGACGCACGAGGAGTTCAGGTTGAAGGAATTGGCCAAACGCGTGAGGGAGCAAGAGCGCCAAGCGGAATTGTTCCGCGCCGCCATCTCGGGATTGCCTTCGGAACGGGAAACAAAGGACGATTGGGAAACACGCTGGGCCGGATTCTCGTTCGGCATCCTTCACATCCGGTCGTATTATCCGGCGGGAAAGGGTTACCAGGCGAACGACGTCAACCTCCTGCATTACGCGGTAACGAATATCGTGCAGGAATTATTGCAAGTCCACCAGCCGCATGCCCTCGTCCTTCCGTTGAACAAAGACGTCTTCGCGTTTCTTCTGGAAGCGGGTTCCCAAGAAGATCGGTATCGGATCGAGGTAGAAACGGCTTTGCGCTCCTATATCGGATTGCAAGGCGAATGGATCCCTATGGGCGTCGTACATCGCTTCGATGAACTGCATGTCCGATTCGAACGGTTGCAGGAGCAACAATTGGGTCCATCCCCGGAGGTGGAGACGGCCGGCGGCGAACGCAGGCTGAAGGAAGAGCTGCTGGCGCTGCTCGTCGTCAACGATTTGACGGCCGCGGAGCGTCTATTGACGAATTATATCGACCAAACGTCGAGACTGGAATTGCAGCGCTGCAAAACGAATGTCTACACGCTGGTGACCGTATTCTCGGCCATTCTGCTCTCGGACTTCAAACAGCTGAAAGCGGCAGTCGCCAACGACGAGTTGAATCCCAGACATATTCTTGATTTCGAATCGGTGCCGGCGCTGCTGGACTGGGCTAGAGAGAAGTGCGCCGAATTTCTGGGCATGTTCCAGCGGTGGTTGGACGAGCGCCAGAACAACGTGGTTTACCGCGCCGAGCAATATATTCAGGAGCATTACCGGGAAGCCTGTTCCTTGCAATCGGCCGCGGCCCACGTGCACGTTTCGCCCAATTACCTGAGCAATTTGTTCAAGAAAGAGACGGGCGTCAGTTTTACGCATTACGTCAGCCAATTGCGAGTCGAGAAAGCCAAAGCATTGTTGCAAAGCACGAAGATGCGAATGACGGAAATCGCGGAGGAAGCGGGATTCGATAATTCCAGTTATTTCACTGTCGTGTTTAAACAAGCGACGGGACAATCCCCGCGGGAGTTTCGCAAGCAATTCGATCATACGGGAGAATAATGAACGACGACCGGCAGCCATGCCGGTTGTTTTTGTGTAGATATTCAAAAAAACCTCGGAGATATTCAAATGTTCCCGCAAGCGGATAGCTCTACAATGAATTTACGAACAAAAATGCAGCAGCTAGATGAAGGAAGGAGTTCGCAGATGGCGATGTTTAATTCGGCCGCGGTTACGGAACCGGAAGGTCAGACGGGAAACAAAGGAACGAATAGTCCCGGATGGCGAAGATTCAGAACCAATATTCCGTTATTGGTCATGTTTATTCCCGTGATTTTGTTTTATCTCATCTTTCGGTATGCTCCCATTGGAGGGCTAGTGATCGCCTTCAAGGATTATAATTTTTTTGACGGCATCTGGCACAGTCCGTGGGTAGGCTTTCATTATTTCGAGCTCTTGTTCCAGGACGCCAGGACGCTGGAGATCATACGCAACACCTTGCTTTTAAGTCTGCTCAGTATCGTGGTAGGGTTCCCCGTTCCCATCATTTTGGCGATCATGCTGAACGAAGTGCGGAATATCGGGTATAAGAAAACGATTCAAACGATCGTCTACATGCCCCATTTTTTATCTTGGGTCATTATCGGGATGCTTGTTTCCACCATATTCGCCATGGAAAACGGCATTGTCAACCGAGTGATAGAGGCGATAACGGGCGAAGCCTATCCGTTCATGTACGAAAAGGCGTCATGGGTCGCCATCTTCGTCGGCTCCGGCATTTGGAAGGACATGGGCTTTAACGCCATCATCTTCTTGGCGGCTTTGACAACGATCAATCCCAGCCTGTACGAAGCGGCCGCCATGGACGGGGCAAGCAAATTGCGGCAGATCTGGCATATTACGATTCCAGGCATTCGTTCCACGATTATTTTGTTGCTGGTGCTGTCGATGGGACGGGTTATGGAGGTCGGCTTCGATCAGGTGTTTATGCTGCAAAACTCCAACGTCAATCAAATCGCGGACGTGATCAGCACGTACATTTACCGGATCGGTCTGCAAGGAGCGCAGTTTAGCTTGACGACGGCCATGGGGATGTTCGAATCGGTAGTTGCGTTCATACTGGTGTTCAGCGCGAATTATATCGCGCGCAAATTCAATGAGGGTTTGTGGTAAGGAGGATGCAACTTGCGAGACAGCAAAGGCGAAAAACTATTTTATTTAACGAATTATTTAATCTTGGCGTTGATTGCTCTAAGCTGCATATTTCCGCTGCTTAACGTCGCTTCGTTGTCGCTAAGCGGAGCAACTGCCGTTGCGGCCGGCAAGGTGACGATATGGCCGGTAGATTTCAGCTTTTTCTCCTACGACAGCTTGTTTAAAGGCACTCCCATTATTCGCGCCTTCTGGAACAGCGTTCAAATTACTTTGATCGGAACGGCTCTTAGCATGCTGACCACGATTATGGCAGCTTACCCGCTTTCCAGAAGACAGTTTTACGGTCGGCGCTTTTTTACGATGGCCATGGTATTTACGATGATCTTTAACGGAGGACTTATTCCCACCTACCTCGTTGTACAAAATTTGGGTCTCGTAAACAGCTATGCGGCATTATGGCTGCCTGCTTTGGTAAGTACTTATAACATGTTATTAATGCGTTCGTCATTCGAGCAACTGCCGAGAGAGGTGGACGAAGCGGCCAAAATCGACGGTTGCGGCGAGTTAGGGGTATTGTTTAGAATCGTCCTGCCCCTGTCGAAGCCCATGCTGGCGACGTTGGCGTTGTTCTACGGAGTCGGCTATTGGAACGCATTCATGAACGTCTTGATTTATATCAATGATACGGCCAAATTCAATATGACCGTACTTGTGCAAAATATGATCAAATCGACATCCATGATTCAGGACTTCAATGATCCCACTATGATCGCAAACATCACGGCGGAAGGCATTCGATCGGCGGCGGTTATCGTCATGATTATCCCGATTTTGGCCGTGTATCCTTTGCTGCAAAAGTATTTCGTCAAGGGCGTCATGCTCGGCTCCATCAAGGGCTGAGCTTACTCCATACATTTGAAAGAAAGAGGGGCTTCAAGAATGGCAAATGTATTAGGCAAATGGTCGAAATCGGTGGTGGCCGTCGGTTTGGGCGCCAGCTTGCTGGCGGGCTGCTCCGACAACGGCGGAAATCAAGGAACAGGAAGCGGCACTGCAGGAAACGGCGAGGGGGAGGAAAAACGGGGAAGCATTACCTCCACCATCTATGACCGGGGATCGGTGCCTAACGGCATGGGAACGATCGAAGATAATATGTGGACCAAATGGATTAACGAAAACGGACCTGCCGACGTGAAATTCGTAGCCGTTCCGCGCTGGGAATCGCAGTCGAAATTGAATGTGCTGCTTGCCTCGGGAAGCGCGCCGGACGTCATCTTCGAATTCGGCACAGGCATTCGGAACCAATTGTTCGATCAAAAGCAATTGATGCCGCTGGATGACCTGATCGAGCAAAACAGCGTCGAGTATAAGGCATTGATCGAAAAATACCCGCAGTTAAAGAAAGCCGGCATCAAGTCGGACGGCAAGCTCTACGAAGTAGGCCGGATGAACGAGGTTTATCCGCTGGTCTCCTTGTTTATCCGCGAGGACTGGCTGGATAAGCTGGGGCTTGAAGCGCCGACGACGGAGGAGGAAATGCTGGCGGTCGCCAAGGCGTTTACCGAGCAGGACCCCGACGGCAACGGCGTCAAAGATACGTATGGCTTGGGCGGCTTGAAATTCGGCGATACGCCTGGTTTGTTCCGTTATATGTATAACGCCAACTGGGTCAATCCCGGAGATAACGGGGATCTTGTCGTCGGCCCGAACAACATGAAGGAATCCACCGCGCTGAAACGGAGCATGTTCGAAGCAGGCGTCGTCGACAAGGATTTCTTGACCGATAAAGACGGCTCCAAGTCGAAGCAGGATTTCTTGAACGGCAAGATCGGCATCTATTCCACCATGACTTCCGATTACTTGGGCTTCTCCGCAAGGGAATTGGACACGCTGATGCAGAACGTGCCGGAAGCCAAGTTAAAGGTCATTCCGCTGCCGAAGACGTCGGTTGGCCAATTCACGACCGCATGGAATAATCCCGTCCAAATGACGGCCGTTGTCAATGCGCGGGCCAAAGATCCCGAAGCCATCATCAAATACATCGATTTCCTGGTCAAGCCCGAAACGGGCCGCACGTTCAGAAACGGCTTCGAGGGCGTACACTACAATTTGGACACCGACGGCAAGCCGGTCACGATCGACGCGGACAAATTTACGAACGAAGTCAGCTGGGCCGCCGATTTCGCCATGCTGTACAGCCGCCTGGAAGAAGGCAAATACGGCTACAACGAAACGCAATTCAACGAGGAAATTCCGACCCAGAAGGAAGCGCTTCGCCTGTTCCGGGACACGGTGGAAGTCTACATGTCGGAGTTGCCGGTGGGCGAAGGTTTGACGCATTCCGAGCATATGCCGCAGCTGCCCAAGGATCTCCAGCTGAAGTATACGAACGTGACGACGGCTATCGACGATATCTACACTAGAGCCATCATTGGCGGAAGCAATTATACGCTCGAACAAGCCGAGATCGACGTTCAGAAGCAATGGGAGCAAGGCGGAGGGCCGGAAATCGAGGCCTGGTACCAGGAGTGGTGGAGCAAGGAGAAGGACAACGTTCTGACCTGGAGCGACGTCTACGAGATCTACAAGCAGCAGCAAGCTGCAAAATAAGGATGGCGGACGGTCTTCTCCTTATGGGGGGGGCCGTTCCGTTGTTAACGGATAGAAGAAAGGATGAGCGGCAATGGAAACGGGAGAGAATTGGATCGATAAGGCCTGGGATCAAGCGTTGCGCAAAACGATCAGAAACACGAAGCGGATCGGCGACGGATTTCCTCATGCAAGCAAAAACGGTGTTTATGAGCTGGCGGATCCGGGCTGGTGGACGGCAGGATTTTGGCCCGGTATGTTATGGCTGCTCTATAACCAAAGCGAAAGAGGGGAATTGAGAGAGCTTGCCGAGAAGTGCGAGAGCAGAATGGACGCCGTTCTTGACGGCTATGAACGGTTGGATCACGATCTCGGTTTTATGTGGACGCTGACGAGCGTGGCAAACTATACGTTAACCGGCAGCAACGTCTCCGAGGTGAGAGCCATGAAGGCGGCCAATTATCTCGCGGGGCGCTTTAACCTTAAGGGACGATATATTCGAGCCTGGAATCCCTGGAAGGAAGGCGAACGCAATGAAGGCGAGGCTATCATCGATTGCTGCATGAACATGCCTCTGTTGTACTGGGCAACGCGAACGAGCGGCGACCCCAGATATGCGCACATCGCCACGGCTCATCTCGATACCGTGCTGGAGCACTTTATTCGGTCGGACGGCTCCGTCTATCATATCGTTCGCTTCGATCCGGAGACGGGAGAAAAAATAGAAGGGGTAGGCGGGCAAGGCTTCGCTACCGAATCCGCATGGTCCCGCGGCTCGGCATGGGCGATCTATGGGCTGACGCTGGCTTACCATCATACGGGCAAAAAGGAGTACTTGACCGCCGCAAATCTAACGGCGAATTTCTTCCTGAGCAGATTGGGAGAGGATTCCGTTCCCGCATGGGATTTCCGTGCTCCGAAGCCGTTAAGGGAGCTGCGCGACACCTCGGCGGGAGCCTGCGCGGCCAGCGGCTTGCTGCTCCTGGCAGAGAAAACGGGCGGGGAGGATTCGGCGTTCTATCGGATGCGCGCCGAAGCGATCCTGCAGTCGCTATTCGAGAATTATGGCGCGTGGGACATTCCTGACGAAGAAGGTCTGTTGCTCCACGGTACAAGCCATTATCCTCAAGGCTCCAATATCGACGTTCCGCTCATCTACGGCGATTATTATTTTGTCGAGGGTTTGGCGCGGTTAAAAGATTATGGACCCTTTTATTGGGAATAAGAGAGGGGGAATCATGTTCATGAACAATCCGGTAAGTCACAATCCATTAACCACCAAGGCTGATTTGCGTGAAGCTTTTATACAATTATCGCAACCTCTGAAGGGACTGTATAGCGAGGGCGGGGCACGACTTCAAATTAGAGGCGCCGGCGCCGGACATACCGAAGAGGTTGCCGATCTGGAGAGCTTCTCCAGAATATGGTGGGGGCTTGTTCCTCATTTGGTTGGCGGCGGCGAGAAAACGGAAATTGCGGAGATGAATCTTAAGGGCATTATCAACGGAACCGATCCCGATCATCCTGAATATTGGGGAGAGGTATCCGATTACGATCAACGTCTGGTCGAGATGGCCGCTATGGGGCTGGCCTTATGTCTTGCGCCTCAGCACTTCTGGGAGCCGCTGGGCGAGCGGGAGCGAGGCAATCTGTATCAATGGCTGAATCAAATTAACTTACACCCGTGCCATGACTGCAATTGGCTGTTCTTTCAAGTCATGGTCAATCTAGGGTTTCGGGGGATTGGCCGGCCTTACGATTCGGAGCAGGTCGAACGAAACCTGAGGCGCATCGACGAGTTTTATTTGGATAACGGCTGGTACAGCGATGGGGTCAATGGTCATAGCGATTACTATGTGCCGTTTGCCTTTCATTACTATGGGTTGATCTACAGCAAGCTTATGGAGAAAGAAGATCCGGATCGATGCGCAAGGTATAAAGAGAGAGGTTTAAAGTTCGCGCATCAATTTCTGCATTGGTTCTCTTCGGACGGCGCCGCCTTGCCGTACGGACGGAGCTTGGCTTACCGATTTGCGCAATCCGCGTTCTGGAGCGCGTTCGCCTATGCCGGACTTGAATCGAAAGTGCTGACTCCAGGCGTTGTGAAGGGACTGCTGCTTCGGAATCTTCGCTGGTGGTTCAAGCAGCCGATATTCGACTCGGCTGGTATACTGACCGTGGGTTACGCCTATCCGAATCTAATCATGGCCGAAAACTACAATGCGCCGGGATCGCCGTATTGGGCGCTCAAATCGTTGCTGGTGCTAGCGCTTCCGGATGACTCTGTATTTTGGACGGCGGAAGAAATGGCGTTTCCTTCGGAAGCTCCATCCATTACGATTCAGCCCGAGCCGCATTTCGTCGTATGCCGCGACCAAGAGACGGGACATGTCGCGGCTTTTAACAGCGGACATCTTTTTTCCAATGAACATACGCATACCTCCGCCAAATACGAGAAGTTCGCGTATTCGACCTCGTTCGGATTTTGCGTTCCCCGAGCGGAATGGGGGATTACCCAGTCAGCGCCGGATTCCATGTTGGCCTTAAGCGAAGGAGATAACCTCTACCGGGTCCGCCGAAAGAACGAGGAAACATGGATTCGCGGCCATGTATTGTACGCGAAATGGCGGCCTTGGCATGATGTTGAGGTTGAAACATGGCTGGTCTCGGGATCGCCTTGGCATATGCGCATTCATCGCATCCATACCGGCAGGGAGCTGCATGCTGCGGAAGGTGGCTTCGCGCTTGGTTTCCACAAGGAGCTGAATCGAAGCGAGCATGAAACCGGGATCTATGCGAGCAATCGATATGGGACGAGCGGCGCGCAAGGATTGATGGGTTATGCCTCGGCGCAGCTCGCTTATCTTAACGCGAACTCGAACGTGCTGCATCCCCGTACCGTGCTTCCAGTGCTGCAGGCGCAGCTGGGGCCAGGTAGCCATCTGTTGGCTGCCATGATCTTTGGCCGATCAGGTCGTTGTACGGTCGGTTCTTATCGGGAGAGGCTTTCGGAACTTGGGGTTACGATCACGAATGAGGAGATTCGCATCGTGACATGCGACGAGGAAAAATTATCGATTCCCATTAATTGTTAAGGCCGCATGGTGCTAGAAACCCTTATAAAATCGGCGAGAGCAGCCTCGCAACTGCCTGTTTGAATTTCGCCACGTTCGAGCGCTCGCCGTAGCGCTCCTTCGTCAATTCCGTGCAAGATTCACTATCTTGTAGAAACAACTCATGCAATTCCTTGGCGACGTTGGCGTCATAGACAAGCGCGTTCACTTCAAAGTTCAAACGGAAGCTGCGCGGATCAATGTTCATCGTGCCGACAGAAGCGACCTCTTCATCCACGACGATCGTTTTGGCGTGCATGAAGCCTTTTTCGTATTGCAAAATCTTTACCCCGTACGGCAGCAGTTCTCCAACGTGCACCAGCGTCGCCGAATACACAAAAGGATGATCCGGTTTGTTCGGAATCATGATGCGTACATCCACACCGGACAACAACGCCATTTTGCAGGCGTCCATGAAGCTTGCGTCCGGAATAAAATACGGCGATTGAATGAAAATGCTGCGCTTCGCTTTCGTAATTAGCTTCAAATACATGATCTTCAGATGTTCCGTTTGGGAATTCGGCCCGCTCGATATAATCTGGATGGCGCTGTTGCCGGGATGATGATCGGGACGGAAGGAGAAATGTTTTTCGATATTTTGGCGCTCATAATTGGTTGCTTTGCTCCAGTCCATGATGAAACGGCCTTGAATCAAGGCAACCGCCCCGCCTTTAATCCGAAAATGCGTATCCCGCCAATACCCCATCCGTTCGGATAATCCCAAGTATTCATCACCGACATTAAAACCACCTACATATCCCACTTCACCGTCAATAATGCACAGTTTGCGGTGATTGCGATTGTTGATCCGAAGATTGATCAGACGGCTCCAGGACGGGAAAAATGCAGCGACTTCCCCACCGTGAACGATCAAATCGCGGAAGAACGAGCGCGACATGCGTCTCGAACCGACCTCATCGTAGAGCACGCGAACTTTAACGCCTTCCTTCGCCTTCTCGGTTAATAGATCGCGCAGCTTTTTGCCAAGGTTGTCCGGTTTGATAATGTAATATTCTATATTGATTTCGTCGGTCGCTTTGCGAATATCTGCGAATAACGCTTCGAATTTAGCCTGTCCGTCATGGTAAATCTTCACTTCGTTATCGGTCGTCACCAGCGCGTTGGACGATTTCAAATTCATTTTTACTAGTTTCGAATACTTTTGTAGAAGCTCGCCGTGCTTATGTATGTCTTGAAATTGTTTGTCCGCCGTATCATGGAAGAACGCAAGCTCCTCTGCCGTAAGTTGAAAGAAGTTATTTTGTTTTAATTGTCGGCCCAAGAAAACGTAAACCAAGAATCCGAGAACCGGTATAAAAAATAAGATCATCAACCAAGCCCACGTTGAGCCGATATCCCTACGTTCGATAAAGACCACGATACAGGCGAAAATAATGTTGATAACGGTTACGAGGGATAGGATAAGTGTAGTGATGCTCCCGATTTCCAAGACGTTCCACCTCTTCATCTATGTCTCCAACCATCTTAGCAATCCAGATGTTCATTTTCAATGAAAATGTCGCCGAACGGGACCGCGAGAAGAAAGTTGTGAAATTGTCGGAAGAACTCAATTGTTTAGCAGCCCTTCTCAAGATGTCGCATCTATATTAAAATCAAATAACCGAGGGATGTACCATTTGTCTGGTTGGTTGAATACAAATTGGAAATCAATTAATAGCACCGAATGGACCCAAAACTCTGACACGCTGAACATCACATGGACAGGTGAATTAACATCAGCGATCTTGTATGTTCAGACTAAACCTTTTTAACAAGCTGATGCGTAGGTGATTATGAGATGGCGGATATCTATGATCGGATGGGAATAACTAAGATCATTAATGCTTGCGGCACGATAACGAAGATAGGCGGCTCTAAAATGGCTGCAGAGGTGCTTGCGGCAATGAACGAGGCTGCAGGTGCTTTTGTGGACATTCATAAGTTTCATGCCAAATCAGGGGAGAGAATAGCCGAATTGTTTGGAGTTGAAGCTGCATGCATTACTTCAGGCGCCTCCGCGGGAATCGCCATATCGGCCGCAGCTTGTATGACTAGGGGAAATGCTAAGAAGATTATCCAGCTGCCTGATACAACAGGCATTCCTGATGAAGCTTTGATGCTCAAAAGCCACAGGATTCTTTATGATCAGGCACTAAGGGTATCCGGTGCAAAGATAAGAGAGATCGGTGAAATATCTAAAGTTTCTATCCGACAGATTGAAGAAGCCGTCTCTGATAATACTGCTCTATTTTTTTACATAGCAGCTGCAGAACAGGTAAAAGGCTCCTTGTCTCTCGCTGATATTATTCGTGTTATGAGGAGAAATCAAATCCCCATTGTAGTAGACGCAGCTGCAGAACTGCCTCCGGTTAACAATGTGTCGAAGTATCTAGAGCAGGGAGCAGACCTTGTCATTATTAGCGGTGGTAAAGAAATTCGCGGTCCGCAATCTTCGGGTCTTATTCTAGGTAGAAGAGATCTAATAGAAGCTTGCATAGCGAACAGCAGTCCCAACTTTAGTATTGGTCGTTCTATGAAAACAGATAAAGAAACCATTGCGGGCCTTGTTAAGGCAGTGGAGTTATTCATAAGGAAAGATTATGTTCAAGAAATGAGACGCTGGGAAGCCATGGTATCCAATATCGTTGAGTCACTATCTCCAATACTGGGTACACACGTGCGACGAGGGTTTTCGAAGGAGCCTGGCGTGCAGCCAGCACATATACCTAGAGTATTTCTTAAACCCACCGCATCCACTGCGCAAGAGCTTCAAAATCGATTGATGATGATGGTACCGATTATCTATACTAATATACAAGAGGATGAGCTTGTCATTAATCCGCAATGTCTGGAAGATGATGAAGTAGCTCAAGTGATCGAGGCAATTATGGCGTTATTAGAGTAACGGAAGGAAACCATATTTGGATAAGAAGTAGTTTAACTAGAGCAGGCGTTCGAATAAGAGCGTCTGTTTTTTCATTTAGCAACGTTTATCGAAGCACGACTGATGGGCATCGGAAAACTTAAATTTGTTATATTCAAATCAAACCATTGTGATAAAGTGGGAGTGATAGACATTGACAGACCCAACAACAACTGTTGCGGCTAGGCGTATTTCTTCCCGGGATTCGCAACATTCAACTATCAATTGATGTTGGATGCGTCTGAGAAGAGCCTGAAGGAATTGGATATTATCAAATAATAGGATCTGCGTTATACGTTGGAATAGGATATGGAGGATGATAGATGGCGAACATCCGTATTAGCAGCCGTTATGCCGGTGGAAATATTCGTCTATTGGATCATATGGGAAAAGAAATCCATCTTGAACAGGAGCTGCGAGATACGGCGCAATGGTGGTTTTATTGGAGCTTTCGCGCTGACTCCAGCCTTGCGGAGACGATCGAATTTGTTTTTCAAAATGGCGAAGTCATTGGGCCATGGGGACCGGCCGTCAGCCGAGACGGAATTTCGTGGCGTTGGTTAGGAAGTGAGGCAGTTATTTCACCCAATCGATATCGATATACGTTTGCAGCGGATGAGACTTGCTATTTTTGCTTCAGCATTCCCTATCAAATGCATCATTTCGAGTCTTTTTATGCAACAATCGATAACCATCCGCTTGTCAAACGAGAGGTTTTAACCTTATCCGAACAGCTGAGGCCGATACCCAAGCTCCTGTTGGGAAATCCGCAAGCTTCCGAACATCTTTATTTAACTGCCAGGCATCATGCTTGCGAATCGACATCGTCGTATGTGCTGGAAGGTCTGTTGGAGGCATTGCTCGAACCGTCTTCCTCCCTTATTTTTAACGATTATTGCATACACGTAATTCCAATGGTGGATATTGACGGCGTGGAAAACGGAGACCAGGGTAAAGCCAGGGCGCCCCATGATCACAATCGGGATTATATCGAATCCCCCATCTATCGGGCGAGCGATGCGATTATCCGAGAGATAACTGCTTTAGGGGCCATTAAGGCAGGAATTGATTTTCACTGTCCCTACAAATGGGGGGGAAGAAACGATGTTCCCTTTATCGTCAAGAAAGGGCCGCCTGTCAAACAAGAAATCGAACGTTTTGGCGCTTTGCTGGAGTCGACGACCAGCAGACAGGATTATGACGGTCAAATCACGTACAATTCGGTTCATGATATTGAAATGGGCGAGGACTGGAATCAACCGCATGGTACGAGCGGCAGCGATTTTTTTGCCAGACAAGGAGCCAAGCTCGCTTTTAGCTTTGAAATCCCTTATTTCGGGTTAGAAGAATCGATGGTTTCACCTGTCAATTGCAAGAAGTTTGGGGCAGCCATTGCAAAATCGCTTGAATTATATTTGTTAAGTCACGAATAAGGAAGCGACTTTTCGCTTCCTATTTTTCATAGGTGAATTATTTTTATAAATATGTTATACATAAATAACAGGAAACTTTTGGTATAGCATTGGCCGCAGAACGGCAAGCCCGGAAAGGAGCGCTGGGGAGTGAATGAATGGTCAGACCGTCGAAACGTAAATAAGGCAATGTTGCTGTGTATCGCATGCTTGCTGCTGTTTCTATCCGGCTGCACCTTGCTTCCGAAGGAGGAGGAGGTGCTTAAGCCGCCTCTCCTTGTACCGAAGCAAGAGAGCTACAATTTGCTTGAGGTTAAGCGCGGAAGCGCTGTCAAGCAAGTAAAGGGAACGGGAACTTTTGAATCGACCAACACCGTCTACCAGGCGTTCGAAGGGGCCGCGGGGAAGATTGCGATGATTTCCGCAAAGGTTGGCGATGAGGTCAGGCGGGGCGACCCGCTCATGGAACTTAACACCGAAGGGCTTGAAATCGTTTTATTGGAGAGAGAGAGGGACTTCGAATTAGCGAAGCTGGCACTGGAGCAATCAAAGGAAACGCGCGATCCGCAGATGATGAAGATTCGGCTGCTGGAGCTCGACATCGCGCGGAAAAAATTGGACGAAGCGCGTAAACAGCAAGAAGGCAAGGCCATGGTGGCGCAAATCGATGGAATCGTTACCTTTATGGAGGAGGTGGAGATTGGCGATACGATCGAATTGGGAAAGGTTTACGTTGTTATCGCCGACCCGGCTCAAATACGTCTTGCTTATTCGGGAGCGCCGTCCGCCGAGCTTGAAGAGGTGGAGGTCGGAATGGAGGCTGAAATTGCATACGGCGGACAGACGCTCCGCGGGATTGTTACCCAAAGTCCATCTTCGGCTCCCGAGACGGATGATGAACAGCTGGCAGAGAAATACGCCAGAACGATTTACTTTGAGCTGGCAGATACGGGGATTAAACCAGAGCTCCATACAACTGCGGACATCGTCATTATTCTCCTGGAAAAAGAAAATGTGATCCTGATTCCAAGAAGCGCCGTACTTACGCTGATCGGCCGCAATTACGTCAAAATATTGGATGGCGATAGCGTGAAGGAGATCGATGTCGAGCTAGGTATCAACACCTTGTCCGGCGTTGAGATCATCGAGGGTCTGGAAGAGGGTCAAATGGTTATCCTCCAATAGCATAGGGGGAATTTCGCGGGAAGGAGGATCGAATGATGGCTCTTCTCATGATGATTATGCGCAAGATGGTCAAAAACAAATGGTTGGAGCTCAGCTTGCTGAGTGGACTTATCCTCTCTGTCGCACTCATTAGCAGCATTCCGATTTATACGGAAGCGATCCTGCAGCGGGTTCTCCTGAAGGATCTGGAGAACCTTCAGGCTTCGTCCGGCAGGTATCCGGGGACGGTATATGCCAAGGTTTTTATGGGGTCGACTTCATATTGGGATTCCGGCGATTATGAGCCCGAGCAAAGGCCGCAGGTGCTAAAAGATACAAATGCGTTTATGCAAGAGGATGCGGCTGAACGCTTTGGACTTCCAGTGAAACATCTAGTGATGGAAGCCGCAACAGAGTTGTATTCCTTTATCCCGACGGATAAAACCAAAGTCGAATCAGAGACGGAGCGTTTAGCCGAAATTGCGGCAAGATCAGATCTTTATGATCATATTACCTTGATTGATGGGCGGCTTCCGGCAAGCGAGCCCGTGGACGGCATCTATGAAGCGTTGGTCGTTCAGCAATCCCTTAAAGCATTGAACATGGTGCTCGGTCATGTTTTCGAGATTGAGAACGGGGATGCAAAGACGAAAATTAAGGTGAAGCCCGTAGGTGTTATGGATAAGCTCGATCATTCCGAACCCTATTGGCACAATCATCTCGACGAATACAGAAAGACGTTTTTTATTGATTATGAACTGTTTAAAGCTCAGTTCTCATCGAGCAAGGCGCTTCCCGCCGCTAGCGCAAGCTGGCTGTTCGTGCTTGATTATTCGGGTATGGATTTGAATTCGGTACATCAATATATGCAAACGACCGAACGAATCGATACGCATCTCATGAATCGGTTTAGTACCTATTCTCTTGATTCGCCTGCCGTACAAACGGTAGAAACTTACTTTCAAAGAGAAGCGGATTTGAGGCTGCTGGTTTGGTCCCTGTATGTGCCATTAATCATTCTATTGGCTTTTTATTTATACATGGTTTCGAATCTCATGACCGAGCGGCAGAAAACGGAAATTTCCGTGCTGCGCAGTCGAGGCGCAAGCCGACTCCAGGTTTTAACCGGTTATTTAATCGAAGGGATGCTTCTCGGCGTCATTGCTTATGCGGCAGGCCCCCCGATCGGCATGCTGCTGGCCAAAGCGCTTGGCGCCTCAAGCGGCTTTCTGGCGTTTGTCGATCGTACGGCGCTTCCTGTAAAGGTGACCGATGATTCGTATTTGTATGGTCTATACGCTGTTATCAGCTCCATCCTTATGATGCTTTTTCCGGTTTTTCAGGCGACTCGTTTATCGATTGTGGGCCAAAAGCAGCAGATGGGACGACGTACGAACCGTTTGTTCTGGCATCGGTACTTTTTTGACATTATAGCGGTTGCCATAGCCATATATGGACTTTTTGCGTTTAACAGGCAGCGGGAGGATATGCTGCAGTTAGGTGCGGACGTTTCGGCTTTTTCTGTCGATCCGCTGCTATTTCTCGTGCCCGCCCTTTTTATACTTGGTTTTGGTTTGCTGGCGCTGAGGCTGTATCCATTAATCATAAGGTTTATATTCCGGATTGGAAGAGAGGTCTGGCCGCCTTATCTTTATTCTACGCTCATTCAGGTCGGGAGATCCGGCACGCAGTACCAAATGGTCATGATGTTTCTCATCCTAACGATTGCAACGGGATTATTTAGCGCTAGTGCGGCACGGACATTGAATGACAATTTAGAACAAAAAATCAGGTATAAAAACGGAGCGGACATCGTACTGAAATCGCACTGGCTCAGTGAATCCTCTCTGGCTTCTTCCGGCGGAACGCAGCGCATTCAATATGTCGAACCGCCGTATCAAGCGTTCACTGAGCTTCCTGGCGTTAAGACGGCAGCGAAGGTATTCGTTCAGAACAATGCATACACCTTGGTTGGCAACGAGCGCGGCTTGACTAAGGTGATGGGGATTCATACGGCGGATTTTGGCCGCACCGCATGGATGCGAGACGGCCTGCTGGGCAATCATTTTTATGAATATTTGAATTTAATCGCATTGGATCCGAAGGCGGTTCTGATCTCTCGTTCCATTGCGGACAAGGGGATCCGACCGGGCGATGTGATTAACGTCGGTTGGAGCGGCGTAGAGCCCAAGACTTTTACGGTGTATGGCATTATTGATTATTGGCCGACGTTCAATCCAAATACGATGAGCATGACCGAAGAACAATCGAATGCCGGCCGGCCTTCTTTGGTCGTAGGTCATCTCGAGTATATGCAGAAGGCGATGGCGCTCGAGCCTTATGAAGTGTGGATTAAGCTGGATGAGAATGCGGCCAGACAGCCCTTTTACGATGCGATAGCGGAGAAAAAGCTAAGCTTGGCGTTCATGACGGATACGCGGGAAGAACTGCAACGTATGGGCAACGATCCGTTTCAATTGGCGCTTAACGGAGTGATGACGTTAGGCTTTTTGATCTCGGTCATCATCAGCTTTTTTGGCTTTCTGCTGTACTGGCTGCTGTCGCTTACGGGTAGAGTGCTGCAATTCGGGATTTTTCGGGCAATGGGCATGTCCTTTGCGCAAATGATTGGCATGCTGATCACGGAGCAGATTCTGATTTCAGGGGCTGCGGTTCTGATCGGCGGGTTGGTAGGGAGCGTAACGAGCACATGGTTTGTAAGCTTGTTTCAGATTTCCTTTAACCCATCCGCACAGGTGCCGCCGTTTCAAGTCATGTTCGATTCAAGCGATACGACGCGGCTGTACTTCGTTGTGATGGTCATGATCGTTATGGGCCTGCTTATTTTGGGCTGGCGGCTGTCGAGGATCAACATTCATCAGGCGCTCAAGCTGGGGGAGGATTGACTCCATGAACAGGTACGATAAAATTGCGTTTTTTTACATCCTTATTTTGTTATTCCTTCTTGCGCTCCTCTCGGGCTGTACACGGGCTCTAGAACGCAAAGCGGCAGTTCCGGAGCTCATAGAGCCGGCCAGCGTCGAGCTGGATTTGTTCGAGGTCAAACGGGGTACGCTTGCTTTAGAAATGAGAGGGACCGGGATCATCGTTCCTTCCGCAACGGACTATTATTCCTTCGAAATTGATGGGGAGCTGGGGCAATGGTTCGTCCGGCCCGGAGATATTGTCCATAAAGGCGATGTACTCGTTCGACTGGATTCCGGCAATTTCGACATGCAGCTCGTTCAGCAGCAGTTGGCGGTCGAAAATAGGCAAAGGGCACTAAATCAAGAGCTAGAAGCAGGATTAGACGAGGTGAATACGGACAATCTTTGGCTGCTTCGAACGAATCTGAGGATCGAGCAGATGAAGCTCGACTTGCTGCTGGACCGTCAAAGCAAGCGGGAATTAAAGGCGTTAACGGATGGGATCGTGACGTTTGCGGACAGTATCAGAGCGGGCGATCCAGTCGCGTCCTATCAGCCGGTGGCAGGCATTGCCCGGACGGATAAGCTGCAGCTTCGATATATCGGCGACCTGTCGTCCCGCTTATCCCATTTGAAGCTGGGGATGTCGGTAGTGCTGACCGATCCAGATAGCTCTCTAAAGATTAAAGGGATTGTAGCTTCATTGCCGATGGGAACCGCCAATGCTTCTAACTCGTCGCGAGCCGCCATCCTTGAGAGAACGTTACTATTCGATTTCGAAAATGAACCTCCCGACTCTATCCGGCTTGGAGATAACCTCGAATTTGCTTTGGAACTTGTGCGCAAAGAGAATGCCTTGATCATCCCGCGCGGTGCGCTGCGCAATTATCAAGGCAGAGATTTTGTGCTGGTTGTCGACGGGGAAACAAGTCGCGAATTGGATGTGGAGCGGGGGCTCGTAACGCCGACAGAGGTTGAAATCGTAGCGGGCCTTGCGGAAGGTCAACAGGTCGTTGTCACAAATTGATTGATCGCAAGATAGTTTATATTTGTGAACACATTTCAAAATAACGCCCGAAAAATCAGCTAAAATCCGATGTTATTTTATTAAATTTAAAAAACTATTTACATACATAAAATTTGATTTATAATATGGATGCAGGCACAAAACAATACGGGTATTTCCTGCACTGCGGCGAACGATTGGGATGGCCGCTCAAGCTTATTGTCGCAATGAAGGAAATAAAAGAAGGAGTGATCCAGAAGGCCAGCGTGAACGTCTGATAGAAAAGAAGCCCTATCAATTACAAAATGTATGCGTTTACATAGCGGGGTTTCGGCAAGGAAAGGGACAAGTCCACCTCTATCATAAGACGGCCAGTTCCGGCAACCAGCCGAGCGGAAATTCGATGAAAACAGGAGGGATTATGAAATGCGCAAACGACTAATCATTGCCGCCATCACGGTCTGCATGCTTTTGCTGTTAAATACAACGCCCGGGATGGCGCCGTCGGCGATCTACGCTTCCGACGAAACATGGACGGAGAACGAGTTGAGCGAACAATTAAACGAACTTAACGCCGTCATTGCTGCGACAAGCCGACCGCAGCTGGTGCCGTTTCTTGAAACCGTGAGGGATGAAGCAACTGCAGTAGTAGGATCCTCGGACATTTCGTTTAAAGAAGGCTTGAAGGCGAAGAAGGCAATGAAGTATGCACTTAAGCTGGCGAAGGATGCCACGACGGGCAGCGCTTCCGAATTATGGACGGACACGCCGTTTATCGTGTACGAAGCCGCGGCGCTCAGTCCGGAAAAGCGTCTGCCAAACACGCTTCCGACAGATGGAGCCATTACGGATCAGCTGAACGTTATTTCGGCGCAAGACGAATATGAAGCGGCTTCGTTCGTACTCGCTCCGCTTAGCGACGTAGACTCCGTAACGTTTGCAATATCTGATTTGCAAGGAACGGATAGCGTAATTCCTGCCAGCGCCATTGATATGCACGTCATCAAAACATGGTACCAAGGCGGAACGGCTTGGCAGAGCTATTTCTTTGATG
Organism: Paenibacillus sp. MY03; assembly: GCF_002165585.1. NCBI lineage: Bacteria > Bacillati > Bacillota > Bacilli > Caryophanales > Paenibacillaceae > Paenibacillus > Paenibacillus sp. MY03. The sequence continues at coordinate 186,808 of NZ_MXQD01000013.1, read as the reverse complement.
GCTCAAAAAATGTCCTTGTGCCTGAGCTGCTGCTGCATGACGAAAACCTGGTGCGCGTGGACCATGAACTGGAGAAAAACTATATTCGCGTTGATTATCCTGAAGGCTCGCAGTATGTAGACGTCTTTACGAAGCCGAATAAAAAATTCGATCATTTGGCCGAACCGGTCGAGGACAGTCCGGTGCTGCTGCCAATCGAGCTGAAGCAAGGCGAGTCGAAGCAGATGTGGATAACAACGAAAGTGGATGCGGGAACCCCGGAGGGCTTCTACACCGGAACGATTGATATTACCGCAGACGGCGTCCCTGCCGGACAAATCACTTTAAAGATCCGAGTGCTGCCGTTTGATCTGCCGGACCCGAAGACGTACTACGATGTGGACAAGGACTTCTATGTCATGTTGTATCACGAGAGTCGCGTGCGGGAGTATATGAAGGAGACGGGCGGAAACGCGGCACTTGTTGACGAGAAGCTGGCGAACGAATACCGGAATATGGCAGAGCATAACGCTGTTAATATTCCGGCGCCGATCTATAACACATCAGACAGTCAATACTTCTTCCGCCAACTGGAGTTAATGGAGGGGGCCGGACTTGAACTGAATCCGTTGTTTGGCGCGAAACAAACCTTTCCCGAGTATACGATTTTTACCCATTACAGCAACTATCTCAATTGGAAAGCGAAATATGAAGCGGATCCAACGCCGGAGAATCAAGCCAAGATGGATCAATATTACACATTATGGCGCCAAGGGATAGAGGATTTTAAACCGGTCCTCGATGAAGCTTTTGCGACCATTAGCAACTATGTCGGGCATACGAACATTTATTTCGACGGTTGGGACGAGGCGGGCTGGTCGATGCTGCAATTCCAGCAAGAGCTTTGGAGGTATATCCAGGATGAGCTTGGCGGAAAGGTATTCGCCTCAGGACATGGCTCTCACTTGGAGTTGGAAACGAAGGAACAATTTTTAAACTGGGCAGGAGAGATGACGAGGGAACAGGCCGCTAATTGGCATGCTTTGGGCGAAGATAAATTGATTACCAGCTACGCGTATCCGCATACTGGCCCGGAAAACCCGGATTTGATGCGTCAACGCCACGGCATGTGGCTGTACAAAGCGAATTATGACGCTACTTATAACTATATCTATTACGAGAACTTCCTTAACACCTGGAACGATGATGTGGATGCTACGTACCGCCAGCTCGCCTTGGTTTATCCGACGCGAACCGATATCATTGACACCCTCGCATGGGAAGGATTCCGCGAAGGCATCGACGATATCCGCTATGCGACGAAGCTGCAGCAGGTTGCGCAGGATGCAATCGCCTCCGGTCAGGCGGATCGTGTCGAAGCCGCCAATAAAGCGCTGAATTGGCTGGAAGTCAGCGATGAGCGCTCGATGTCCGCCGATTTGATCAGGCTTGAAATGATCTACCATATCCTTCGCATGCTTGAGCTTGCGGAATAAGGAGGGGGGATATCCATGAGGAGAAAAACGAAAAGAAGCGTTTTGCTGATGTTCGCGCTTGTTCTGCTGCTGAGCCTGCCGCAAGGGATTGTTGCTGCAGGGGAAACCAAAAATGTTTATGAGGTCACCTATTCTTCGGAGGATCTATCCACGCCGATGGATTGGTACAACAGCGATTACTTCGACAATCCTTTGTACAAAGAGAACCGATTCGTCCAGTACTGGGTGCAAACGCCAATTGCACCCGGCGGCCCGCGCGATACAGGCTTCTATATGGTTTATAACGAGGAAGGACTAAATATTTTCTTCCAGTCAAACGAGTCGGAGAGAACCGAGGACGGTGCATTAAAGAGCAGCGCGATCGAGCTTTTTATGCAGACCGGTCAAGGAGACCTTCCTTATCATCAGATGATTATCCATATGGATGGCAGCTCTCATGAGTATTACGAATGGCAGACCGAAAATCGTGACAATCGTCCTTTTAAGGATTTCGTTTCCGTGACAAACGAAGAAATTCCTACAGGATGGGGAACCGTGTTGTTTATTCCGTGGGAAGCCGTCTACGATTATGTGCCGCTGGATGGCGAAAAGTGGGAGTTCAGCATGATCCGCTGGTCCCCTTCTAACTCACCGACATGGGGAGGAAACGTGCATCAGCCGGGCAGGTTCCATGAGCTGAAATTCGCGGTACCGACGTCGGAACAACGTACTTTGATCCAGAAAAATATGATTGTAAAGGCGTGGGAGAAGTTCGGCTCGACTGCGGCAGAAGTGACCGCTGTATGGCAAACGAACGGAGATGCGGCTGACCGGCAATTTTTTAATGCGCATGTTCAGCCGTTGATTGCGGCAGGCGAGGCGAATGGAAGTCCCATTCCGAATTTGGATAGCTTGAGCCCTTCGGAGATTGACGAGCTGTGGGATCATGTCGAATCGTTGACGGAGCTCCGGTACGACGTTGAGGATGAACGGAAAGCGTATTTGAAGAAGCTGTTGATGAGCGAAAACGAGGCGCCAACAGTAGAGAATTCGACGCACACCACTTACGTGAATACGCCAGTTAGCGGAATCGTTGCCGGAACGGACGCGGACGGAGATGCTTTAACGTATGCGCTCGGAGCCGCTCCTGCTCAAGGTACGACAACGGTGGACGCGGATGGCAATTGGACGTATACGCCGAATGAGGACTATATAGGCGGCGACCAATTCACGGTCATCGTAACGGATCCATCCGGCGATACGGCGACGTCGACGATTGATCTGATCGTTAAGGCTGCTCCGGTAATAAGCGTTGTCTTGGATAAAACGGAATTGTCGCCGCCTAATCATAAGATGGTGCCGATCGAAGCGACGATTACGCATAGTGACGGTCAATCTGCCATTGCCTCATTCGAGCTAGTCTCGATTACCAGCAACGAGGAGGACAATGGTTCTGGGGACGGGAATACTTCGGATGATATACAGGATGCCGATTTTGGAACGGCCGATACTTCATTTAGCTTGCGGGCTGAGCGATCGGGCAGCGGAAACGGCCGTATTTATACGGTAATCTATTCCGTAGTCGATCATGAGGGGTATAAGACTACGGTTTCTGCCGAGGTAAAGGTCCCGAAAGGGAAAGGGAATTCATGAGTATCGGAATTTAGAGTCATCGGCTTTGAGAGGAACTGAATCGTAGTTTATCATAACGGTTGTCGCAGGATCGGCCACGTTTGTGGTCAATCTTGCGACAATTTGGTTTGAGGTATTGTTTTTCTAAAACCTGAAAAAAGATTCACAATGGTGAAAATAATGATTGACTACCTCTAGCTGCAGATATAAAATTTTGGTATATGGAAAAAGGAGGGGGAAGGATGAAAGACAACGCGAAGAAGAAGAAGGTGGCGGCTATCGTTACAGAATACCGCTACAACTCCCATGCGGAGGTCATTTTGGGACGGCTTTTGGGCAGCTTTCAATATGAGCCGCAGATCGAGGTTGTCTCCATCTATACCGATCAAGTTCCGAAGGGGGATATGAGCAGGGAAGAGGCAAAGAAGCATCGTATACCGATTTGCGCTACAATCGGCGAAGCCATTCGTGCCGCCCATTCCGAGGGCCCGGTCGATGGCGTCGTTATTATTGGGGAGCATGGAGACTATCCGTTCAACGAAAAGGGAATGCATATGTACCCGAGGAGGCGTTTTCTGGAGGAAACGATTGCGGCTCTCGACGAGCTCGGACTGGCGGTTCCTATTTTTTCCGATAAACATTTGGCGTACGATTATAACGATGCTTTATGGATGTACAATGGGATGAAAGTACGGAACATTCCGTTTCTGGGCGGTTCCTCGATTCCGCATGCCGACCCGGTGCCTGCATTCGATCCGGATAACCTGAAAACATTATCCGAAATATTGATGATTAGTAATGGAGGGCTTGAAGCTTACGGCTTTCACGCCATGGATATTATGCAATCGCTTGCAGAACGAAGAACGGGCGGCGAGACAGGGGTTCGCTCTGTCCAGCTGATCGATGGAGTCGGCGGAGAAGTGTGGGCGATGATGGATCGGGGGGAATGGCCCGAGGAACTGCTTTTGCATGCGTTGCAGGCATATCCCGATTTGCCGAATGTGATTCCAAGAGAAAGCGAGCCGGAGCCGGCCTTATTTATCATCGAATATAAGGATGGGACGAAGGGCTATATTATTCAGTTCAAGAGACTGACGGAACTGTGGGGTTATGCTTATCGCTATGGGGAGAATCAAGTGGCGGCTGCCGTGTGCGACAGCGATCTCGATCGGCCCTTCAAGCATTTTGAACGGTTAACGCAAATCATCGAAGCATTCATCATGACAGGAGAGCCGCCGTTCCCGATGGAACGAACGCTGCTTTCGACAGGGATGATCTGTCTTGCAATGGAGTCCCTTTATAATAGAAGAAAGATGGATACGCCAGCGCTTGAGATTACATATTCGCCGTTTGAAACGTATTGAAGAAGATCATTTCTGGAGGGAAATTTTATGAAGCATCATTTAAATGCGGCTATCCCCGAGCAGTATACATCATTTGTCCAGCTGCCCAATAGCGAAGGGCATAATGCAGTCTGGGATTTTGTGCGATCGCCTGACGGTCGATTTTTTGTAAGCGTATGCGGTGAAAACGAAAAGCCATTAACGGCCTTGCTTTACGAATATTATCCGGAATCGGGAGAGCTGCGGCTCATGTTCGATGTTGCAAAAATATGGGTTGTCGACCATCAGCAAATGCCGCCAAGCAAGATCCATACGAGCATTGACTTTCTGCCCGACGGGAAACTAATCATGGCAACGCACAACACGGCTCCGGCTCCGGGGCATAAACAATGGATGTTCGAGCAGTTTTACGAGCATCCGTGGGAAGGCTATCCTGGTTCGATCCTGATGATCGTCGATCCCGACACGAACGAGGTTGGGGTCAAAGGCATTCCGGTGCCGAGAGAAAGCATTTATGGCGGAATGCTTGGCAACGATGCTCGCTATTATTATTTTTTGGGTTATATGAGAGGACATTTCTACAGGATCGACTTGGAGACGAACGAGGTCACGGATTACGGCAAGGTGTCCGAATTTTCCTCCTGCAGGCTGGTTAAGGATGAAAGGGGGCGCTTCTATGGCAGCTCCTATACGGGGGGCATCTGGCGATATGATCCCGAACGGGATGACATAGAAGATTTAAAAATACAATTCCAATCCCCGAACGGAACGAAACATCGCAGACAGTTTATATTTGCGCTCCATACCCCGCGCAACACGTTGCTGATGGTCGACAACGTGGACAGCGAAATTATCGAGCTCCATCCGGAGACGCTCGAAGTGACAAGGCACGGTTATATCCATCTGCCCGGCGAAGTGCCGAGCAATCCTTATGGAATTGGCGGATTTGCCGCTGACGAAAATTTTGTCCTTTACTACGGATTGAAAGCAAATGACGACTATTGTCCGATTCGACTGGTCAGATGGGATCTATTGAACGGAGGCCAGCCTGAAAATTTAGGACTTGTCGTTCCTAATGGGCTGGATTCGCAATATATTTGCGAAATGATTTTTGATGATCGCGGCATTCTTCATATGGTGGATGTATGCGGCGAGTTCTCTCCCTATATATTGGCGGTAGACGTAAAGCAGCTGCAGCCGCCAGGAGAGGATGCGCTTGCGGCGGAGCTCCACCCTTATTGGGAGCCCGCTTACAACGGCGTGGGCAGTCCGGCATTTATGCATATCGTTGCAGACAGAACCGTAACCTTGCCCCTTCATCAGCATATGGATTGGAAGCATACCGTTGTGAGTCATGTGCGGACAGCGGCCGGGAACGTGTATACCGTTAGCGGCCAAGGGTGCATCTATCTAACCGAGTCCGACTATACCGCTCATGCACCGCGGCGAATCGAACGCGTATATGACGGCGGAGCCCCTGTTTCCTGTATCGATCTGGATGATCGATCGGTTGCCGTACTGACTGCGAACGGCTTTATCGTCGAAATCGATCTGGAATCAGGCAATTGCAGGGAAACGTTAGCCGTCCCGCGCGAGCTAGAACTCGTCAAACTGCAAGGCAGGCTAGGAAAAGACAATTTGCTTGCGAGCGATCGGGACGGCAGCATCCATATTTGCAATTTAGGCGGCGGTATCATACGCAGATTAAACGGTTTACGAGTCGAGACGGAGCTCGCTTGTTTAATTCAACTGGATGACAATCGTCTCTTGCTGTCCGGTCCGAATGACGAGCTGCTGATCTATGCGGTTGCCGAAGAGAGATCCGACAAGCTGAACGTTCGAACCCCTTCGATTCGGGGCAGATCGTTTAAAGCGACCGTGACGGGTGGCGCCGTGCTTGCCGATGGTACCGTAGTGGCGGGTACAGAGGATGGCATGTTATTTACGTTATCGCCGGATCACGGGGCTTCGACGACCTATGGAAGACTTTATTCCAGCGGGGAGCTTCGCCAGTTCATCAAGGTAAACGATGATGAGGTCATCGGCGTTTACGGCGGCGTCAGGGATGCAGGGCATGTCTTTCATTTCTCGAAGGCCGGCGGATTTGTTGATCTGGGAAGGCCAAGGGTTATCAAGGATAATAACGAGGTCGCCGAGCAGGATACGGAATGGGCCGATATTCATTACATTTCTGGCCTGGCTTATTCGAACGAGGACGACTTGCTGTGCGTTGCTTCCGGCGAGAAACAATACGGGTGCGTTGTCCGCTATCAAGGTGTTCAATTCGGTAACGCTTAATGCGAACCCTGCAGTTGCAAGCACATAGAGGTTACTCGGACTGTTTCCCGGAAAATACGATGCTCGCATTTCGTGAAGCGATCAAGGCAGGTGCTGACGGCATCGAGATGGACGTCCACAAGTCTGCCGATGGCGAGTACGTGATGATGCATGATCCTACAGTAGATCGTACGACCAATGGAACAGGGTTTATTGAGCAATTAAGTTATGCCGGATATTTAAATACGCTTGATGCGGGATATCGGAAGGAACCTCCATTCGCAGGCAGGAAAGAGACAAGAATCCCGACGCTGAGACAAGTGCTGGATGAATTTCAGCAATGCGGGGTTGTTCTAATCTTGCATGTCAAACAATTGCCGGCATCGGATTGCTTGGCACTGTTACGGCAAATCGAAAACCGGAGCATGCTTGATCAGGTTGTGTTTTTCGGAAGGCCTGCTGTGATCAATCAAGTGAAGCAGACTCAACCCTTGGCATTTACGCAAAATGACGGAGCTCCGGGACCTGACGGTTATGGGCCGATCCTGCGCAATGCGGTCGAATACGGACATCCGGCGGTTAGCGTCAGTGCCGAGGCTGTGACACAAGAGATGGTCAACGAAATAAGAGATAGCGGCAAACTGGTTCATTGCTCTTTTTTATCAGAGGATTATGAAAGAAATATGAAGCGATTGCTGGGCCTCGGGGTTGATTTTATCTTAGGTAATGATATCGGACGAATGGCGAAGGCAGTCGATTTTGAAAAAAGAGGGTGATTCGAATGAACGGTTACCGCGCAGTGGAGGAAAATTACGATGTCGTTGTTTGCGGAGGTGGGCTGGCAGGATTCAGCGCCGCCGTCGCTGCGGCAAGGCAAGGAGCAACCGTATGCCTCGTACAGGACCGGCCCGTGTTCGGAGGCAACAGTTCGTCGGAAATACGCGTCCCCCCTCAAGGGGCGGCCAGTTTTCATGCCTATGCGAGAGAGACGGGCGTCATCTCGGAGCTGCTGATCGAGGAGCGGGCGCACAATCACGAGAATCCGACCTTTGATAACGGTTATATCAACAGTGTGTGGGATTTAATCATGTACGATATGGCGGTTAAGACGCCTGGCCTCACGTTCCATCTAAACTCCAGCGTTACGCAGGTGCGGATGCGGGATGATCGGACAGTGGAAGCTGTCATCGCGCGCGTCAGCCATGCCGAAACCGAGTTGACGCTTCGAGCGAACACGTTCATCGATTGTACAGGGGATGGCATAGTGGCATCGCTTGCCGGCTGCGAGTGGCGGTTTGGAACAGAGAGCCGTGATGAATTCGGCGAACCGCATGCTCCCGAGCAAGCGAGCGATGCGGTTATGGGCAACTCGATTCATTTCAAAGCGAAGGACATGGGCTACCCTGTGCCCTTCTCGGCGCCGGATTGGGCAGTGCGTTATGATGATCCCGATTTCTTTTACAAACAAGGAAGATGGCCATCCGACCAGCGAAGCGGCTTCTGGTGGATCGAATTATCCGTGCCTTGGCATACGATTTATGACAATGAGACACTGCGGCACGAGCTGACCCGGCATGTTCTTGGCATTTGGGATTGGATCAAAAATCGGGATCCGCGACTGAAGGACGAAGCGCAGAACTATGCGCTTGATTGGGTCGGCCAGGTGCCGGGCAAGCGCGAGAGCCGTCGAATTATCGGCGAATATTTGATGACCGAACATGATCCGTTGCAAAAAACGGTATTTCCTGACGAAGTCGCCTATGGCGGGTGGTTTATCGATCTGCATGAGCCGGGAGGCCTGCTTGCGGAATTTAGCGAAAAGGCTGCCGTCGAGTCGCAAACGGGCGGGAATTACATGGCCAAAAGCTATGTTGGTCCTTACGGCATTCCTCTTCGCATTTTGATTGCCAAGGGTATGAATAATCTGATGATGGCCGGCCGCAATGTCAGTGTTACGCATGCTGCGCTTGGGACGGTACGCGTGATGGGAACGACCGCGATCATGGGGCAAGCTGCGGGGACGGCTGCCGCTGTTGCTGTCCGCAACGGGATTGCTGTACGCGATGTGCCGGAGCAGGCGATTCACGAGGTGCAGCAAGCGCTGCTTCGGGCAGGCTGCTTTCTTCCGAATGTCCAAACGGCGGATGATCATGACTTGGCGCGGCAGGCGGTTGTTAAGGCGAGCAGCGAAGCTAAACTCTCAGGCTGCGGTCCGGCGCCGAATGACGCAAGCGCGGGACTTGCTCCAAGAGATGTATTGGAGCGAAGACGCGGACAATGGATGGCTGTCGGATCGGATCGAATCGAACGGATATCGGTATGGCTCGACAATCTGTCGGATAAGACCAGTCAATCCGTCGAGGCTCGCTTGTACGTTGTTGAGCATCTGTGGGATTATCGGGTTGATCCCGGGGCGCCGCTTGCCACCGCCGTATTGACCGTTCAACCTGGCGGGGAGGGATGGGTCGAGTGGGCGGTAGGTCTTGACTCGTCTGCTCTTCGAGGCGGGTATGTGAGGCTGGATTTAATGGAAAATCCGCTCGTTCGCTGGTCCTCGGCGGCAACGATCGAGCCGGGACATGTCAGCGCGTATGAGCTTGGAAACGGAATAATGAGAAGGTACGGCTCGGGGGCGATGATGAGCTTTAAGATTGATCCGCCGCAGGCATGTTATGGGGCGAAGCATGTGGTGAGCGGTGTAACTCGTCCTTACCGCAGCACCAATCTATGGCGCTCCGACCCTGCTTTGCCGCTGCCGCAGCAGTTGGAGCTTGTCTGGGAACAGCCGATCGTGCTTGACCGTATCGAGCTGACATTTCCCGGTCATCTCATTCGCGATTATCGGCAATATCCGGGTCTGTATCGGGATCCTCAGTCTCCGAAGGACCTAATTGCGGAGGCGCTTGTCGAAGGAGTGTGGACGGAGGTCGGAGTCATGCGCGGCAATTACCAGCGCCAGCACGCGCTTGTGCTTGAGAAGCCTGTCCGGACAGAACGGCTGCGACTGAGCGTTCTGTCTACTAACGGAGATCCGTCTGCGGCAATTTACGAGGTTCGTTGTTATGAAGGTTTGGTCGATTACTAGCGAAAGCGGTGAGTACTCTATGACAACATTGCAAAATAAAGTCGTGCTGATAACCGGGAGCTTGGGCGCATTGGGGCGATCGGCAATATCGATGTTTCTGGAGCGGGGGGCAGTTTTGTTCTGCTGTGATCGAACGCCAATTACCCAGTTTCCCGAGATGGAGCGGATTCGCGATGAATATGGCGTTCAACGAATCGTATTTCACCAGGCGGATGCTAGCTCGGAGGATCAGATGATCGGTATGTTCGCCGAGCTTGAGCGGTGTTTCGGCAGGCTGGATGGCATTTATCATAATGTATATACGAGTGTATGGAAGCGCGCGACCGAGTTGTCGCTGCAGGAATGGGAGGACACGATAAGAGGAACCATGACAAGTACGTTCCTGGTAAGCAAGTACGGGCTGCCGTTAATGATAAGGTCCGGCGGCGGCTCGATCGTCAACACCTCTTCCATTTTGGGACAAATTCCGTCGCCGGAATGCTCCCCTTACGGAACGGCCAAGGCGGGCCTCAATCATTTCACTCGCGTGCTGGCACAAGATTATGCGCGTGACGGCATTAGGGCCAACGTGCTTGTTCCCGGCGACTTCAGTTCGGACGAAGGGCTGGCCAGACAATCGGAGAAGGAGAAGGAGGCGATTGTCCGCAATGTCTGGCTCGGCCGAAGCGCCAGAGCGGACGAGGTAAACGAGGTTGCCGCCTTCCTGCTGTCTGACGCCGCCTCTTACGTAACAGGCTCTCTGTATGCGGTAGACGGGGGGTTCCATCAATGAAACGAGTATCGTTTAGCGATTATACGCGCGAAGAAATCACAACGATGGCGCGGCAAGGTTATGCGGTCGTCATCCCTCTTGCCGCTACGGAGCAGCATGGTCCGCATCTCCCGGTATTTACGGACAGCATAATTGGCGATTATATCGCGGTAAAAGCGGCGGAGCAAGCATTAAACGCCGTACCGCTTCTTCTGGCTCCGCTACTTCCGATCGGCTGCTCCCAGCATCATCTGGCATTTGGCGGCACTCTGTCTTTTACATCAACGACGTATATGCATGTCCTGCGCGATATCGGGGAAAGTCTGGTAAAAGACGGCTTCGGCAAAATTATATTTCTAAACGGGCATGGAGGAAACGAGCCGATTATGCATCAAACCGCCAATGATCTTGCCGTGCAATATCCCATCTGGACAGCTTCGGCTTCCTATTGGAGCGTGGCGCGTGAAGCGCTTCAGGCTGTAAATGCAAGCGAAGTCGGCATGGTGCCCGGTCATGCCGGAGGGTTCGAGACTTCGGCTGTGATGGCAATCAGACCGGACTTGGTGCGCACGGATTGCATCGCATCAGAGCATATTGGCCGGCCATGGATCAACTCAGGTCCCCTTGGCGCTTTTATAGGCAGACATCAAGAGCTGACAGGCGTTGATGGTTATACCGATGCAGCCGTACACGCAACCGAAGAAAAGGGGAGGATTTACCTCGATGCCATTATTGACAGCGTTTCGTTATGGTTGATTCGCACGATTAAATCTATGGAATGATAATGACCGTCGCGGCTCCCTTTGGAGTTTCGACGGTCATAGGACGGAAGTGATTACGAATTCGGGGAACGGGATTACATCTTCTCATAAGGTTTGAGCTTGGCTATCACATCAATCTCGACAAGCAGATCAAAATTCAAGTCGCAATAGACGAGCGTGCGCGCAGGATAGGGTCGTGAAAATAGAAGCGAGTATATTTGATTAAATTGTTCGTAATGCTGGCGATTAGTCAAGAATATATTGACCTTCACCACATCCTTCAGCGTTAAACCACGCTGCCCAAGAATGATCTCGATATTTTTTACCGTATTGATGGTTTGGCTTTCAAGGTCGCCGATTTTAATTTCGCCTGTTAACGGGTCGCTTCCGCCTTGTCCGGATACAAATAGATGAGAATCCGACTCGGAGAATGGCGAAAAGGGGATCTCTTCCGTTCCATAGCTTTGTCTCTTTATGTTCAATGTTATGTTCCTCTCTGCCGTTCGCCAGTCTTTACAGTCAGGGTGAGGCTGAAGAGTTAAGCTCTGTCAGCCTCACAGGCATATCCGTCATCGTTTACCAGGCTAGTCTTCCGCGGGTTTCAATTGCTTTTGTATTATAGGCCTCGATCTTAGGTATCAATTCACTCAAATTGCCGCCATTTAACAGCATGGTGGAGATTTCGTTATTGATTCCGGCCAGCGAGCCGAGATCTACCGTATTCGGATCGCTGGAGAAGCAGCACATATCCGCGGACAGTTTAATCGCTTCAACATTTTTGCCCTGCCAGATTGGCACTTCATCATAATAATTATCGAGTGCGGGGTCTTTTACGAAAGCGGCGGAACCCGTTTCGATAAATTTTTTCTGGGCTTCAATATCAAACAAGAAGCTGATAAACAGGAAAGCTTCCTCGATATGCTCGGAGTTTGATGGAATCGAGATCGAACCGGATTGATGAACGGTAGCTTGCTTCACCGTACCTTTCGGCATTGGAAGCACATCCCATTCGAAGGAAGCTTGCTTCAAACCTTCCAGCTCCCAATCCGCGCCGACGAAAAACAGAATATTGCCGTTCAAGAACGCTTCTGCCGGATTTGCTGATATGCCAAGCGAAGCCATTTCTTCGGCATTTGGCTGGATATGCCACTTGGTTGTCAGCTCTTGAATCCATTGCAGGTCCGCCATCACGCCCGGCGTATGAGCCACGCTCTGAGTAGAATCTTCATTCATATAACGCCAGCCGGCGGCATTGCCGTTAGCCATCGCCCTGAATTCGGCCAATTGCTGAAGTCCATGCCCGCCCCAGTCGCCATTGGCGGAATTCGTAGCTTGTTTAGCCACTTCGAGAAATTCGTCATAAGTCCAGTCATTGCTTGGCATCGTAATGCCGTATTTCGTCATCAGCTCTTTGTTAACAACAATCCACATCGGAATATCGGAATAAGGCATGGCATACTGCTTGCCGCCGGTTTCGAATGATTTCAGCAAATTGTCTACTGTCTTTGCGCTTTGAATGCGTTGATCCTTCTCTACAAATGGTTTCATATCGACCAGCAGATCGCCGGCCATCCATTCGGACAAACCGTTGTCGACAAGGATAAGATCAACCTTCTCGCCAGCTATAACGTTTTTGATAATATAGCCGTTGATTTTGTTTGTCGTTTCAATTGTGATCCATGGATACATTTCCTCGAACTTTTCAATGACAGGCCCGAAGGTGCCGATATTCCAGCCCATCATCGTTAAGGTTACGGGATCCTTTGGCGTCTCTGGCGTTGGCGTTTTTGTTTGCTCGGTTGATTGAGCAGTTTGCGTTGCGGTCGCGGTTGGAGCAGGATTGTTGCTTCCGTTTTTTGAGCAAGCTGCTAAAATTGGAAGTATGAGGATGATTAATGATAGTCCAAGCAGGGTGTTTCTGTTGCGCAACTGCTTCCAAAATGCTTTCATTGACATCGCCTCCATTTTTTTATTGCCAAACTGACACTGCTGCCGCTTCTAGAAGTAGCTTGCAGTCTCCCCCCTTTTTACCACAATAGAATTTATAAGTTTTCCGAGATATCGGAAGTACAAATTCTATTTGGCGATAAAACCTTCCTCTGAACGCGGTCGCCCATCTTCGAATGACTTCGATAGAGGTTTTCTCATGATAACGCTTACGTCTCCCGATTAAGAAAAGTTTGGAAGCCGTTTATGTTTTGATTTTAACATGAACCTATTTCATGTCAAGGAATTTTATTCATAAGCGTAATTGTTGATTGGATTGAGTGCACCAATGATCAAACAAAGAGCAAAATTGTTGTTTACGAGATGAAAGCCATTTGTTATTATTGATTTATGTATTTGAAAAAATTTCACAAATTAGAAATTGGGGGTGACCTAGTATGGGGAGCGTAACCTTTAATCATGTTTACAAATACTACAAGGGGGAGCCGGAACCATCGGTCAACGATTTTCATTTGGAGGTGGCTGACGGAGAGTTTCTGGTCATGGTCGGTCCTTCTGGCTGCGGCAAGTCTACCACTCTCCGAATGCTTGCCGGCTTGGAGGAGGTTTCCCAGGGCGATATCTATATAGATGATAAATATATGAATTATGTTTCTCCCAAAAATCGAGATATTGCCATGGTGTTTCAGAACTATGCCCTTTATCCAAACTTGTCCGTTTACGAGAATATGGCGCTTGGCTTGCAGCTTCATAAAGTGGCGAAGAGCGATATTGATCTGCGTGTAAATCGGGCAGCCAAGATGCTGGAAATTTCGCACTTTCTAACAAAGAAACCAAGCCAATTATCCGGCGGCCAGAAGCAACGCGTTGCACTGGGACGCGCTCTTGTTCGCGAACCTCAAGTCTTTCTAATGGATGAGCCTTTGTCGAATCTGGATGCCAAGTTGCGGACACAGACACGGATGGAAATAAGCAAGCTGCACAATCAATTAAAAACGACGATGGTATACGTTACGCATGACCAGACGGAAGCGATGACCATGGGAACCCGAATCGTCGTTATGAAGGATGGAAAGATCCAACAGGTTGCCGCCCCGCAGACGCTGTATGACTATCCGAATAACTTATTTGTTGCCGGGTTTATTGGAACGCCGCAGATGAATTTTATGAATGGATCGATCGTGTCCATCGATGATGAGTATTATTTCGATTCCAAGCGGGTTAGATTAAAAATTCCACCATTTTATTACCCTCATATTCGGTCGGCAAAGGCAAACCTGCGCCAGATTGTGATGGGAATTCGACCGGAATACATTTTATGCGAAGATTGGGCGCTAGAAAGCTATTCGGATTGGAAAGTGTCCGCAGTTGTCGATATGCGCGAGCCAATGGGTTCTAATACGTTCTTATATACATCGTTCGGAAAGGATACGTTGATTGTTCGCACGGAAGCGCATACAGCCGTTCAAGCGGGAGATGCAATTACCATTGCGCTGCGTATGGACAAAGCTCATTTCTTTGATCAGGAAAGCGGAGTGTCGCTCGCGGCGAAGGGGGAATATGCATGAGGGTCCGGGGTTTGCCGCGCAGGATCGTCATGATCGCAGTTATCGCTCTATGTATTCTATTATTCATCGCATGGCGTGCGTTGGAGGGGAAGCCGGAAGTATATCCCGTGCTTTCGGAGGAAGAGATTCAATTGAAGAGTAAAGGAGCGGTGCAAGGCGATCAGGGGCTGGTACCTTATGTCCAACAATTGCTCAGCGACACCTATAAGTTGCAGCAGCCGTCTAACCATGCAAGTATAACCGTGCTGGCGACCGAATTCAGCTCATCATCGGAGGAGGCAAAGCTTTCGCGGCGCAGGGACGACGAGAAGCTCGCGAACGTAATCGATTGGCGTAATGGGAAAGGCTGGATCGAATGGATCGTGGATGTCCCTCAGGACGGTTTATTTAATCTTGTCATTGATTATGCGCCGACCGACGAAAGTTTCGCGCGGATCATTCGCGGGATCCAGATAGACGGTACATATCCATTTCTTGAAGCAAAGAGTATCGGATTGTCCCGCTACTGGAAGGATGGACAGTTTCCCTATGAACGAAACTCGATCGGCAATGAAATTCGCCCGGTATCCGAGGAGCTGATGGGCTGGAACGCCGGGAAAGCAACGGACTATTCGGTATCCTCTGAACCGCTGTGTTTTGCGCTGACAAAAGGAGAGCATACGATTCGCATGGTCGGTGTAGCCGGAACGGTGTCCTTGTATTCGCTTACATTAACAACGCCGGAAGAAATACCTTCCTATGAGTCGTATATCAGCGAAGGACCTCCCCTAACAGAATCCGATAAGTGGTTTCAGATGTTCGAAGCGGAGCGATTTAATCGGAAATCGGCGGTAAACGTCCGAACGCTAAGCGTTTCGCAATCCTTTACTTCACCGGATCCAAAAGGAAAGCTTATTTATAACGGAGTTGGCGGAGAGACCTGGAAGACGGCAGGCGACGAACTGGAATGGGAAATATCGGTGCCCGAATCGGGTCATTATGCAATCGATCTGAAGTATTTTCAAGGTTATGTCGGGGACGCCGTCGTGTACCGAACGATTATGATCGACGGGAAGGTGCCTTTCCAGGAAATGCTGCACTACCCGTTCCGTCCAAATCGAGCCTACGAGATTAAATCGCTTGCGGACGAAAACGAAGAACCTTATTTATTCTACTTAACGGAAGGAAAACATCGTTTGTCGATGATTGCGGATAACTCTCCCATCTATCCGGTCGTGGCAGCGCTTGGCGAGATTAATGCAAGTCTGACTGCGATAGAGCGAGATATACGTCTGATCTCGGGAAATTACGGATTCGGGGCGGATCAGAATCTCGATACGGCACGGGTCTGGGAAGTAACGAGGTATGATCCGGAGATGGAATCGAAGCTGCGGTCGGTGCAGCAAGATATAGGCCGCGTTCGAGACTATTTGCTAGGTTTAAACCAGGCGGCAACCGATCCGTCGTCAGCGCTTGACGCGGCGGTTAATCGAATTGAAAAGCTTGTTGAAGACGTTGACAATATACCAAATCAAATCGCTGCATTTGCAGAAATAAAAACGAGCATAAACACCTGGATCACAACGATCGAAAATCAGTCGCTCAGGTTGGATTATATCGTCGTGCGCAATCCTCGGACAGACCCGAAATTAAAGGTGCCGAATACATGGGACAATATCAAATATACGGCCTCCAATTTTATGCGGACGTTTGTTCAGCAGTATGACACAAATGAGGTCAATGATGAGGATGCGTTAACGATTTGGGTCATGCGCGGAAGGGATTACGTGGATTTGCTGGAGGTTATGATCGAGCGCGAGTTTACTCCAAATACCGGCATTGAGGTTAATGTTAATCTGATCCCGAATCAGAACGTGCTCATGATGAGCACTGCGGCAGGCGATCAGCCGGATTTGGCGTTGGGCATAGCGATGGAAACGCCTGTAGAATTCGCCATGCGCGGAGCGGCAGAAGACTTGTCGAAGTATCCGGGCTTCGACGACGTCAACAATCGATTTAATTCCGGGCTTATGCGCTCGTATCAATATGATGGAGGCGTATACGGCTTGCCGGAAACCCAGATGTACAACATGCTGTTTTATCGAACCGATATTTTTGAGCAGTTGAAACTTGAGCCGCCGAATACGTGGGAAGACGTCGAGGCGATATTGCCTACGCTTCAGGAGAACGGCATGAACTTTATGTACCCCAAAATCACTTTGATGCAAGACAATGTTCTTACTTCCAAGCCGGATTTTGTCATGCCGTATTATCAGCAAGGAACCGAGTTTTTTACGGCGGACGGCATGCAGCCGCAGTTAACGAGCGAGGAAGGCCTGGCTGCTTTCAAGCAATGGACGGCGTGGTTTAGCAAATATAATCTCCCGAAGGATGTACCTGTATTTTTTAACCACTTCCGTGATGGTGACATTCCGGTCGGTGTAGGCGATCTTACGATGTATGTTCAGTTGATGACTGCGGCACCGGAGTTAACCGGCCGTTGGGGCATGCTGCCTTTGCCAGGCGTGCGGCAGGACGACGGATCGGTAGAGCGTTGGGCGTCCCAATTAACGACCTCGGCTTTTATGATGGAAGCCAGCGACAAAAAAGAAGAGGCCTGGAAGTTTCTGGAGTGGTGGACTTCTGACGAAACCCAAGTCCAATATGGATTGGATATCGAGTCGTTTGCCGGCATCGCCTATCGATGGAACACGGCTAACTCGAACGCGCTTCAAAATTTGTTATGGACGGAAGAAGAGCTAAACAGGTTGAATGAGCAAAACCGGTGGGTAAAAAATCTTCCGTACGTCCCGGGTTATTACTTCTTGGCAAGAGCGATGGATTTTGCATGGAACGATACGATCGTCAGCGGCGATCCGCCAAGAGAGGCGCTGGAGAGAGCTCAGCTTTCCCTGCTGCGAGAGATGGAGAGGAAACAAAAAGAATTCGGGATGCTTGATGACTACGATTTGCACATTACGCCATATGACGAGCCATATAGAAGGGAGTAAGCGATGGAGTCCGCACAACATACCGAATTGGTTAAGCCGCCAGCAGCCGGCCCAAAAAAGACTTCCCCTCTATATACGCGCCGAGTCAAAACGTTTATGCGGGAAGTTTGGCGTGATCGGATGTCCTATTTGTTTTTGGCGCCCTTTATGCTTTGCTTTGCTTTTTTTATTATTATTCCGGTCTTTATTGCAGCTCTGCTCAGTGTAACAAATTTTAACGGGATCGAATTTCCGAGGTTTGTTGGCTTCAGTCAGTTTATTTACATGCTGACGCAAGATGTTGTGTTTATGAAATACACGCTGCCTAATACGTTGAAATTCGCGATTATTGTGGGGCCGGGAGGATATTTGCTGGCATTTGTGTTCGCTTGGCTGATTCATCAATTGCCCAAATCGATTCGTGATTATTTTACGCTTGCCTTATATGCGCCAGCCATGGTGGGCGGAGTAGCCCTATCCGTTGTATGGGCGGCCACCTTTAGCGGCGATCAGGTCGGTTACTTAAACAATTTATTGCTGCGGTTTGGCATGATCGAGTCCCCGCAATTATGGCTGCAGGATCCAAAATATTTGATGATCGTTATGATTATTGTGACCTTGTGGACCAGTATGGGGGTCGGTTTTCTGGCGATGCTCGGCGGCCTGCAAACCGTTAATACGGAGCTCTATGAAGCGGGTCGAATCGACGGAATTAAAAACAGTCTGCAGGAAGTTTATTACATTACCATCCCTTCCATGAAACCGCAGATGCTGTTTAGCGCCGTGATGGCCATTGTCGGCACTCTTAAGGCGGGTGCCATTTCCACGCAATTGACGGGAGTCACAATTACGCCGAACTATACCGGCCATCTCATCACGAACCATATCGATGATTATGCTTTTATCCGGTACGAATGGGGTTATGCATCCGCCTTATCCGTTGTACTGCTTCTATTGAGCTACGTATTATGGAGGATTTGTTTTGTCCTATTCGGTTCAAAGGGGGAGCAGTAGATGTTAAATGCGGTGCGAAAGCTGCGGAAGCAAATATCGTTCCCTCGAATTGTACTGATCGTATTTCTCACAGCGGTAGGCGTATTTATGCTAATCCCCATCATCTTTTTATTTAATCATGCATTTAAGCCGCTTAATGAATTATTTGCATATCCGCCGACGATTTTGGTAAAGCAGCCTACCTGGCGCAACTTCGAGCAGCTTCTGCTGAGTTCTACGGCGGGGTTAGTGCCATTTACGCGTTATTTGTTCAATAGCGCGGTTATTTCGGCCATCGCCACGGGGGCCGTCATCCTGGTGAGCACAATGGCCGGGTATGTGCTGTCCAAGCATCGCTTCCACTTTAAAACGATGATTATGGGGCTCATTTTAATCTCGCTTATGTTTGCTCCAGAGACGGTAGCGATCCCCCGCTATCTGGTCATTAGCGGTTTAGGGCTTAAGGACACTTATTTCGCTCATATATTGCCGTTTCTTGCTTCACCGCTTGCGGTTTTTTTAATGAGGCAATTCATCGACCAGATCCCCGCTTCTCTAACTGAAGCGGCCAAGCTCGACGGAGCGTCCGATATGTACATCTTTACCAAAATCATTATTCCGTTAACGGCTCCGGCTGTAGCTACCGTGTCCATTATTACGTTCCAGGCCGTCTATCTGGATGTGGAAACCTCCACGTTTTTCATGACAAAGGAAACGATGAAGACGCTCGCCTATTACGCTACGGCGCTCGTGGTAAACGTGCCGGGCGTTGCCGCGACAAGCCTTGCCGCCGCCATAGGTCTGATCATGTTTCTGCCTAACTTGATTATGTTTCTATTATTCCAGCGAAAAATGATTCAAACGATGCTGCACTCAGGTGTGAAATAAGATGTGGCTACAGAGGGGGGGCTGTCGACAATGAGCCTTATGCGAAATGGCTTTAGACATTTAAAAGTAAAAGTGATTGCCTTATTGTGCCTGCTTTGTTTGCTCTTTCCGTCCCTTATTTCCGCCGGTCCGCCTTATAGAACGGTGTATATCGATCATTCCGTTGGCGGAATGCAGTATTATGTTCAACCGATTTATCTCCCGGAGAAGGTGATTGACGGCAATGATATGGCAGTGCCGCTGAGCACGCCGAGCGACCTGTTTGTCACAGGCAATGGGGATGTTTATGTCGCAGATACAGGCAATAATCGGATCGTCCAATTTAATGATCAGGGCCAATACATTCGGAGTATTGGCGACGAAGAAGGTCCGGGCACTCTTAATCAGCCGGAAGGGGTGTTTGTTGCCGAAGATGGCGCGATCTATGCGGCGAATACGGCAGCCGGGACCATCGTCAAGTTCGATGCGGATGGTCAGGTTGAGCAAACGTATGCCAAGCCGGTGTCGAATGTGTTGGGCGACGACTATCATTTTCTGCCGACAAAGGTGGTCGTGGATGCTCGCGGCGTGATGTATATCGTCGTTAAAGATACGCATCAAGGCTTGCTTCGCATGAATCCGGAAGGCGAGTTTACCGGATTTTTCGGGGCGAACAAAACGAAGCTGACGTGGCTTGATCAGTTGAAAAGGTCGATCCTCTCGAAAGAAATGCTGGCTAAAGAAATAGCCAAACGGCCGAACTCGATTCAAAATGTGACGCTCACGGGGGACGGCTTCCTATTTACGACAAGCACGGGCAAAACGAACGACGGGCAAATCAAGAAGCTGAATGCCGGCGGGTTTGACGCTTTTCAGAATAAACCGTTTTTCGAATATGATTTGGTTGATACCGCTTACGACTCCCAAGGCTTTTTGTATGGGATGGATCGGGTCAGCGGAAATATAGCCATCTATGATCCAACAGGCGATCTTTTATTTTATCTGGGCGGAGCGGATAAAAACGCTCGTCAGCTTGGGATGGTCAGCTTTGCTTCGAGCCTTGCCGTCAATGCCAATAATGACATATGGGTAGCGGACAGCGGCACGAATCTGATTCATATCTTTAAGCGAACGAGCTTCGGCGACACATTTCTGAACGCAGCCCATTATTATTACGAAGGCGATTATGCCAAGAGCAAGCCTTATTGGGAAGAGGTTATTCGGCATAATGGCATGCTGAATATTTCGTTTAACGGGCTTGGCAAAATTGCGCTTCATGATCGAGACTATGAGCTTGCGATTGATTATTTTAAGCAGTCTTATGATGCGGAGGGTTACTCGGATGCTTTCTGGAGTCTTCGATACGACTGGCTCCAGCGATATTTCTTCGTTTCTCTAGTTTCATTGATCGTTTTGACAGCGGCGCTTGTCTTCTTGTTTAAACGGGCGAAAACATTCGTTCGCAGTCGGACGTGGCATCCTAAAGTAAAGCAATACGGAAGCGAATTAGGGGATGCATTTTATTTAATCTTTCATCCTTATAATGGATTTTACCGGCTGAAAGAAAGAAATATATCGTGGTTCGTCATTATTTTAATCGTATTGCTTGCAATCGGCGTTCATATCTGGTCGATATTTGGCTCCGGATTTATCGCCCATCCTTTCAATTTAGCCTGGTTCAATGTTAGACTCTCTCTCCTTATGCTGATTGCGCCTTGGTTAACGTGGATCATCGCCAATTATTTGGTCAGCTCCGTTAAGGGCGGCGAGGGCCGTTTCCGGGAAGTGCTTCAAGCAAGCACCTTTGCGATTGTTCCATTTATCGTGATGACGATACCGGCTACACTCCTTTCCAATGTGTTGGTGCTTGAAGAATGGATTGTCATTGATCTCATCCATCAACTCAAGTGGCTGTGGATCATTTTATTGCTTTTTGTGATGACGCAGGTCATCCATAACTTCGATTTTCTCGAATCCTTTAAAAATGCGGGAATTACATTGTTCACCATTGGAGTGATGTGGATCTTTATTATTATTTTTGTTGCGCTTAGCGGCAACCTGCTTGATTTCTTTAACCAAGTGTATCGGGAGGTGATTAACTATGGCTAGAAGGCTATGGCCAAACAGCAAACGATGGCAACGCATTGCAGCAGCCTCTTCCGCAGTGGTCATCCTTGCTGCCGCCATCATTATTTTGGGGTGGGATCGGCAGCCGTCCCTGCAGTCCATGGGCATTCGTCCGCATTCCATTGACTTAATGGCGGTTGTGGAGGGTGAACAATGGCAGCCTCCCGCTGCCGGGGGGGATGGCTTTGTTGATGTGGCGGACAATGGCTCGTTTGCACTAAAGATTGACCCTCGCACAAGCCAAATTACCGTACTCGATAAGAAGAGCGGCTACTTGTGGCGAAGCAATCCGTCAAAGGAGCAACTTGGCAAAGAAACCGTTCAAGGAGCCCTGCTGGCCAATCTCGAATCTCCCTATATATTGGAATACGTATCTGGCAGTCAGCCGAGACGCTTGGTGAAAAATTCGATAGATTCGAAAATCGAGATCAGTTATACGTTAATGGGAGACAAAGGGATTCAAGCCAGCTATACCTATCCGGAACTGCATCTGTCCTTTGTTATCCAATATGTTTTGACCGAGCACGGGCTGGAAGCGCGCATACCAAGCGAGGGCATTGTAGAATCGGGCGACAACAAAGTATTTGCCATTAATCTGTTGCCTTTTTTTGGCGGGGTGTCAAAGGCGGAGGAGCCGGGATACTTGTTCGTGCCGGATGGGCCGGGCGGGTTGATCTATTATGATCGAAAGCGGCCAGCCAATATTAATAGCTACGAATTCCCTATCTATGGAACCGATATGGCAAGCTTGAAGGTAAGCAATGAAAATAGGGGAAGACGCGAAGAAATCGGCTATCCCGTGTTTGGCCTAAAACGGGGAGAGCATGCATTTGCCGCCATCGTAAAAGAAGGACAATTCTCAGCTTCAATCAAAGCTGCGCTTCCCGGCCAAGTATCCAGCTATCATACGGCGAGCGCAAACTTCAGCTATCGCGAAGAATATGGTCGGAGAGTAAGCGGAGTTACGGATCAACTCGTCATAACCATTCAAAAGGAAAGGACGCAGCACGACCGCAGCGTGGAGTATCGATTGTTGTCCGGAGAGGCCGCGGATTACGTCGGCATGGCGCATAGCTATCGCGATTATCTGGAGGAAAACGGCATGCTGGGCAGCCCGTTGCCGCAGACAGACAATGTGCCGATCCAGTTGTCTTTTTTAGGGGGAGGGACAAAGCCGAAATTCGGCGGCAGCGATTATGAGCCGGCAACCACTTTCGACCAAGCGGAACAAATCGTCGAAGAATTGATGCAGCAGGGCGTGACCAATATGAGGCTGAGTTATCAAGGCTGGCAAAACAGCGGCCGATATGATACGGATGAACGATTCCCCGTTGTCAGCGAGATTGGCGGCAACGAAGGAGCGAAGCGATTTATTCAGTCCATGCATGAAAAAGGTTTTACGGTTTATTTCGAAGATTATGCAGCATGGAGAAATTCGAGCGCTTCTTCTTTCGATATCAAATCAGATGGCATTCGCTCGATCGACTCGACAGTACTGCAATTTAAACAGGGAGGCATACGACCATACACTGAATTCATTGTCAATCCGATCAAAATCGTCCAAGCGCAAAAAGAAGTGATTGATCAACTGAAGGAGCTTGGGGTGGACGGCATCCATTATATCGACGGGCCAGGCGATGAATTGTTTAGCGATCACAACGAAGATGCTCCGCTTACAAGAAAGGAGACGGCCTACTATTACGAGGCGTTGCTCGATTACACCCGCAAGGAGCTGGGTGGAGCCGGCGTATATAAAGGCTTCAGCTATTCGCTCCAGCATGTCGATTTCGTCCAATCGCTTCCATACGATTGGAGTTACGATATGATCATCGACGAGATGGTTCCTTTTTATCCAATCGTCGTTCACGGAATGATTGAATATACGGCGGCGCCTGCTAATGAACGCAACGTTTATGATAAGGAGCTTTTGAGAGCGATTGAATACGGCGCTATCCCGTTTTTCGGGCTTACTTACGAGGAGAATCGGGTGCTAAAGGATACGGATTATGTATTTATTTTTAGCAGCGAATATGACATCTGGAAGGATCGGATCATAGAAGAGTATGGGAAGTTCAACCAGCTCGCCTCCGTGTATCATCAACGAATCCGCGATCATGAGAAGCTGGCGGAAGGGGTATACGCAACGACTTACGAGGACGGCACAACCGTACAAGTGGATTACAACAGGAACCAATTCGAAGTGACGAAGGGGGGAGCCAAATAAGATGAACAACGAGAAAGCACGGCGCAAAGGGTTATTCGTATTCCGAATGCAAGAATACGGCGTCGGATACTTGTTTATGCTTCCCTGGATGATCGGTTTTGCGGCTTTCGTTGCTTTTCCTGTTGGCTGGTCATTATACAACAGCTTTAATACGCTTTATTTTCGGGCGGGGGGGTTCTCATACACATGGGTAGGTCTTGAAAACTATAAACGGGTATGGTTTGAAAATAGCAATTACCGCATCGAGTTGATAACGTTATTGCAGGAATTGGTCATTATCATTCCTTTAATCCTCATTTTTTCGTTTTTCGTAGCTCTGTTGCTCAATCAAAGGTTTCCCGGCCGCGGAGCGATGCGCGCCATCTTCTTCCTGCCGGTCATTTTTGCCACCGGGCAAGTGGTGATGGAGCTATTTACGCAGGGAGCAGGCGAGCTGCCCTTTATCGAGCAATATAATATTGAGGCCATCATCCATAAAAATTTTGATGAACGGACAGCGGCATCGCTTGTTGGCATTCTAAGCCAAGCCGTTATTATTTTGTGGTATTCCGGCGTGCAGATCTTAATCTTTATCGCCGGATTCCAGACGATACCGAAAACGATCTATGAGGCCATTCGCGTAGACGGCGCGTCGCCCTGGGAGAGCTTTTGGAAAATCACCTTTCCCGCCATGGTCCCCTTTATAGGGTTGAACGCCGTCTACACCATTGTCGATTTGTTCACCTTTCCGTTTAACAGCATCTTGGGCATTATTACGAGCAATATGTTTTCTCCAACGACAGGCTACGGTTATGCAAGCGCAATGGCATGGTTGTATTTCGCCTTAGTCTTATTGCTGCTGTCTGTAACGTTGGGCTTGACCTACCGTGCGACAAAAGGAAGGTGAGTGTACACGATGAAAATGGAAGACTCCATTAAGCAGATCAGGCTGGAAGTGACAAAAACTTTATCGAGCCGCAGATCGCAGCAGGTTAAGCGGGTTTTGCTCGGTCAAAATGTAAACGATGGACTGGTCGCGAAATTGATCATTTTTGTATTGCTGACGGTTATTGCGTTCCTCTACTTGCAGCCTATTCTCGAAATGATTTCAACCAGCCTCAAGAGCGTTCCGGATCTTATCGACCCGCTCGTACAATTAATACCGCGAGAGCTGTATTGGCAAAATTATATCGATGCGTGGGATGGGTTGCGCTATGTCGAAGCTTTTTTGGATACGATCTTTATTTCCTCTTTGGGATCGCTGCTGCAAGTGCTGTCCTGCTCGATTACCGGCTATGCGCTAGCACGGCTGCGCTTTCCGGGGAAAAATATATTTTTTGTTCTCATTATTGTTACTTTTCTTGTTCCGCCGCAAATAACCGTTATTCCCCTCTATATGATTTATGATCAGCTTAATTGGCTAGACACGCCGCTTGTTGTATTTATACCTGCGTTGTTCGGCCAGGGTTTGCGCGGCGCTTTGTTTATTATTATTTTCAGGCAGTTTTTCCTGGCTCAGCCGAAAGCGCTGGAGGAAGCGGCCAAGATGGATGGAGCATCGATCTTCCGCCTGTTCTTCCGCATTATGCTGCCGCTTGCCGGCGCGGCAAGCCTTGTTGTGTTCTTATTTTCGTTCGTCTGGTATTGGAATATGAACAGCGATGCGGCTATGTTTCTTAGCAATGACTTCACCCCGTTGTCGATGAGATTGAACTCGCTCACAGCGGAGTTGATGGGCAATGAAGTGGTTAACGTCGGCGCTTACGGCAAGGATCCCGTCTCTGAGGGACCGAAGATGGCAGCCGCGTTTCTAATCATTATGCCGCCGCTAATTGTGTACTTGATTGCCCAACGCTGGTTTACAGAAGGAATTGAACGTACGGGGCTTGTAGAATAACAGTCATGCGCGGCGAGACGTTCGCCAAAAAAAGGCCGTCAGGCTCCCCTGACGGCTTTTTGCTGTACGATTGGCGTTAGTGCTGCTGATAGACCTTGCTGCTAAGTTCTTCGCAGGATCGTTTGATCCAATCATGCACCCTGCCCCACAACTCGCCAGTAATACGAACGACTGGTATAGAGATGCTGATGGAAGCAACCACCTTGCCCTCTGCATCCAAGACAGCGCCTGCAATGCAATGTACGCCGTCGACCGTTTCCCCCATGTTATAGCCGAACCCCTGAGTTCTTACTTTCTCCAGCTCCTTCAAGAGGTCGGGAAAGGTGGAGATCGTCTTGTCTGTAACCTTTTCTAGTTGATCGGTCGGATACAAGTCCCGCAGCTCCTCCATGGACAGATCGGCAAGTATAATTTTTCCGGATGCCGTAGCATGGAGAGGCAATGTTGTTCCCAAGCTATGATTAAAACGAAGCGCATGCGAGCTTACTTTCTCGCCAATGTATTGAATTTGATTTCCCACCCGAATGGCCAAGCTGACGGTTTCGTTGACATCATCGATAATTCGTTCCGCTATTTGATAGTACTCTCCGGTTAAGCTCGTATTTCGCATGTAGCCGGATCGAATGGTAAACAGCTTGTAGCCGATGCGGAACTGTTTTTTCGACCGATCCGTCTCCAGATACCCTCTGTTTAACATATTTTGAAGAATGAGATACGTGCTGCTTGGCGGCATATTCAAGCTTTTGGCGATTTCGGTCAGATTATAAGATTCCTGTTCACCTGTAAAAAGCTCAAGTATGTCAAGCACACGATCTGCTGATTTAACCTTTGGTGCCTGTTGACTCATATTTCCAACTCCACCCTTCATAGAAAAGATTTCATAAATATGAAACCTAATATGATTCTACCTTATTTGCCGCGAATTGTCGATATGCCTAATTACTTCGAGTATAGGCGGGTAAGGCGATTTTTCCGCAAGCGTCTCTTAAGGCGAAAAGCGTCCATAGGCGTTATTAACGCTTATACCTGCAAAAAGTAGGCGAACGAGCAACTGTAGGCGTTAAAAACGCCGATGGACCGGAAAGTAACTCTGATTAGTGTCCATAGGCGTTAGTACCGCCTATGGCACCAAAAAATAGGCGAACGAGCGACTGTAGGCGTTAAAAACGCCGATGGAAGACATGAGTGGACTTTTTGACACGATTCATGGTCTTTTTGATAAATAATATTCATATGACCGAGAGTACACTGAAGAAGAGTTAGAATAATCGCGTTGACCTTGCAGGTCAGCTAGATGCGGAGGAGAGTTCGATGAAAAAGGTTCTTTTATTAGGTGATTCCATTCGTATGGGATATGACGAATATGTCAGGGATCTTTTGAAAGATAAATGCGAGGTTTATTACGACGATAAAGACAATGGCCGTTTTGCGGCGTATACGCTCTGGCAGGCCAACCAGCTTTTTAGAAAACATGGCAAATTTGATGTTGTCCACTGGAATAACGGTTACTGGGATATGAACATCGAAGCGCCCATGACGGAAGCGATACATCCAATCGTTGAATATATTCATTTTTTTAAAAGAATTATTGGCGAAATTCGCAACAATGGCGCGGCGATTATATTCGCGACAACCACCCCTGTGCTTAGTAGCGGCTATTCGCTGGATAACACAGGGACAGCCGTACATATCCAATTCAACAATGATTGGGTTGTCCATTATAATGAAACGGCTAAACGGGTGGCGGCCGAAGAAAGCATAACGGTCAACGATTTATATGAGCTAATGCTGCAAGATAAAAGCTATTACAAGTGCGAAGATGGCCTTCACCTCACCGAAGAAGGTTATAGGTTATGCGCCGAGCAAGCAGCAAAACTGATCCTGGAGAAACTGTAGAGGGAGTGGCATCGGTCGAGCGGACTTTAAAATCGCGTCCGGTGCGGAACAAACGTAAGTGCGATTTGTATTTTACCGAACCGGGTGCTAAAAGGAGGCAAAGTGCCCTTATCTTTGTGGCCAAAGATAAGGGCATTTTTTTAAATTTTTATAAGGTGATACTGTAGTCATTCAAGTTAAAATATGAGGTATATATAAATCGGGGGAGTTGATAAAGTGTGGTCAAAGCTTAAATTTGATAACATACCTATTTTTACCAAAATTATTGTTACATTTATGATTATCGTCTTGCCTTTGTTTACATTAAGCCTCGTGTTAAACGAGCTTGGCAAACGAGAGGTGAAAAGCCAAATCTCGCACTCGATCTCGACAACGATTCATTATTATTTCGCCAATCTGGAGAAGGAGCTGGAACGTGTTATCCGGGCACAGCAAACTTTCGTAAATGATGAAGATCTGCTGAAGCTGAGCAGTGCCAGTTCCATTCTGTCCGCTTATCAGCGAAGCAAAGCGATTAATGATTTGACGGACAAGCTTGTTGCCCTCAAGGACTCTAGCAGCTACATCAAGGATATTACCGTATACATCGATTCGATGGGGGGCGTCGTATCCACTTCTCACCTGATGGACCAACCGGGCATCAAGGAAGAGATGGAGGCAGTAGCGCTTGCTACCTATACCAATGGCGTCCCTATAACCGCCTGGGATCATCGACTGCATCTAAATTTAACTTATCCTACCTTTTTGTTGAACAAGGATAACGATTGGAAGCCGCCGGCGTTTATTCACAATATTGAACTATCGCAAGAAGCATTGGCAGGCGCGTTGGCGTCTTTTCCTCAAGAAGGGGGAGCCTTGCTTTTTAACTCGAATTGGAGCCTTTCTAATGATCATTATCCGGAAGCGATTGAAACGGTGAGGGCCTATGTAGAACAGCGCGAAGGGCTGTCCTTATCGACGGAGCAAGTGAGGGTCGGCAAAGAAAATTATGTGGTTGTTATTGATTCTTCCGCTTTTCTCGATGCGACTCTGGTCTTTTATTTTCCCGAGAATCTATTAGTCGGCCAGCTTAAAACTTACGGTACCTGGTTTTGGCTGCTTGTAGGCAGTTCCCTGATTATCGTTGTCCTGTTCTCGTATGGGATCTATCTTTTGATTCAACGACCTTTGCAAATGCTGGTTCGCCGGTTTAGAAGTGTGGAGGAAGGCAATTTAAATACAATCCAGATGCCCTTGCGCGCGGATGAGTTCGGTTACTTGTTTAATCGCTTTGACCATGCCGTCAAGCGGCTGCGAACGTTGATTGATGAGCTTTATGTACAGAAGATCAGACTTCAGCAATCGGAGCTCAAGCAATTGCAGATGCAGATTACGCCGCATTTTCTGTACAATAGCTTTTATATTTTGCATCGGTTGATTAAACATAGCGACAATCAAACGGCCGAATTGGTCTCCAAAAACTTGGGCGATTATTTTCAATTCATTACGAGAAACGGATTGGAGGAAGTTGCGCTTAAGGATGAAGTGAACCACGTTCGTTCCTATGTAGAGATTCAAAATGTGCGTTTTTCCAATCGAATCGAAGTCGCGTTCGGCGACTTGCCTCCGGATTGCGAAGACATAAAGGTCCCTCGCTTAATCCTGCAGCCGTTGGTCGAGAACGTTTACGAACATGGGCTTGGCGACACGATTGCGGGCGGGCGTTTGCAAATCTGGTTCCGGCATGAGGCCGGTCAACTGTGGTTTTTCGTTCAGGATAACGGAGCCGGCATGACAGAGACGGAATTCGAGCTGCTATCCCGCCAGTTGGAGGGCTTGGAAGAAGGAGAAACGACCGGGCTCGTTAATATCCAGCGCCGCTTGAAGCTGCGATACGGCGACCGCGGCGGGCTGGAAGTGTCGCCTGGAGAAGAGAAGGGGCTTATTGTCCGAATCTATATCCCCGCCGATCCCAATCACAAAGGAGACTAATATGTACCGTATACTGATCGTCGATGATGAGCCGTTTATTGTAAACAATATCTTTCAGTTGCTCGCCGAAGGTTCGCAAAGGGAGCTGGAGGCTTACCGTGCATTTAATGTTTATGAAGCGCTAGACTGCTTGGCCCATAATCGCATCGATGTTGTTATTTCGGATATTCGAATGCCCGGAATGAGCGGCATTGAATTGCATGAGCGGATTATACACAGCTGGCCAATGTGCAAAGTGATTTTTCTTACGGGTTTCAACGAATTCGACTATGCCCGCAAGGCCATACGCATGGGAGGGGTAGTAGACTATGTGCTCAAAAACGAAGATGACCATGTGTTGCTCGAGGCGGTTGAGAAAGCTTTTGCCGAGTTGGACAAGCTTGAGGAACAGATGAATCAGGATTTGCATGCAAAAACAAAGCTGCAGCTGGCGATCCCTGCGTTGCAAAAAAACACCTTGCTGGAAATGATAGCGGAACCCGTTCCTGCTCCAAAAGTACGCGCGAGGAAGTTTGCCGAATCCGATATCCCTATTTTGCCGGACAAACCCGTGTTCCTTGTCGTAGGAAGCATGGACGGCTGGGAAGAAGGAATGAGCGAATCCGAGAGAATGCTGCTTCTTTACGCCTGTCAAAATATTGCCGCCGAATATTTAATGCCGACTTGCATTCAACTCTCCTTTACCCTGGAGGCTTATAAAATCGTATGGTTTATTCAACCTGGAGCATGGATGGCCGAGGCAGCGGAAGATGACGGGCAGGAGCAGCGCGCGTGGCAGCATTTGAAGACAAGAGTTTATTCGATTATGGAAACCGTCCAGCAAACCTGTACGAAGCTGTTAAAGCATCCCGTATCTTTTGTTATCGCGCGAGAGCCATACGGCTGGGAACAAATCGGGTCCCGAATGAAAGCATTGACGGATTTGCTGGGCCGGTATGCAGGCAACGGGCAGGAGATGCTGATCCAGGATTCGGACAAACCGTCTTCGGCCTACGAACCGGCCGACGGGGAACATGCCGAGCAGCTCATCCTGTTTATACAGCATTATGTCACAGCCCATCTGGGCGGGGATTTAAGTTTAACCGCGCTGGCCACCTTGGTCCATCATAGCCCGACCTATCTGTCCCGATTGTACAGGCGGACGACCGGCATGATGTTATCGGACTATATTACGCAGGAACGGATGAAGAAGGCGAGGATTCTATTGGAGGAAACAGGGATGAAGATTCAGGAGATAGCCGCAACGGCAGGTTATGAAGGCGCGTCCCAGTTCAACCGTTCGTTCAAGCGGCTCAACGGAATGACTCCGCAAGAGTATCGGGAGCGCTCGATCATGGAGAAGGAATTCAAGAAGGCAACAAAGGTCAAGAAAGACAAGGATCGTCGATAGAACGGGGGAGAGGCGTATTTTATAATTGGAGATGCAAGCAAATAGGAACAGGGGGCTGGGATATGAAAGGCAAGACGGCAAATTTATTACTGCGATCCACATTAGTTAGCGTGCTCGTGTTGACCGCGGCCTGCACCAATCAAGGCAATGGAAACAGTACGAAGCCTGAGAACACGGAAGTCGCGGGGAACGGCGGAGCGGGAGAAGCCGCGAGCATGGAACCGCTTGGCAAAATCGATCCTCCGATTGAAGTGACTGCCATCCGAACGGTAAATTCCAATTTGAAGTTCGAAAACGGAGAAACCATCGAGAATAATGCATGGACAAAGCTGTATGAAGATGAGTTTGGCATTAAAATCAAATATTTGTGGGTGTCCGATCCGTCCCAGTACGACCAGAAATTCAACATCGCGATGGCTTCCAACAAACTCGCGGACATTATGCCGGTCAACGGCATTCAATTCAATCAATTGGTGGAAGCCGGGCAGTTAGAGGATTTGACCGAAGCATTGGAAAATTACGGGACGCCGAAAATGAAAGAGCTGCTTATGAAGGACGGCGGGCTCGGGATCGAATCGGCGACCTTCGACGGGAAGCTGCTGGGGCTGCCGGTGAACCCCGGCTCATTTGATACCGCGCCGCTCCTGTGGGTACGTACGGACTGGCTGGAAAAGGTGGGTTTGCCTGAACCGAAAACGATGGACGACGTGTTCAAAATCGCGGAAGCGTTCGTCACTCAGGACCCGGATGGCAACGACAAAAACGATACGCACGGGCTGGGGGCGGCCAAAGATTTTTATGGTCTGGAGCCAGGGCTAGAAGGGTTCTTTAATGGCTACCATGCCTATCCGAAAAGCTGGGTGGAGGATGAATCCGGACAGCTTGTCTACGGCAGCATCCAGCCGGAAATGAAGCAAGCGCTTGCCAAGCTGCAAGAGATGTATGCCAATGGTTATATCGACCGCGAGTTCGGCGTGAAGGATAAAGAAAAATTTATTCAAACCGTAAATGCAGGAAAGTTAGGCATGTTCTACGGCGCCGATTGGTCTCCGCTGTTGTTCCTGGATGGCAAGACGCTTGATCCCGAGATGGAATGGAAACCGTTTCATTTGCCCTCCATCGACGATACGGCTGCCCGGCCGCAAACGGAATACAATATAGACCAATATTATGTGGTGCGCAAAGGCATGAAAAATCCCGAAGCGGCGGTCAAGCTGCTTAATGCGGCTAGCCACGACTGGGATCGGGAAAAGTATCCGTTAACGGATATGAACATGAACGGCGATGTGGAGAAATGGCAATACGCGTTGTTGCAAGCGGCTAATCCGATTCAAAACGTGGAGACCTACGAATATGTTTCCAAAGCAGTGGAGCAACAAGATGAGTCGCTGCTTAATTTGACAAGCAATCCGGGACAGGCGAATTTCTACAAGGGTATTAATGAATTCAATAATGGCGATTTGAACGGTTGGGGTTTTACGAGATTTTTTGACGCGATTACCGTATTGTACGACTACCATACGAAGGATCAATTTAAGATGACGTCCTTTATCTCTGGACCTACGCAGACCATGGTGGAGAAAGAAGCGACCTTGTTGAAAATGGAGCTGGAAACGTTCACAAAAATCGTTATGGGCGAATCCTCTATCGACGCCTTCGATGAATTTGTCGTCAATTGGAAAAATCTTGGCGGGGATACGATTACTTCGGAAGTCGCTAATTGGAAGGCAAGCAAGTAGGGAACAGATTGGATGGAGACTCGGGGGGGCAGGCGCGTATCCGCCTGCTTCTCCCGAGAATCCTACGCTAGGAGATGAATCGATTGTCGATTATGACGGTAACGGGAAAGGTGGGCAAGGATGCTCTCGGATGGGTTCTGCCCCATGAGCATGCTTTCATTGATCTAAGGCGATTGGTGCCGGCGCCCGTCGGCATCGCCCAGCAGAAGCTGGCTGGGGAACAAGTGGAGCTGCGCAATTTCGGAAAGCTGATGCGCAATCCGTATGCCGTGCTGGATAATGCGGTTATTGACGAAGAAGACGTCGTCCGCGACGAGCTGTTGCAGTTTAAGAAAGCGGGAGGGAAGACGTTCGTCGACCTTACCTTGCGCGATATCGGGAGAGATCCGGTTCTATTGGCAGGATTGGCCAGAGAGTTGGATTTGCACATAATCGCAGGCTGCGGCTACTATGTGCGGGGATCGCATCCGCCGGATATGGATGACAAAACGGTCGAAAGCATAACGGAAGAGCTGCTGCGGGAAATTACCGTCGGAATAGACGGAACCGCCATTAAAGCAGGGGTCATCGGAGAAATCGGAACGAGCGAAATCATCTATCCAAACGAACGAAAAACGCTTATTGCCGCCGCTCTTGCCCAGAAGGAAACGGGACTCGGCTTGCATGTGCATACCGATCTGTACACGGAAAACGGCTACGAAATCGTGGATCTATTAACCAAACATGGAGCCGCAGCCGAAAAAATATGCATCAACCATATCGATGTCGATATCCGAATGCCCTATATCAAAGATTTGTTGAACCTCGGCGTATATGTAGAATTTGATAATTTCGGCAAGGAGTTTTATGCGGATAAACGGGATCGAAGCGTGCTGCGCGGCCTATTCGCCCGGGATATCGAGCGGGTCAAGGCGATCAAGCAATTGATCGATTGGGGTTTCCTGTCGCAAATCCTTGTCTCGACCGACGTTTGCCTGAAAACTTGCCTGCATCGTTATGGCGGTTGGGGCTTCGACCATATGCTGACCAATATTATTCCGATGATGGAAGATGCGGGCATAACCCCCCGGCAGATCGAGACGCTGATGTGCCATAATCCTGCGCAATTTATGGATAATGGAGAGTCCTAATATCTTTTAATCGACCAACAACAGAGCTGAAAAACACGAAGGAGGATGGAATGAATGCCAGTCATTCCGCAAGAAGAATTTGCGCAAAGGACCGACAAGCTGCGGACATTGATGCGCGAGCAAAATTTGCAGGCTTGCCTCGTTTACGGTGATGAGTACAGGAAAGAGAACTTGCGATATGTCGGCAATTATTGGCCGCTGTTCGAGCGCGGGGCGGCGATCGTGCCTCTGGAAGGCGAACCGATCATTATTGCGGCTCCCGAGGGAGAGATGTTCTGCCGCGAGATGAGCGCTTGGCCGGATGTGCGGCTGTTGCCCGAATTCAACTGCGTCACGGTGCCGGATCAGATTGAATATCCGCATGCGAATTACACCAGCCTGGCCGCGATCTGCAAGGAACTGCAAGCCGGTACGGCATTGCGCAGGCTGGGCCTTGTCGGACTGGATGCGATCCCTGTCCCTCTTATGCAGGCGATCGAGCGGGGCTTCGACGGGATTGAAATCGTCGATGCATCAGACTTGCTGTTCCGGCTGCGGATGGCCAAATCGCCTTATGAGGTGGCTTGCCTGCAAGAGGCGGCGCGTATTGCCGATGCCGGCTATCGGCTGATGATCGAGCAGGTGCGGCCAGGCATGACCGAACTGGAGCT
The DNA here is from genome assembly GCF_002165585.1 of Paenibacillus sp. MY03. NCBI lineage: Bacteria > Bacillati > Bacillota > Bacilli > Caryophanales > Paenibacillaceae > Paenibacillus > Paenibacillus sp. MY03. The sequence continues at coordinate 152,158 of NZ_MXQD01000013.1, read as the reverse complement.
AGCCGCGCTCGCCTACGGAGAATGTACTCGCCAAGGGGCGGAGAGCATCCCGTTCTGCTTGCTGACGAGCGGCAAACGCGTCGACACGATTATCGGGCGTGCATCGCGCAAGGTGATCGAAGACGGGGATATGATTATGGCGGCCATCGCCGTTCAGGTTGAGGGTTATGTCGCCACGCTGAACTTCCCGTTTGTCGCCGGCGCGATCAGCGAGGAACAGAAGGCCTTTATCGACATCCTTGTTGAAGCGGAGGATATAGCTCTGTCCAAGATCAAGGCCGGAGAGAAGCAAGGCGCGGTCGTCCGGGCCGTCAAAGACTACTTTCGGGAACAAGGGGTGACGCCATACGACCTGTACCCTCCGATGCATGGCTGCGGACTGGCGGAAGCGGAATCGCCGTATCCGGACGAACATGCCGAAGCGCTTTTCGAAGCTGGGATGACCGTCAACACGGACGTCAGCCTGTTCGGGCATCCGCATGGCTCTAATCGCATCGAGGAAAGTCTTTTGGTGACGGAGGAAGGCTACGAATCCATGTCGCCGCTTGTCCGGCATCTGAGCAAAACGTGGAAAGAACAACGGATCATCTCTATCGCAATGGGAGGCTGACATGAGTAAACAGGGCGCGAAAAACTGGTTTATCGTAGACGGCTACTTGCCCTATGCGGGCAAAGTAGAAGGCGAGCCTTTCGAGGGCCATGAAGCAGTCATGATTCTGAATTGTCAGGATGCAGCCGCCGAAGTGTTCATGGATATTTATTACGAAGACCGCGATCCGGATGAGGGGATCCCGATTATAGTCCCGGCGAAGCGGGTGAAATGCCTACGCATGGACCGCCCGCAGGATATCGGCGGCATCCGCCTGGATCGGCAGCTCCAATATTCGCTGCGTTTCAGAAGCAATATAGAAGTCGTCATTCAATACGGCCGCATGGACATTGCGCAGCCGAACCTCGCCTATATCGGCATGATGGGATATGCGGAAGCATGAGCATGCAGAAGCTGAAGCAACAGGTTCCTCTCCACCTGATGCTGGTTCCCGGCATCCTTGTATTGCTTGTGTTCTGCTACTATCCCATGGCGGGGATCGTAATCGCCTTTCAAAAATTTATTCCTATTAAAGGGTTGTTCGGATCGGATTGGATCGGTTTCGGCAATTTTCGTTATGTTTTGAAGATGCCCGATATTTGGCAGGTCCTTTATAATACGGTTTTTATCGCGTCGATGAAAATCGTGCTGGGCATGATCGTTCCGATTATCATCGCCATCCTGCTAAATGAATTAAGAATCATGTTTATCAAACGCGGAGTGCAGACATTGATCTATTTGCCTCATTTTATGTCCTGGGTCATTCTTGGCGGGATATTGGTTGATGTCCTATCTCCTTCGGAGGGGATCGTGAACCAACTGATGCAGGCATTGGGACTGGACACCGTCTTTTTTCTGGGGAGCAACAATTGGTTTCCTTCCGTTCTGATTGTTTCGGATGTATGGAAGGAGTTCGGCTTCAGCACCATCGTCTTTCTCGCGGCGATAACCGGGATTAATCCCGCCTTGTACGAAGCGGCCATCGTCGACGGAGCGAACCATATGCGTCAAATGTGGCATGTCACGCTTCCCGGCATGGTCCCGATTATCGTCCTTATGGCAACGTTAAGCCTCGGCAACGTGCTAAACGCCGGATTCGATCAAGTGTTTAATCTGTATAGTCCGAGCGTCTATCAGAGCGGTGATATCCTCGACACGCTGATCTATCGGATCGGGCTGCTGGATGCCCAGTTCGGGGTTGCCACGGCAATCGGCTTATTCAAATCGGTCGTATCGTTTGTTTTGATCGCGTTGTCTTATTTCCTGGCTTACCGACTGGTCAACTACAGAATTTTTTGATGAAGGGAAGAACCGCGATGCTGCACCAAGCTTCTTTCGCAAGAAAAGCGTTTGTTGTGGGAAACTATTTCTTCCTCATCTCGCTTTCTCTGCTATGCCTGCTTCCTTTAGTGCAAGTGTTATCCATTTCGTTCAGCTCCAGTTCGGCGGCATCTGCCGGCTTGGTCCAATTGCTGCCGGTCGATTTCACGTTTTCCTCTTATGCATACATCATGCAAAAAAAGGAGTTTATCGCTTCTTTTCTAGTGACGCTGCAGCGATTCGGACTTGGCTTCCTGATCAGTATGAGCTTAGCCGTTTTGTCCGCCTATCCGTTGTCCAAGGAGCAAAAGGATTTAAAGGGACGCAGCGTGTACGCCTGGTTTTTCGTGTTTACGATTTTATTTAGCGGCGGGCTGATTCCCACTTATATGGTAGTCAGTCAAACCGGGTTGGTAGATACGATCTGGGCGTTGGTCATTCCGGGCGCGGTTTCCGTATTTAATGTCATCTTGCTGCTGAATTTTTTTCGGGGTTTGCCCAAGGAAGTGGAAGAATCGGCGTTTATGGACGGGGCCGGTCATTGGACGGTATTGTGCAGAATGATTCTGCCGATGTCCATGCCGGTTCTGGCAACCGTCGCCCTGTTTACGATGGTATTTCATTGGAATAGCTGGTTCGACGGACTGATCTATATGAACTTTCCCCAAAACTATCCTTTGTCTACCTATTTGCAGTTAATGGTTATTAACAGCAATCCAATGAAGACGGATCCCAATCATTTGAGCGGCATCTTGGAAATATCCGAGCGAACGACCCGTTCCGCCCAAATTTTTCTCGGCGCGTTGCCGATTTTGATCGTGTATCCGTTTCTTCAGCGATTTTTTGTCAAAGGCATTGTACTTGGCAGTGTGAAGGGATGAGCAGAATGAGCGTAATAAGCAAGACGAATGCAAGCAGCAGTGAGGCCGGCGGTGCCGTTGCAGTTTCTTATGAGCGCTGGGTTTGGATCGAACTCATCGGCTTCGACAACGGGCAGCCGGATTATGCCGTCCAGGCTTATCTGGACAAAACGGGATTTATACCGGACAGCGTCTCCCTATTGTTCTATACGCCGGATTTTGTCCATGCGCATAAGGGGATGGAGGCGGAGTGGCGGCTGCCGATGGAGATCTGCTCCTATGGCGCGCGTCCTTATAGCAGGGATAGGGCCAGGCAGGCATGGACCAATTATGAACTGCGGAGTCTCGTGCAAGAGCTGCAGAAGCATGGGATCGAGGTATACTGCGCGTTTTTTGATATTTTTCAGTTCGACGGAGAGGACGGCAGCGAGGAGTTGGCCAAAAGCGTTTGGTGCGCCGACCATCCCGAGCTGTACGAAATGCGCAAGACGGGCGAGCCTTTCCCGGGCATTAATCCGCTGAGGCGCATGAAGGACGGCAGCTATTACGAGGATCGGTTTGTTCCTGAATTAATGGAGGTGCTGGAAGACTACGGATTCGATGGCTATCACGGCGCAGACGGTTATACCAGCCCCAGGCTGACTCTCGCGGAAACCGACTATTCCGATGATATGGTCGAGCAGTTTCTCCAATGGAGCGGCGCGGCGCTGCCCGGCGATTTGCCGGCCGTCTGCGATCGCGACCCCGGCGACATGGAACGGCGCGCGGACTGGATCTGGAACAACCAACGGTTGCAATGGATCGAATTCCATGGCAGCAGATGGGCGCAGCTCTGGCGCAAAATTATGGCAGGGATACGTCAAGCCGGGAAAAAGGCGTTCGTGAATACGGCGTGGACGAGAGAACCGTTCGAAGCTCTGTATCGATACGGCGTCGATTACAAGATGCTGGCGGAAACGGGCATTGACGGCTTTATCGTCGAGACCGTGGGCGCATCGCTGTCTGCGGGGGCCGGCGAAACCGAATACGAACCGGGTACCGAGTTTATGTCCATGCTGCTGATGATCAAAGCGTATGTACCCCATACGAAGCTGATTTGCCTGAATGCGCTGGCGGATACCCACGAGCAATGGGATGCGATCAGCCATGCGCCAACCGTGCTGGAGCGGGATATCCATACGTTAACGAGCATGTATGTCATCGAGAGTGGGGAACCGACACGATGCACGGCGGGCTTTATGGCTTGCCTCGGGGACGGCATCAGCCGGGAAAACTGGAGATGGATTACCGCTCGCTGGAATTTGGGGTTCGCAGCGCGGCCGCAGCGTATCGTCGGAGCCGCGTTGGTCTGGTCGGACGCCATGTTGCAAGCTTCCTTGCAGGAGTATGCGGAGCTGCGGACATGGCCTGCGCATAAGTATGCAAATGAGCTCCTGTCTCGCGGCGCGCCGGTACATTCGGCCATCGGCATCCATAACGTACCGGCCTTCGATGGTCCGATTCTCGTAACGAATTTGCATTTGCTGCCAGAAGGGGAACTGCAAACCGTACTTGCTTATCGAGGCGGGGCAGCCATTTTGATCGGTCGTCTTACGGAGCGTGTCGCTGCGGCGCTAAGACAATTCGATGTTCATGAAGAGCATGATGCGGGCAAGCAGATTTGCGTCGTTCGTTCTGCTGACATGGATACCGGCAGCATTTACTTTATGGAAGAACATCAACCGGAAGCGCAGAAATGGACAACGGGACCGGCGCCGGTTGTCGATGCGATCGCCTGGACCAAGAGCTTGGACTTCCGTCCGGTAGCCGAGTCGTTTCTTACCCGGGCAGCGCTTGAGATCATCGAGGTCGTCCAAGCGCCCAAAGTGTGCAAGAACGAAGCTTTTATTGGCGTTGCCGCTATTGAGGTGGCTGTTAACCGCCAACGGCTTCTGCTTACCAATACGCATATCAATTATAAATCCGCGCATGTAGATATGGGCAAGCCCATTCAGCGGATTGAAGTGTTGACGGAATTTCCCGGCGTTCCCGTCAAACCTCGCGGTTCTGCATTTAGTCTGTATGTACCAGGGAGAGGGGCGGTTATTGTAGACGTTAGCCTGTAAATTAGCCGGTCAAATTAATGACAATAAAGGAGCGGGTACGATGAACGGGGACAAGCGCAATCGTTGGATATCAATAGTTATTATTGTCTGTATGATGCTTATTGGGTTGCCGCCGCAGCAGGCTGGAGCGGCAAGCGAAGCGACGCAAGCCGTGCAAGCTGTGCAAGCAGTGAAAGCTGAGCAAGCCGAGCAAGCTGGACAGCCAACCTCCGATCTCTCGCAGCATTGGGCGAAGGAGGTTATGGAGTCATGGGTTGAAAGCGCTTTATTAAACGGTTTTGGCGATCAGATTTACCGTCCGGACAGTCCCGTCACGAGAGCCGAATTTGCGGCGTTTATCAATCGGGTCTTTTATTTTCCCGATAGATCCGGCAAGGGCCATTCATTTTCCGATGTAGCGGAAAATGCCTGGTACGCGCGGGACGTAGCCAAATTGGACGCGTTTGGAATTGTTCAAGGGACGGGTAACGGTAAATTTTCTCCCGGCAACGCGATATCCCGCCAGGACGCCGCGGTTATTATGGCCCGCGCTTTTCACGTAAGTGCGGATGGTAAAACCGTTCCAACCTTCGAGGATCGCGAGAGCATAGCGGATTATGCAGTGGCGTCAGTGGCTGCGCTGCAAGCGCAGCAATACGTGCGGGGGAACGGAGGAAATCTGTTTCAGCCGCGAAAATCCACGACTCGCGCCGAAGTCGTGCAAATGATTCAAAATGTGATGGGAACGTTAATCCAGCAGCCGGGGACTTATTCGTCCGACGTGGCCGGAAACCTGGTCATCAATCGCTCGGGGGTGAAATTAAGCCAGCTGACAATAGCAGGGGATTTGTATATTACGCAAGGGGTCAATGACGGCGAAGTCACGCTTGAAGGCGTCACTGTGCTGGGCTCGACGTTTATCCTTGGCGGGGGAGACCCTGGCATCACGTTGTTGAATTCGACTTTGGCAGGACCGGTCAGAGCTGACAAATGGAATGGGCAAATCAACATTCAAGTCGGCGAAGGTTCCGAGATTCGAGAGCTGCAAATGAATGCGGGCGGGAATGTACAGCTGGCGGCATCGGCCAAGATAGGCAAGCTGATCATTCATGCTCCGGCGATTGTGACCGGAGAGGGAACCATCGCATCCGCTCTCTTCCTGGTTAGCGGCTCGAAATTGGAAAAATGGCCTGTCGAAGTTGAATTTGCCTCCGATAGCACGGCTACGATTGAAGACGAGCTGGTTGCCGGCGATACACGCAAAAAACCAGCGGTTGTACCCATTTCCGGCGCGGGCTCCGGCAACGGAAACGGGGGAACGAATCCTCCGGATCCCGATACGCTCCCCGCCATCGTTAGCGCGGGGACAGCGAACGCGGATATTGCGATCGGCGCGGAAGCGGATGACATGATGCTTTACGCGGCGCAGGAATTGCAGGAGACGATTAAACGGGTCAGCGGAGCCGAGCTGCCGATCTTCAAACGGGATTTGTCGGCGACGGTAAGCGTCTTGTTTGCCAATCGCGAATTAACGTTGACCAAAAGCGGACACTACCCGCTTGAAGTGCACATCGTTAATAACCAGTCCAGCCCGGCAACAATAGCCTTGACGCCAATCGGCAGCTTACCCGTTAACTTGCCGACACAGGTAAGCGTAGGCGCAAATGAACGAAAGATCATTCGAGGTTCGTTCGAAATTACGGCCGCTTTGGCCGACGGCAGTTATGGCGTCGAAGTGCAAGCAAGCATGGGCGGCACGGCGCTCCATACAGCCGAGCTTGCCGTACAATATGCATCGAACCTGTTGATCAATCCGGGATTCGAGCAGTTAAGCGGCACGCTGCCGCAAGGCTGGCATTCGCCAGCCGGCGTCAGAGATGCCGCGGAAACGAAATCCGGCGAACATTCGATGCGGATCGATCTGGAAGGCAATCCCTACATGTATGCCAGAAGCGAACAGGAGCTGCATTTGACGCCGGGCAAAACCTACAAGCTGACCGCTTGGGTAAAGGCGACTGGCGCCGGGACGATGAATATGGAAATTCACGAGCGGCAAGCCAGCGGCGGCAGCAATCCGGTAACTGCCCGGGCCGAAAGCGCTTTAACGACGGAATGGACATTGGTGGAGCTGGACTACGCTCCTGACGCGGCTGCCGTGTACAATTTCAATAATGTCTATTTCTTCATGTCCGGTACGGACTCGATGTGGGTGGATGAAGTCAGGTTGATCGAAGTGGATGCCGAGCAAGGACCGGCTCCGGAGATTACGACGATCTCCTCGGGCAATGCCGTGGGCAAAACGGAGATCGTGCTTGCCACGCCGGAGACCGAACCGCAGCTTGCCAGCCAGTACGCGGATGATTACAGCTTTGTTGCCGGCTCCGACGGTTTCGCCGTTCGCGCCGCGGGCAATCGCATTTACATCCTTGGTGATGATTCGCGAGGCGTACTTAACGGCGTGTATGATTTTCTCGAAGAAAACGCGGATATTCTATGGACTCGCTCCGTTGATTCCGGCATGTTATATGAGCCTCAATCCACCATTTTAGCAAACAAAGTGAATTATGCCGAGAAATCGCCGTTCCTGCTGCGCGGTTGGCATACGACCGGTTCTGGCAAATACGGGGAGTTCCACTCGGATCTGGATACGGAGAAGATGCTCGCCCGCAACAAACTAAACGTCAAGTTGGCGGAAATGGGCAATGTGCAGTATTGGAACCGTCATAACAGCGTCGGCATTACGCCGCTCCTGCTTGGCCATAATCTGGATTCCTGGCTGCCGAATGACAAATATTTTGCCGCGCATCCCGAGTACTATAACGAGATTAACGGGCAATACGTCCCAGTGTCGAATGACTCCCAAATTAATTTCTATCACCCGGATGTTCCCGGCGTAGTCGCCAGCGAGATTCGAGCGCTGCTTGCCGTCCAGCCGCTGGAATACGTCGGCGTAGGCATTATGGATAATCAGGTATTCAGCCAAGGGGAGCTAAGCAATTTGCCGTTTACGACCCCCGACGGACTTGTTGTCCAGCCGGAAGATCCGGCTTATAAATCAACGGTTTTCTTTACATTTCTCAATAAAGTAGCGGCCGAGCTCAAACTGACGCATCCGGATGTCAAAGTAACGACCTTCGCGTATTTCTTTACGGATATCCCGCCCAAGGTGGAGCTGGAAGACAATATCGTTATCGTAATGGCACCGGCTGCGGAGGATGTGAGGGAGCCGTTTAACACAACGGATCAAAACAATGCCAACTACGGCTATAAGTTAAAGCTTGAAGCCTGGGCGGACGCGACGGATAATATTCTGATGTATAACTACTACGGCTGCTGCGCGACCCATGTGTACGAACGTCCGATTGCCGATAAGGTGCAGGCCGATATGCAATATTATCGCGATCTGGGCATTCTCGGCGTGATGCCCGAGGGCCAAGTCGACAACGGGGATATATGGGGGATTAACGCCTTGCAATACTGGCTTATCCATCAACTATATTGGAATCCCGATGCCGATCTTGAAGCATTGACCGACAAGTTTTTGACTAAAGCTTATGGTGCGGCTGCCGAAGCGATGGAAACTTATTATGATCTGATCAAACAAGGCTACAACTATGACCAACAATCCGTCAACGTCTATTCGCGCGAAAGCCAATACATCGGACGATACGTGATTCAGGCGGGTATAGCGGATGCCGCTCAAGCTGCTTTGGACGAGGCGTGGGTTTTGGCTAATGCGGAAGAGAAGCTGCGGATTGCACCGATCAAATCGACGTTCGAGACGATGGTATTCACCGTTGGACAACTGCCGAATTTGTCGGCGAAAGCCATTAAAACATCCTCCAGCCAAGCCGAAATCATGAACGCAACCGATTTTCAATCCGGGCCTTGGGCGGACGCGGTGGCGATGAGCGACTTCAGGGAGATGGGCACGAAGCAGCAGGTGCCGGAAGAAACCAATGTCTACCTGTTATGGGATGATGAAAACCTGTACGTAGGTTATGAAAATATGGACGATGATCTGGCAAGCATGGTGGTCAGCGAAAGCGCGCCGGGCGAATGGTGGAAAAGCGGCGCGGACGACTCGGTAGAGACGTATGTAACCGGCAATCGGGATGGTACGTATTACGGCTTTTTCTCGAACCCGCTTGCAGTGAAATTCGAATACAAATCATTCCAGGACCCGACCTATAACGGCGAGTGGTACGCCGAGGCCCATGTGGGCACAGACCGCTGGAATGCGATTCAAGCCATTCCGTTCGCCAGCATTGGCGTTGATCCGGCGCAAACCAGCACGTTATACGGCTTCTTCTTCCGCAACTTCCATGGCAAGGAACGTTTTATCACCTGGGGCGGAGGCATGGTCTGGAATCCGGGGGATTTCTACCCGATCCATCTGGAGCAGTCTGGCAATCAGGCTAATTTGGTAGAAAATCCTGGTTTTGAGCGCGGCGAAGAAGGCAGCTTCGCGGATGGTTGGATATCAACCTCGGCAGCATGGGATCATGAGGAGTATTACAGCGGTAATTACTCGCTCAGGCTGGACCTTAACGGCGCTTCGTATGTGTTCGTCCGCGCTGATCAGAATATCGAGCTGGAAGCCGGCAATCACTACAAGCTGAGCGCCCGGGTTAAAGGCGCGTCGACGGGCTCGATAAGCATGTCCCTCTATGGAGTCGCCGCGGATGGCGGAGTGACCATGGTGGCGAATGCGGATGCCGCCGCCAATCATCAGTGGCAGTCGATGGAATTGGAGTATGAGCCCGCCGCCAATGCGACATATGAACATTATTGGGTCTATATCTTTATGTCCGGAACCGATAAGCTGTGGATCGATGACGCGGCGCTTGTGGACCTGACGGCATCGCCAGGAACGCCTGAAGCCGGTAATTTGCTGGATAATCCCGGATTTGAAACGGCTACGCCGAACAGCTTCCCGGACCGATGGCATTCGCCGACGGGAGTATGGGACCACGAGGTCTCGCACGGCGGCGGGCGTTCTCTGCGGATAGAGCGGCAGGGAGGCGAATACGCTTTGGCGAGATCATTGCAGGATTTCCTGCTCGAACCCGGCAAACGCTACAAGCTGAGCGCCTGGGTCAAGGGGCTTACAGCCGGGACTGCCAGCGTCTCTGTCCACGAGATGCTGGCAGGCGGGGGCAGCAATCCGGTCACGGCTAACGCGGACATCACGCTGAACGGCGAATGGCAGCTGCTCGAGCTGGAATATTCGCCGGATATCAATGCCGCCTATGACCATAACTGGATCTACTTCTTTATGTCCGGAACGGATGCGATGTGGCTGGATGACGTGACGTTGACGGAGCTTCCGGATGCAGAACGGTAAGTAGAGCGGTTGATCGTGCTCGGAAAGGCAATTAACTGCCTTCCCTTGGCCGGAAATAACGAATGAAATTGAAAGAACCTTGCGTTGGCAAGGTTCTTTTATTTTTGTATTTGTCCGATGAAGATGCCAATAAGGTCGCGTAAACATCCGAAAAAAAGAGATTAAACATGAATTCTAGGCAATATAATCGGAGGCCCATATTCGATAGGATTAAGGTATACGGAGGGGGATGAGAGAAGTTGCTGAAGATGACGATGAGTCGCAAGGAGCATTTTATATTGGCCGGTTTCCTTGCACCTGCCATTATCGTGTATACGACATTTTTATTGGGTCCCGTATTGGGCAGTTTTTTCTACAGCTTAACGAATTGGAACGGCCTGTATCAAACGATGGATTTTGTAGGCTTGCGCAACTTTGTTAATTTGATGGAGGACGGCGTATTCGCCAAAGCGATTCGCAACACCATGATATTTACGGTGTTTGTCGTCTTGATTCAAAATGCGATCGGGGTGCCGCTCGCACTGGCGATGGATTCCAGAATCCGCAGCAAGCAAGTTTTGAAAACGCTGTTTTTTGTGCCGGCTATTTTGAGCCCGCTTGTGGTTGGTTATACGTGGACGTACATCTATGAGCCGCAAAACGGCGTGTTGAATACGATCCTGCGCTCTGTCGGCTTAACCGGATGGGAGCAAAGCTGGCTCGGCGATCCGCAGTTCGCGTTATACAGCATCGTGGTTATGGCGGTATGGCAGTTTTCGGGATATTCGATGGTGATCTATTTGGCCAATCTGCAGACGATTCCGGGAGACTTGTATGAAGCCGCCGATATCGACGGCGCAGGCAAATGGCAGCAGTTCAAGTCGATTACCTTTCCGCTGCTGGCGCCGTCCATCACTATTAATATCGTGCTTTCCAGCATCGGCACGCTGAAGGCGTTTGATATTATTTATGTCACGACCAAGGGCGGCCCCTACTACGCAACGGAAACGATGACAACGCTGCTGTTTTCCACCGCGTTTACGAAAAGCAGTTTCGGTTACGGCACGGCCATGGGCGTTGTCATGTTCTTTTTTGTATTTATCATCTCGTTAGCACAAATATTGCTGTTGCGTCGAAGAGAGGTGCATTAAATGTTATCAACGAATAAAAAAAGGATATGGATTTTAGAAATAAAGATGATTATACTTGCCTTAATTGCTTTATATCCTCTGTTATTTATCGTATCCATGACATTTAAATCATCGCAAGAAATGGCTTTATCGCCGCTTTCGTTGCCAAGCTCCATCAATTTCTCCAACTATGCGGCTACTTGGCTGCAAATGAGGTTTCCGCTTGTGCTCGGCAATACCGTGCTTATTACCGCGGGATCCGTGACGCTGCTCGTATTGCTGGGCTCCATGGCTGCATATCCGCTTGCCAGACGCGCCGAAAAGGCGTATTCCGTCATCTATATGTACTTTTTGGCGGGCATTATGCTGCCGTTCCAACTTGCCATGGTTCCTTTGTATAAACTCATTAATTCGATGGGCATGGTAAACACCTACTATGGCGCGATGCTGATTTATACGGCGTTGAACCTGCCGCTTGCCATTTTCCTGTATGCGGGATTTCTGCGAACGTCGCCCAAGGAACTGGAGGAAGCGGCCAAAATAGACGGCTGTTCCTTGTTTCGTGCCTTTTGGCTGGCCGTATTTCCGATTATTAAGCCGGTAACCGCGACTGTAGTCGTATTATGTTCGTTAAATACCTGGAACGACTTTATCGTTCCGTTGTTATTTTTGCAAGACCAAAGCTACCGTACCATTACGATCGAGCTGTATATGTTTGTCGGAGAGCATGTGACCAATTGGGCGTTGTTGTTTCCCGGCATGGTGTTGTCCGTGCTTCCACTGCTGCTCGTTTATGTATTTTTGCAAAAATATATTATTAAAGGAATTGCAGCGGGGTCATTAAAAGGATAACGGGATTCGGGGGCTGCGGAATGAGACACTGGAGGGACGTTATACAATTCAGAGACTGGAATCTGGACAAAAAATTGTTTTCTGTATATGCGCTGATGATTATCATTCCGGTCATTGTGGTCACGATTTTGGGATTCCAGCGTTATCATGAAAATTTGACGGAGCGGGTAGGCGAATACGGCCTGAACCTGACGGATCAGATTGGCCTCAATCTGGACAACTATATTCGCCAAATCGATCGGCTCTCCATGACCTTTTATTTGGACGGCATAGACGGATTGACGGAAAATAAAGATCCCATGCATGTTTATACGGAAAAAATAGCGGTCGACAAGGCGCTGCGAAATATGATGCTGATTATCCCGTTTCAGGATATCGAAGGCATTTATTGGATTCGGGACAAAGAGGTGCAGTATTCGCAATACGGCTCCGGCCAACAAGTCAATCATGATGATTTTGCGGCCGACGGCTGGTTCGATCGTGTCATTGCAGCGGATGGAGGCGGGGTAATTATCCCGCCTTATCGGCCGTTAACGGGGAAAAAAGAAAAAGGAGATTACATTTTTTCCTACGCACGCAGTATCGTCAACGTATCGACACGAAATCCGCATGGCATTTTGTTGATTGACGTGTCGATGGAATTTTTGCATGAGCTGCTGACGGAAACGAGAATGCCGTCCTCACCGAATCTGTTTATCGTCGATCAGAACGGCGAAATTATTTATCATGAGGACGAGGGTCAAATGAATCAACCGTTCGAGCCGCAGCTCACAGGACCATACGGACGATTTGTCGACTATATACATGGGGAAGAAACCATGGTGCAGTTCGTGCGTTCGGACACGACGGGCTGGTCCGTCGTCAATACGGTTCCCGTCAAACAATTGTCGGATGAGCTGCGCTTGATGCGCAATCTGCTGTGGACGTTTACGGTGGTGGCGGTGCTGCTCGCGCTGTCGTTGTCATCCGTATTAACCCGCTGGATTATCGAACCTTTGAAACGTATGAAACGTTCCATGCTGCGCGTGGAGCTTGGCGATTACGACGTGCGCGTGCAGGTCAAGGCGCAAGATGAGATCGGGCAGCTGGGCAGAAGCTTTAACATGATGGTGGAGCAAATCCACTCCCTGGTAAACCGGGAGCTGGCGATGCGGATCTACAAGCAGCAGGCGGAATTTAAATTGCTGCGAAGCCAGGTCAATCCGCATTTTCTGTTCAATACGCTGGAGTCCATTAACATGAAAGCCGAGCTGAATGAGGATTACGAGGTGGCCGACATGGTTACGAAGCTGGGAAAACTGTTTCGTCTTTCTTTGCAGCAAAATGAAGAATTAACATCGGTTTCCCGGGAGCTCGAATATACCCGCGTTTATATGCAGCTGCAGCAGATTCGTTTCCCGAAAATGGAGTTTGTGATCGATTTTCCCGAGGAATTATTGGATGCGTTTACATTGCCGTGGATGCTGCAGCCGTTGGTGGAGAATGCCATCATTCATGCCATTGCGCCGTTAGGCGGCGTTGGAAAGGTAACCGTGCAAGGAAGGCGAGAAGCTGGGCAGTTAGTCATTGAAGTTTTGGATACAGGAGAGGGGATCAGCGAGCGGCGTTTGGCGGAAATACGAGAATTGCTTTATGACAGCACGCAAGAAAACAGTCACGAAAGGGAGCAGCATATCGGCCTGCAAAATGTACATCGAAGAATTCAAGCGTATTGGGGCAAGGAGTATGGTCTTGATATTAGAAAGGGAGATTCCGGCGGAACGGTTGTCACTTTAAAAATGAAGTATTGGTAACGGGGGGATCAATATGTCAGAACTGCAAATGATCATCATCGACGACGAAGAGATGATCCGGAACGGGTTGTCCCAAATGATTCGTCGCTTGTTGCCGGAGTGGAAGGTGGTGGACACCTGCGAAGATGCGCAGGCCGCATTGTGCGCTTCCAGACAGCATGCATTGGATTTGGCGATTATCGATATTCAAATGCCCGGGATGAATGGTCTGGAGCTTGCCAAGGAGCTGGATGCCCGCTACCCGCAAATGCACAAAATTATTTTGACCGGCTACGAGAAGTTTCATATGATCCAGACCGCGATGCGATACGGGGTATCGGATTATTTGTTAAAGCCGGTGCAACGCGACGAGCTTGTGCAGGCCGTGCGAAGAACGGAGCTCCGCATTAAGGAAAGAGACGTGCAGACCACGATGCAGCTCGAGAAGCTGCTGTTGGAATGGTTCGTTACGCAAAATACGGACCGTTTGAAAGAGCTGCAATTCGCCTTGGGAGAGGGGGAGCGCGAAGTCGGCAAAGCGCGGCAATTTTCCGTCATTTTTCTGCTTTGGGAGGATGGTTATACGAATATCGACCGCCTGCACGTCGAACTGGTAGCCGGTCATTTGCGTACGATGGCTGACGGTATCGAGCAGGTAATCGGCATCGTGGCCGCGCAATCCTGTACCTTGTTTGTCATTGTAGGCAATGATATGCCCTCCCAGGGAGAATGGAAGAGTCGTTTGACCAAACTAGGTTGGGATCGAAGGGGCAGTTACCAGCAAGGGGCAAGGCTGCAGGCGATCGGCTGCTCGGATTCCTTTGCCCATATAGAGCAGCTGCAGGATGCCTATCAGCTGGCGCTGAATCATATGTTTGCCGATAGCGGCGGGGATTTTGCCCAGCAGGCGGAGGAAGACCGGCAGCGCATTGTCACGTTGGCGCAGGCGCTGGAAACCAACGAAGGCGACAAAACGTTGGCGCTCCTTAGGCAATGGAAGGAAGATATTGTTCGAATGAGCTTTACGCACCCGTCGCAAATTACCGCTCGTTGCTTCTTGTTTTTGTCCCATATGTCATCGCCGTTAATCAGCGCGATCCAGTCCCGGTTGGCCGGAGCTTTGCGCACCTCCATCACTCAGCTTGTGCAGCGATTGCCTGTCGCGCTTACTCCATCCGTTGTTTTGCGAGCCATCTCGGAGTTTGTCGAAGGACTGAGCTTCGAGGAACATCAGGGGCAGCGAAAAATCATCGCTCGGGTGCAGGATATGATACGCGAGCAATATGCCAATGCGGATTTGAACCTGGAGCTGTTGGCCCAGCATGTCTATTTGCACCCTACCTATTTGAGCGAGCTGTTTAAGGAATCTACCGGCCAGAAGTTTATCGACTATTTGACGGAAGTCCGCATGAAAGAGGCCAAACGGATCCTGAGAGAAACCGATATGAAGGTGTATGAGGTATCGGAGGCGGTAGGCTACACCAGTCCCAAATATTTCAGCACGTTATTCCGCAAGCATTACAAGCTGACACCGTTGAGCTACAGGGAGAAAGCTCAATAACGATCCGGGGGAGCGCTTGCCGCGCTTCTTCTTTTTTTTTCGTGCGAGACGGCCGATTGGCGAACCAACATCCGAATAAAACGGACTAAATAATGATTTTACGCAATGTTCATATTTGTGGCGATCTTATACGCTTAATGTGTGATAAAACACCATATTCAAAACAAATAGGGAGGCTTCAACAATGAACGGAAAATCAAGAGGGTTGGCAGGGCTATTGGCCATGTTGGCTATGTTGCTCGTAATCGCGGCTTGTTCGGGCAATAACGGAGGCAACGGAAGCAGCAACGGCGGCAATCAGCCGCAGACCGATGGAAACGATTCCAACAAGCCAACTCCTGCGGCATCGGTGGTCGAACTCAAAGTGACCGGATTCAAATCAGGCGCGGAGCTTGGCGCTCTTCCCGACCTGAACGAAAAATTCATGCAAGAAAACCAGGATATTAAAGTCGTTTACGAGGGCATGCCGGGCTCGCAATTCAAAGAGTTTCTGAAAGCGCGTTTCTCCGCCAACGACGCTTCCGACGTCATTATGATTCATCCGGGCTTGTCCGATGTTATCGCGTATGGCAAAGCTGGATATTTGCTGGACTTGTCGGGCGAGTCGTGGATTAAAAACTTCACGGATGCTTCGCTCAAGGCGACTTCCAACGATGGACAGATTTATGCGATTCCCAATGATATGAACGTGCTTGGCGTCTATTACAACAAACAAATTTTTACGGACTTGTCGATCGAGATCCCGACAAACTGGACTCAGTTCCTGGCGGCGGCCGAAAAAATCAAACAGGCCGGAATTTTGCCCATCTCCATCGGCAACAACGACGGCTGGATGACGCTAGCCGCGCTGTATACGATGGCTCCGAGCACGGTATATGCTCAAAATCCGGACTTCGACGCGCAGCTTAATGCCGGAGAAACCACCTTCCTGGAAGGCTGGAAGGATATGAACGCGCAATGGTACAGCCTCGACGAGAAGGGCTACTTGACCGAAAAAAGCACCGGCGTCAGTCTGGATCAAGCGCAGCAAGCCTTTGCTACCGGAAAAGCGGCGATGTACATTGACGGCAACTGGTCGTTGCCGGGCATTAAAGCGTCGAATCCGGAGCTGGAGGTGGGCATGATTCCGATGCCTTCCAACGCGGATGGGCAACCCGTAATCGCCTCTGCCGCAGTCGGAACCACATTTGCCATCAACAAAAATTCCAAAGTGGTCGACGCTGCCAAACGTTATCTGGAGTTCTGGAGCAAAACGGAGACTCAAAAGGAGTGGGCAAAGAGCCAACAAGCGTTTATGACGATCAATGGCGAAACGGGAGACGTGGATCCTTCGCTGCAGCATATTGCGGAAGTGGTGGCAAGCGGCAACAGCTATCCGTTCCTGGATCAAGGCTGGGAGTTCGGCGGCGCCGGAACCGCGGAATTGATGACGTCCGCGCAAGGCGTGTACCTGAAAGCGATTAATTCCGACGAGATGCTGAAAAACATGGATAAAGCCTGGGAAGCTGCAGTTAAAAATCGTTGATGCCGCCAGACCATCAAATCATGTCAAAAGGAGGCAGAATTGGCGTGGGAATCAAGTCTAGACGTATCTATATGGCGTATCTGCTCATTGCGAGTTTAATCGTAAGCCTGTTGCCGACAGCTCAGATTGCTCAAGCCGCGGAAGGCGAACGCGTAAATGTAGCATTAGGCAAATCGGTAACATCCTCCAGCAGCTACGAAAATTCGGGAGAAGGCTGGACAAGGAGTAATTTAGTAGACGGGGCCAAAAGCGGCCCCCGTCTTCCAGGCGCGATGGAAAACGGTTTCACGACATTGCCGACGCAAACCCAGGCTTCCGAAAGCAAGCCGGCGTGGGTTCAGATCGACCTGGGTATGGCGTATCCGGTCGGCGAGATTGCTTTATGGCCGAGGAACGACAATGGCACGGGGAATATCGGTGCAGGTTTCCCGATCGATTTTAAGCTGAAAATATCCGCGGACAATGAGACATGGACGACGGTTGCCGAGGAAACCGGATTTGAGCAGCCAACGACCGTTACGCCGCATACGGCAACGGTGTCGATGCTGGAGGGGCGTTACGTCCGACTGGAAGCTACCAAGCTGCGCCCGGACGATCGGGGAGCTTTAACGCTGCAGTTCCGGGAGATGGAAGTGTTCCGGGCTTCTCTCGACATTAGCGACGAGGAAGCGGTGGATAACGATTACGGGAGGCTGTTTCCGGAAGGCTTGAACGAGTTGTACGCCAGCTTGCCGCTGCCGGCAATAGGGCTGTATGAATCGGAGATCACGTGGCAGAGCACCGAACCGTCCGTCATCTCGCCTGCCGGCAAAGTCCAGCGTCCGGCCGCGGGTGGGCCGGATGTGCCGGTGACGCTGACCGCGACGGTCCACAAGGGAAGCGTAGTGCGTGAAAAGGTGTTTAACGTCATCGTCAAAGCGCATAGGGAGCGTATAGAAAGCGGCGAGGATCAATTCCAGATCGGTATTTTCTGGCCGCCGACCTGGGAGCATACCAATCTGGAGCAATACCAGGCGATCAGCGACGCGCATGTCGACATCGTCCAGAACGTATTGGGCTCCGGTCTCGATACCGAAGAAAAAAACATGAAAATTTTGGAGCTTGCCGAAAAAACGGATCTGAAGGTCAATGTAGCGGATCCCAGAATTCGGGGAACGGATGCGGATATCGCGCAGGTCGTAGCCACGTACAAAGATTATTGGGGCGCGGGCGGTTATTACATTCGGGATGAACCCGGCATGGGAGAGCTGGCTCGCGAAGCGCATATTTATCGGGAAGTGCTCAAGCATGACGATCAAAAAAATCCGTATGTAAATCTGCTGCCCAACATTTACGGCGGGACGTACGAAAAGGATTATGTACGCGCCTGGATGGAAGCCGTCGGTAAAGACGATGCGGGTCAATCGAATTTGCGTTATCTCATGTACGATCATTATCCGTTCCGTACCAATTCTTTCGACAACAGCTATTACGATACGATGAACCTCTATCGTCAGGTGGGACTGGATTATGGGGTCAAAACGGGAGCATACCTGCAGTCGATTGGATTCGGCAGCAGCGCGCAAAGCTTGAACAATCGCAGGCCAAATAGCCGCGAGCTGGCGTTTAGCGCCTATTCCTATCTTGCGTATGGCTTCAAATACGTCACATGGTTCACGTATTGGACGCCAAGCGAGCGATCCGAGTTTTTTACCAATGCCATTATCGATCCTGCAGGCAACAAAACGGATTTGTACGAACCCTTCCAACGCATCAATGGCCAAATGAGCCAACTGGGCAAAACGTTGATCAAGCTGGACGCCCATGAGGTGTATCATTCCGGCGCGACGATGCCTACGGGCAGCACGAAGTCCGTACCGTCCGATTTCCTGCTGCGTCCCGTACAATCGAACGACGAATTGATCGTTTCCTATATGAAGCACAAGGAAACGGGACAATCGTACGTGATGGTGGTCAACAAAGCGTTTGGAAGCACGCAAAGCCAGACGTTTAACCTGCAAGCGGATGATCGCGTGTTGTCCGTTCAGGAAATATCGAGAGAAACGGGCGCGTTGTCGGCGACCAATTTTGATGCAGCCACAGGGCGCATGACAACGACTCTGCCTCCGGGCGAAGGCAGACTATTCGCCCTGCAAGGCGATTTCCCGAGCTATACGGGACCGCAGACGCCAACCGTTTTACCGGCGCCCGCAGAGCCACAGCATCCCGATCTCAATTTGGCGCTTAATAAAAGCGTCGACGTTTCCAGCGATATCGGCAATTGGGGCTGGGCCAAAAACTATGCAGTAGACGGTGTTCGCGGTGTAAATGACGGCAGCAACGGATGGAGCAGCTATCCGTCCAAGACCGCCCCGACTTCGCCGGCTTGGTTCAAAGTGGATCTGGGAGCGGCTTATCCCGTGAAACGTATTGTGCTCTGGCCAAGAAATGACGGAGCCTCCGCCGGCTTCGGCATTCCGGAGCAGATCGAAGTCAAAACTTCGATGGACGGCGTGGTCTGGAATAGCGTATTGATACGCAGCGAGATCGCTCGGCCTACAGCTGGCCAAACGGTGGAGCTGGTATTGCCTGCTGCCGAAATGGCGAAATACGTTCGGGTAGAGACAAGCTCGATGAGACCGGACAACAATGCAGAGTATGCGTTCCAGTTTTCGGAGCTGGAGATTTACCAAGGGGAAGCGGCTTCGCTGCTGGAAGCCAGCGCCGAGGCGACAAATTTGCTGGTCGGTCAGACGACGCAAATTCATGCAGGACTGTGGCAGGAAGATGGGTCCTTGCTGCCCGTGCCGCAGCCTGACTTAACGACTAGCGATGATCAAGTTATTGAAATCGAAGGCATGACCCTGAGAGCCCTGGCGCCGGGAACGGCTACGATCCATGTATCGTCAGGCGCCGAGTCCAAGGACCTTGATATTGAAGTACGCGCCTTGCCGGAACCTTGGGTATACAACTTTGCAGGGGCGGCGAGCGGAGAGATCATCCCTGATCAGCAAGGGCTGACGTTAGGCGTTGCCGCGAAAGGGATTGCTGCAGGAAGCAACGATTATGCTTTCGTGTATCAGCCAGTTAGCGGACATCAGCAGCAGTTGTCCGTTGATATAACCGAGCACGCGATTCCGGCAAACGGACAGAGCGGCCGGGCGGGCTTGCTGATTCGAGCGGCGGGAGACACAGATACGGCCGCCCATGTCTCGCTCGCGATATCGCCGGAGGGCAGAATGGAATTGCAAGCGCGCGATCTGAACGGCCAAATGCTCAGCGCGGTGCAGGGCAATTATGCGACTTTGCCGGTCTCGCTGAAATTGGTGCAGAACGGAGAGACGTTTACCGGATTTTACGGCCATAACGGTCAGTGGTATCCGATAGCCGGCAAGGAGCAGCAATCCCGCATTGCTTTGTCGGGCGTCAGTCCGGCTGGCTGGGAAGCGGGTTTGGTCACTTATTCCGGCGTCGCGAACCGCAGCAATCATGTGGCGTTTGCCGACCTTGAGCTGGTTGCCAACAATCAGGCGCATGCGGCGGCGGCGGCTCTGGAGATCGACGGATTATCCGGCATTGTCGCCAATATTACGCTGCCTTCGGCAGGTCCAATGGGCAGTACGGTCACTTGGTCGAGCGGCAATGAGGAATATTTGCTGGGCAGCGGCGAGGTGTTGAAAAGGCCTTCCGCGGGAACCGGCAATGTCCTGATTCCGCTGACAGCGACCGTGCAAGTCGGCCAGGACGTCGCCGAGAGGACGTTTACGGCGGTATTGATGGCGGACCGGCCGGAATCGGCCGAAAGGAAAAACCTGGCGAGATCCAGGACGGTAACGGTATCTAGCGAATATGCGCAGGACGGCTGGGGCAAAGAAAAAGCCGTGGACGGGCTGACGGTTGGCCAAGCGGGCTCGTTGGGTTTTACAACGCTTCCAACCTCGAATGCTGCCGAAACGGGCTCCATTATGGTCGATCTGGGCTCGTTGTTTACCGTCGACCAAGTGGTGTTGTGGCCGCGCAACGATTCGGGTCTGAACAAGGGAGTTGGTTTCCCGGTCGACTTTGCGATCAGCGTATCCACGGATAAAGTGAACTGGACAACGGTTCATGACAAACAGAGCTTTACGAACCCCGCCAGCGGATCGGCGCAAAAATTCGATGTAGGTCCGTTGCAGGATGTTCGTTATGTGAAGGTCGAAGGAAACAAGCTGCACCAGGACAATAACGGAAGTTATGCGATGCAGTTTGCCGAGATCGAGGTGTTCGGTCAAGCGCCGGCGAGTCAGGACGACGATTACGATCCCGTATTCCGGTACCTGAATTATCGCGAGGACTTTGAAATGTCGGAGCTCGGAGATAAATGGGCTGTAGAAGAGTCTGCCGAAAGCTCGATCGTGAACGATGGTTATCGTTTGAAGAACGGAATGGCCTACTATTCGGGCCGTACGTTCGATGATTTTAAATATACGACCGAAGTGACGATCGATAGCGGAAGCGATACAAGCTTGATTTTCCGAGCGCAAGATGCCAACAACTTCTATCAGACGAATGTGAGCACGGACGGCTGGAACAATGGCCAGATCCGGTTATACAAAAACGTTAATGGCGAATACACTCCAATTGGCGAGCCAGTAGCCTTTACGGCGCAAGCCGGCGTCAAGATGAATATGACGCTGGTGGCGGATGGAGATCTGCTGCGGTTCTCGGTCGACGATGGCGATGGGCCATTAACCGTTACGGCTAAAGACGCGACTTTCTCCAGCGGCTATGTCGGCATCAAGGCGTTTAATTCGGTCGTTTGGGTCGAACACGTCAAAGTATACGAGAAACAAGCCTTGCCGGATCGGGACAAAGAGAATATTCAAATCGGCGTGTTCTGGCCGCCAACCAAAGATTATGTCAATGAAGAGCAATACGATTACTTGCAGCAAGCTCATGTGGATTTGATCCTTAATGTCAATTCGGGCGACTTGCAGGAGATCGAAACGAACAAAAAAATGCTTCGTCTGGCTGCGGAAAGAGATATGAGGGTGCAGGTATCCGACTCTCGCTTCGTGCCATCGACTGCCGGATTTACGGATAAGCTCGTACAGGAAATTGTACGAGACTATGACGGCAGACCGGGCTTGTACGGCTATTATGTCAAAGATGAGCCAACGGATGCGGAAATGACGGATTTTGCGGCCGTCTATCAGAAATTCCTGAAATACGATCCCGATGCCGTACCTTATGTGAGCTTGGCCGGCGGGGCAAATGCAAACCTCTGGGTTAGCACGGTAGGCGCGGATCAACTTAAGTATTTGAATTATGCGGATTATCCTTTCTACGGGCCTTCCGACTACAGAGCGGTATATTTCCCTGTGCTGGACAATTTCCGCAAGGTAGGCGAGGCAAATGACGTGCCGGTATCCCGGTTCCTGCAATCCATCGGGTGGAACGTCGGGCAGCCGAACGAATATCGCAAGCCGACCGAAAACGACATGCGTCTGGATGCCTTCGCGACGCTTGCTTACGACTACAAGGCGATGCATTGGTTTACCTGGTGGACGCCTACGGGCCGCAGCGAAAGCTTTTTCGAAGCCATCATCGATGCGGAAGGCAAGAAAACGGAGGCTTTCGAATGGATCCAAAAGATCAATGCCGAAGTCAAGGCTATCGGCCGGACGCTGATCAATCTGAAGGCCAAAGACATTTATCACAATGGCACCATCCCGGCAAATGCAAGCAAGGTTCCGGCGGACTTTATCTGGAAGCCGACCAAGGCGACGGACGATGTGCTGCTTACGTTGTTTGCAGATGAGCGCAACGGCAGATCGTATATGATGGTCGTCAACAAGTCGTTAACGAATAGCGGGAGCTTTACCTTTGATATTCATGCGGATGTTTCGAACGTGCTGGAGGTATCCAAACAAAGCGGTCTGGAGGTACCCGCCAATTATGATGCCGCAGCCGGACAATTGACGACTGAGCTTCTGCCGGGCGAAGGAAGGTTATTCGCTTTCCCGGCCGATTACAAGATGTACACGCCGTTTTTTGTCGACCTTGAGGAAGCGGGAGCAAACGGTGAGCTTATCCGGGCAAGCTGGAAATCACCGGAAGACCCTGCCGGCAACGGCGTGGATTCCTACCGCGTCGTCATCGCGCAAGACAAGGAGCTGCAGCATGTCGTGCACGAAGAAGTAATTACGGGCACGGAGTATGTATTGCCCAAAGAAACATTTAAGCATTACCACTTGCAAGTGCTGGCGAAATTGCCGAACGGACGGGAACTGGCAAGCCAGAGCGGCATTTTGCCGGTCGTGGCGCGCGAGTCCAAAAACCGCGTCTATACCGAAGATTTTGCGGACGGCACGACTACAGGCTGGAGCAATCCCGAAGGCGCGATGAGCGTGGAAAATGGCGAGCTTAAGCTGGCTGCTCCATCCGGCAACGGCATTGCGTATTACAACGAAACGCTGACGGATTTTATCTATGAAGGAACCGCGACGATCAAGAGCGGTTCGGACACCAGCATGCTGTTTCGAATGCAAGATGCGAACAATTTCTATCAAACGAATATTAGTACGCATCATACTGCGGCTAAAATCTGCCTGTACAAAAATGTAAACGGAAATTTCGTGAGGATAGGTACAGAGTTGCCTTATCAGGTGACGATGAATCAGCCCGTCAAACAAACCTTGATCGTTAAGGGCAACCAAATGACATTTTCCCTTGATGATGGCAAACAAGTAGTCACGGTTACTGCTACGGACAATACGTTTAGCCAAGGCCGCGTAGGCGTAAGAGTGTTCCACTCGACCGCGACATTCGATAACATTACGATCGATGTCATGCCGAAGGGCGAAGCGGAAGCGCAATTGGCCGCTAATGCCTTGGTGCTCACGGCGATTGATGCCGTGGAGAATAATTTGATATTGCCGACAACAGGATTGCATGACTCCAGGATCGTTTGGGCGAGCTCTAACCCGGCTATTGTCGGACATGACGGTACGCTGATCGGCAGACCAAGCGTCGAAGAAGGCGATACAACGATCGTATTGTCCGCGACGGTGACCAAGGAAGAGGGGAGCACAAGCAAGTCCTTTGCCGTAAGGGTCAAGGCGGAAGAGGACGTGCCGACGAATCCGGATGAGCAGGCGGTTGCCGAAGCTCTGGCGGCGTTGACGCTGGGAGACACAAGTGCGATTACATCCAGCTTGAGCTTGCCGACAAGCGGTCTGCAAGACACGCAAATCACATGGGAAAGCTCGAACCCGGCTTATATGACGGCTAACGGCAGCTTGCTGCAACGTCCTGTCGTCGGCGCAGCGGATCTCGCGTTGACGTTAACCGCGACGGTCACTAAAGGAACGGAAAGCGGAACGAAGACGTTCCAGGTGACGATTAAAGCGCAAACGACAAGCGGGGGGCCAGGCGACGGTTCGGGCAATGTATGGATTAATCCCGATATCGCGTTTGTAAAACAAGCCAAAGATGCATTGGAACTGGGCAGTACTTCTTCCGTTATATCGGATCTGAAATTGCCGACAGCCGGTCTTAACGGAACGACAATTGCCTGGAAGAGCTCCAATACCGACTTTATTGGAGATAACGGACGATTGGTTGCGAGGCCTGCAGCCGGCGAAGCGGACGTGACGGTCAGTATGACCGCAACGATCAGCAAAGGCATCGTCAAGGAGACCAAAACGTTTACCATCATCGTCAAAGCGGAAGAACCAATGCCAGGCGAAGAGGGGGAAGAGGAACAACCGCCACTTCCATCCAACTTGTCGGATATTGCGGGACACTGGGCAGAGGATTTGGTAAAGAAAGCTGTCGCGAAAGGAATCGTGTTGGGCTTCGAGGATGACACGTTCAGACCCAATGCCATTGTCACGCGCGCAGAATTGGCGGTTATGCTAAGCAGAGCATTGAATTTGACCGTTACAGAGTCGGGTGAAGGAACCCTATTCGCAGACAACGCGAAAATTCCGCTATGGGCTCGCGGATCTATTCGGGCATTAGTGGAATTGGGATGGCTTCAAGGTTATTCCGATGGACGATTCGGGGCTGAGGACGGAGCCAGTCGCGTTCAGGTCGCGAACCTGATTGTTCGTGCCTTGCAGCTCAAAGTTGATCCGAATGCAAGACCGGAATTCGCGGACGCCGATCAGATTCCGCAATGGGGCAGAGCGCATGTCGCTGTCGGCGTTCAGGCCGGATTGTTCCAGGGCAAAGGGAACAATACATTCGATCCTTTGGCGCAAACCACAAGAGCGGAAGCCGTCAAATTCATAATGACGATGCTTGAGCATTCCGGAAAGGACACAGAGGTTGAATAAGTAAAATCAAAGGGATATCCCCTGAGCACGAGTTCGTGGCAGGGGGTATCCCTTTTTCACATGCCCATCGGCTATAATGAACAAGAAGTAGATGTTTCTTTTTGGAATGAGGGAGATCATGCGAACGATATTGGTGGCAGATGATGACCTGCACATACTTGAGCTTGTGCGGCTGCATTTAGTCTCGTGGCGCTATCAGGTTCGGACTGCGATTTCGGGAGATACGGCCTTGGCGCTGATGGATGATAAAGTGGATTTGGCTATCGTAGATGTGATGATGCCGGGGCTGGACGGCCTGGCTCTAACCGACAAGCTGAAAAAAGAATGGGACTTGCCGGTGCTTATGCTGACGGCCAGGGGCGAGCTGGAGGATAAACGCGAAGGGTATATGGCTGGAGTCGACGATTATTTGGTCAAACCCTTTGAGCCCGAAGAGCTTCTCTTTCGCATACAGGCTATATTAAGGAGATACGACAAGCCGACGGATACGACGATTGCATTAGGGGATTTGGAGATACGCCGGCAGACGCTCCAGGTCGTTCAAGGACAAAAAAAGCTGCTCCTTCCTCTCAAGGAGTTCGAGCTGCTGGCCATACTCGCATCAAGGCCTGGACAAGTGTTCGAACGTGAATATTTGATGGAGCAGGTATGGGGACTGGAATACGAAAGCGATCATACGCTCAATACCCATATGAATCGGGTCCGGGAACGGCTCGCTTCGCTGGGCTCATGCGTACGCATCCATACGGTTCGCGGCGTTGGTTATCGAATAGAGGTATCGCCATGAAAGTGCAATCGTCTCTATATGTAAAATATCTCATTGTTGCGCTGTGTATCATGCTTCTCAGCACTGTGCTGGCTTTTCTCGCTACGAATATGTATTATCATCAAGTGCTCAAGGAGCAGAACGACGCCAAAAATACGATGATCGCGAGTCGTATGGCAGCTTACATTTCCGAGCATGCGGAGCTTGATTTGCAGGAACACTTCGCGATGCTTGGCGAAATCGGTTACCAGTTTTATGTGGTGAACGAAAATGGAGCTTCCGGATACTATGGCGGAGAATACCGGCTGAAGGAGCTCGACAATTCGATTGTTGAAGAGGTCATTGCCGGGGACATCTACCATGGTATGCGCGACTTTCCGAAACAGCTGTTTGTGACCGGTTTTTTTGCCAATGACATTCGGAATTCGATCGGCGTTCCATTCGTGCACGAAGGGCAGCGCTATGCGATGTTCGTTCGTCCGGATATTCGGATGCTGTTCAGCGAGGTTCATTCCATCATGGGCGGGATGGCGCTACTGATGCTTGTTATTAGTTTGCTGGCCATCATCGTCTCGGCTTGGTACCTGGTTCATCCGATCAAAGCGCTGACGGCGGCCACGAAACAAATAGCCGCGGAAAATTTCGAGATCAGCTTGCAGGTTAACCGTTCGGACGAGCTTGGCACGCTGGCAGCCAGCTTTAACCGGATGGCCAAGCAGCTCCTTGCCAACGAAGAGGAGCGGAAAAGCTTTATTCGCAACGTGTCGCATGATTTCCAGTCCCCGCTGCTCAATATTGGCGGGTATGCCGCCCTCTTGAAGCAAGCGGAGCTTGACCAAGAGCCACGTCTGCAATATGCGTCGGTGATCGAAAGCGAGGCCATGCGGCTATCGAATTTAACGAAACAGTTGTTGGTGTTGACCTCTCTGGATCAGCGAAACAAGACCGTTGCCATGCAAACCTATCCCTTGCATGAACAAATCGAACGAACCGTTATGAAATATCGCTGGCTTCTCGAAAAAGAAGGGATTTCGATCAGCCTGGACGCAGCTCCTCTACTCCTGACAGGCAATGAGGCTTTGTTGGACAATGTATGGGAGAACCTGCTGACGAATGCGATCAAATACAATAAACCCGGGGGAGAGATTCGGATCCGCACAGAATCGGAGAAGGATCATGTGAGCGTGATCTTCGAGGATACCGGCATAGGAATAGCCGAGGATGATTTGCCGCACGTATTTGAGCGGTTTTACCGCGCGGATGCCTCTCGGTCGACGAAGGGGACGGGTCTCGGTCTGGCCATCGTCAAGGAAACGATCACCCTGCATCAAGGCGACATCCGAATCTCGAGTGAAACGGGCGAAGGCACATGCATCACGGTAACGTTGCCTCTTAGGCCAACAGCAGTTTAGATACAGTTTAGAATCAGCTTTTATACTACCTCTGTACAAATAAAAGTATGGAGGTTTTTTTATGGAGAAAATATGGAGCTTGCGTCTTATACGTTTGGCAGCCGTTTTTGGTCTGGTCGGCGCGATCCTTGGGGCCGATATGGCGGGGAGCGGAAATTATCAGCTGCGCGCCGTTCATGCGCACATACTTGTAGTAGGCTGGCTGTCGGTGTTCGTCTGGGGGTTGTTCTATCAGGTTTTCAAGGTGAAAGCGAAGAAGCTCGTATCCCTGCATGGGTGGCTGTCCGTCATCGGATCGATCGGCTTGTCGGTCGGCATGCTTTTCTATAACGTCAACCCTTTTAATATGAACGAAACGATCACGCTTATTACGTTTATTGTCGGCGGTACGGTGTTATTGTTTAGTTTTATTCTGTTCATAGCGGTCACCTTCTCGATACAGAAGGAGGACTAAAACATGCGTTGGTGGAGTGCGAACCGGGTATGGCTGTTGATCGTAATGGCTTGGCTGCTGCTAGCCGGTCTATTGTCTGTCGTGGCGGATTCCTCCAAGGAGCAAACCTCTCCGATTACGAACCATGGATTGCCGGAGCATAGACAATCCGTTCAGGCCCAGAAGCTGGTCGATCGGTATTTTCCGTCGGATGAGGGAATCCCATTGTTTGTTGTATTGTCCAGGGACACAGCATTTACGGAACAAGAGATTATGGAGTATTCGGTCTTCGTAGAAAAAGTTCTGGAGTCGCGGGAATTGAAGGCCATACATGTTGCCGAGTTGCCGGCAAGCGCGCGTCAATCGTTCGTGGCGGAGGACGCCAAAACGTTTTTTGTGCCCGGCTTTTTGACAGCCGATCTGGAAAACGACGCCGTGATGGAGCTTCTTGATGTCATGAAAGAGGAGACGTTGGCGGGGCTTCCCTCCGATGTGCAGCTCGATTACACGGGTCCGGCCGGAATCATGGCGGATACCACCAGGGTTTTCTCAAGCGCGGATGTCGTATTGATCCTATCGACCGTTGCGATTATTTTTTTGATCCTCATCGTTATCTATCGTTCCTTATTGCTCGCAATTCTTCCGCTGATCGGAGCAGGCATCGCGTATGCCATCGTTGATCGTCTGCTTGGCTTGGCGGGACAGTTAGACATATTTGTAATCGAGAAACAAGCTTTGTCCATTATGATGGTTTTGTTGTTCGCGGTTATTACGGATTATTCGTTGTTATTATTCTCGCGGTTCAAAGAAAATCTGCTGGAAGGTTTTTCTGCCCAGGATGCGATGATGCGGGCTGTCAGAAACGTGACGGAGCCGATTTTGTTCAGCGGCGGCACCGTGCTTATGAGCATGTTGACGTTATTTTTGGCGAGCTTCGAATCGTATCGTAATTTCGCTCCCGTCTTTGCCGTGGCGGTTGCGGTGATGATTGCTGCGGGGTTGACCTTAATGCCGGCTTTGTTTGCGCTGGCAGGCACAAAGGCTTTCTGGCCTTTCCGAATCGACAAGCGTCGCTTGAAACCGGTGGAGCAAACCTATTGGGGCCGATTTAGCCTCTTCGTAACATCCAATCCGAAGAAATCGCTCGCGGCGGTTATGCTCGTGCTCGCGATCGGCATCGCTATGATATCGCCCATCAAATATACGTTTAATCTGCTGGACTCATTCCCGCAAGAGATGTCTTCCGTCAAAGGCTATCAAAAATTGAGCGATGCGTTTTCGGCTGGCGATGTGTCGCCCAGCACGATCATCGTGGAGAGCTCCGAGAACCTTTCGGCGGAGCAGATTCGCCGGCTGGCGGAAGTTTTGAAAGATAGGGAAGGCGTTGCTTCCGTTCATACCGCGCAGCTATCGGATCAATCGGAAAAGGTGGCCAAGCTTACCCTTGTGCCTGTTCATAATCCATTTACCGATAAAGCGTTTTTGACGACCGATACCATTCTGGCCGATCAAAGTTCGCTGCTTCAGGATAGCGGCATCGAGGACGCGAAGTTATGGATTGCAGGAGACACGGCTGTCAACTCGGATATAAAAGCGGTTAACGCATTCGACGAACAAATCGTTATGATCATAGTCGCTTTGATTATTCTGTTTATGCTGCTGCTGCAAACACGATCCTGGATCATGCCGATCTATATGCTGGTTACCATTCTTTTATCCTATAGCGCCGCGCTGGGAATAACCGTTTTCGTATTCCAGAATATGCTCGGATACGAGGGGCTAAGCTACCGCATTCCATTATATACGTTTTTATTTATCGTAGCGCTCGGCGTCGATTATTCGATCATGCTGGTCGCGCGGATCCGCGAGGAGCAGAAGACGCGTTCCTATACAGAAGCGGTAAGAATGGGACTCGCGAAAACCGGCGGCGTTATTTCCTCAGCTGGATTTATTTTGGCGGCAACGTTTGCCGTATTAATGACGCAGCCGGTCGTGGAATTGCGGGCCTTTGGATTTGCTGTAGCAATAGGCGTATTGCTTGATACCTTTCTTGTTCGGCCAATCGCCTTGCCGGCGTTGATGATGTTAATACGTCAACGGGAAAAGCACCTTTAGATAAATAGGGTTTGCTACACTCAAGAGATGATTCCTGGTACGAAACAGGGGTCATCTTTTTTTCGTCTCCCGACGATTCCGTCAGCGCAGATCAAAAAAGTATAATAAAAAGTAAAATGATTACAACATTTAAAGGGGAAGCGGACTTGTTACAATGAGATCAGGGGCCGGTATGCCCATTTCGTCGCGGAACTGCTTCATTAATCGCCCGGAGGAAGCTATTTTACAATAAGGGAAGTGAATAGTTATGAGCATTCGGCGCAATCTGCTCTCGATCGGATTGTACCCTAAAATCGTTTTGATTTTTATGGCGGCCATCATCCCGATTCTGTTCATCGGCTCGCTCATCGTCATCAAAGGGGAAGCGGCGATCCGCCGGGAAATAACCAATTCGTTGTCATCCAGAGTTCACTTCTATGTAAACGAACTGAATTCGGCGCTGGAGCATATCATCAGCCTGAAGCGGGAATATGTTTTTGATCCGGATATTCAGAGATTCAGCACGATGTCTCCGATCATGACCGATTACGAACGGCGGTTGGAAGTGCTTTTGATGCAAAAAAAGATGAAGACGCTGAAGTCGTCCAGCCCCTACATTCACGATGTGGGATTATTTATGGTTTCCGAGCACAAAATTATTTATCCGAATCGAATAACGTATAGCATTGATGAAGAAATGACATCGGTCCATGAACTTCTGAACCGCAGCTCGTTGCCGATTTTCGTTTGGCAAAACCAATTGATGTTGGCGGAACGTTTCCCTACCGGGACTTACGAAAATAGTTTGCCTGCTTATTGGATCGAGATTTCGCTGAATCGGGGGAAAATTCAGTCCATTCTATCGCAAATGCTGACGGAAAGCGGCGGAAACGCCATATTATCCGATTTGGAAGGAAATTGGCTTATTTCCGGGGATGACAGCAATGATCCGCTTCAACGTCAGATGGCCCAGCTTAATCAATCGTATGCCGAGGTATCCGGACAGCAGGTAATGACTGCTGCTGACAATCGCCAATATATGGCGGCATATGAGCGATTGCCGGAGCTTGGTATCGCTTTGACGCTTTATATGCCCGAGGAAGTGGTTCTGAAACCGTTGGCGGGTTACCAAATGTGGTTTCGCATTCTCATTGCGACGGCCATCGTCATTATTCTGCTTTATGCCTATTGGATCTATCTATTTTTGCAACGGCCGCTGCAAAGACTTGTCAGGGCATTTCGCAAAGTGAGCGAAGGATCGTTTGATGTGCAGCTGCAATCAAAAAGCCGGGATGAGATCGATTATTTCTACGAGCAGTTCAATCAAATGGTGGGTACGATTCAATCGCTTATCCATGATGTATACGAGCAGGATATCCGTTCGCAGAGAGCCGAGCTAAAACATCTTCAGGCTCAAATCAATCCCCACTTTTTGTATAACGCTTATTACCGGCTGCACCGGATGGCTCAAGACGAGGATACGGTTAATATCAAGCCGTATACTCGACTGCTCGGCGATTACTTGAAGTACATTACGCGCAATGCCCAAGAAGAGGCGATTCTCCGGATGGAAGTCGACCATGCCAGAACATACGCCGATATTTTGAAGATGCGGTTCGGCGACAAACTTACGATCCACTGGGAGGAGCTGCCTGCCGAATGGGAAAACCGCCTCGTTCCAAGACTCATTGTGCAACCCATTGTCGAGAACGCGTTTATTCATGGAGTGGAAGAATTGGATGAAGGCGGAATACTGAAGTTTTCCGTAATGGCGTCCGCGCACATGATCTCGCTTATCATCGAGGATAACGGCGATCGGTTGACCGATGAACGACTGGAAGAGTTAAATCGGCCAGGGAATTCGTTGTCGGACGATATCGAGACGACCGGTATGCTCAACGTGCACAGACGCCTTATCCTGAAGTTCGGGCCGTCATACGGTTTGCGCATTTCCCGCAGCGAGCTTGGGGGTATGCGCGTAGAAATCAATCTGCCTGACGCAGAGGAGGAAGAACATGAATCGATTGCTGATCGTCGATAATGAGGATTATGTGGTAAATGGTTTAATCGAGGTGATCTCTCAGCTGTCCCATCTCGAATTGGAGGTCATTGGCGCCTATTCGGCGAGAGAAGCGCTGGATTGGCTTAAGAGGACCAAAATCGATATCGTCGTATCCGACATTCGAATGCCCGGCATGGACGGGATTACGCTTCAACAGGAAATCATGAGGTACTGGCCGAAATGCAAAGTGATTTTTTTATCCGGCTTCAACGACTTCGATTACGTTCAGAACGCGATTAGAGGAGGGGCGCTGGACTACGTATTAAAGACGGACGGCGACGAACGTCTGATTGAAGCGGTAGAGAAGGCTGTCGCCAAGCTTCGGGACGAAATCGAAATCGAATCCTTGATCGTCAAATCGAAAAATCAAATGAGAATGGCATTTGAAACGCTGCAGCAGGACTTTATTCGCCAGCTACTACAAGGGGAGCGCCTGGAGGAGCGGGAGCTCTCCAAACAGTTCGCCGACTTGCACATTCCGCTGCAACCTTCGATGCCCGTGCTTGCGATAATCGGACGCGTGGACGAATGGATGGAAAATGTGTCCCATTATGACCGTTATTTGCTCCTGTATTCCATTCGAAACATTGCAGGAGAATATCTGGACACCATGGTCACGCAAATATCGCTCCCGATCGACAGGTTCAATATCGTATGGATGATTCAGCCCAAAAGTCTTCAACCCAGCAGCTCGGTCCGGGTGCAGGAAGATACGTGGAGCATGATCATCCGGTTCGTGCAAGGAACGTTCGAAATGATTCAGGCGGCATGCAAGGATCTGATCAAGCTCGACCTGTCGGTATTGATTGCCGATACGCCCGTGGGCTGGTCCGAGGTTAGCGGCAAATTCGCTTTGCTCCGAGGCAACCTGGCGCGGGGGCTCGGTTCGGGAAGAAAAGTGCTGATGATCGATCAACAGTTTGCAGGCAACGGCATAACAGAGAATCCCTTGCCCATGGATGCGGCTTCTTTTATCGGCAATCTCGCCTCGATGCTCGAAAACAATCGTCGGGAGTTGTTTTTCAATCTGTTGGACGAGCTGCTGTTGCAGCGGGATTCTGAAAATCAGGAGAAATATTATTTTATGGCCGCTTCGGTTATTTTGTCTTTTCATACAAAGGAATTAAAGCTTCGCAGCTCTGATGAGCGATGGGACATCGGCCGTCTTATTTTTCCCGACTTGAAGACGGCACCTTACGAAGCCGCCGATTATTTGCGCAAATGCGCGGAATCGATATTCGACTTCAGGGAGCGTTCCCGCGGCGAGAGCGAAAACGAACTGATGATGAAAGTGAAAACGTATATTGCCGATCATCTGACGAATGACCTGTCCCTGACGATTATCGCGGAGACTGTCAGCCACAATTCGTCTTATTTGTCCCGTCTGTTCAAGCAGAACAACGGTGTGGGCATTGCCGAATATATTACGGATTGCCGGATTCGGCTAGCCAAGGAATTGTTGGAGGACCCCGGCAACCGCATCCAGGATATCCCCGCGGCGATAGGCTTTACTTCCGTCCAATACTTCTACCGCGTGTTTAAGAAAGTAACGGGGAAGACGCCGCAGGAGTGGAGAGAAGCGAGCGTTTAGCCGGATCTCGAAAAAGTGCAAACAAAAAGATGCAACGGAAAGTAAAATCATTGGAATAGAGCTGCACTCGCGGGCGTTGTTATAATCGGTTTGCGCAATGAAATCGTTTGTCAAATCCAATCGAGGGGGTAAACAAATGTTCGGTAAAAAAGGATGGATGTCATTGCTGGCCGTAGTGCTCGCGTCGAGCTTGTTAAGCGCTTGCAGCGACAACAATGGCGGCAATGAAGGCAAGAAGCCGGTTGTGACAGGCGGTAATGAAAGTCCGACCGGGGAGCAGGGAGACGGCAATCCGTTCGGCAAGTTCGATCCGCCGCTTACGGTAAAGTCCGTGCTTAGCACGGAAGGATGGGCGACATTCCCGGAAGGGGAAACGTGGGACAACGATAATCGCTGGACGAAGCTCTACCGGGAAGCGCTAGGGATCAATCTGAAGTGGGATTGGATGGTGGATTCCACGCAATACGAGAATAAGATGAATGTATCGATCGCTTCGGGCGACATTCCGGATATTATGCGCGTGACCAAGAAACAACTGACTCAACTCGTGGAAGCGGATATGGTGGAAGATTTGACCGGAGTGTTCGATCAATATGCCATGCCTTATTTGAAGGAGCAAGTTCAGGATGCGCTGGCGTCCGCTCAGAAGATGGCGACCTATGACGGCAAGCTGATGGCGATTCCGCATTACGGCGGCGATCCACGCGATTCGCTGGTCACTTTGTACATCCGCGCCGATTGGCTCAAGAAGCTGAACTTGAAGGAGCCGACAACGATCGACGAGTTGATTCAGGTAGCGGAAGCGTTCGTAAAGCAGGATCCCGACGAGAACGGAAAGGATGATACGCTTGGTCTCGGCATTTTGAGCGCTACGATGGGCGGAGGTGCGATGGGCGGTTTTCTGAACGGCTATCATGCGTATCCCGACATTTGGATCGAGAACGGAAATGAAGGTTTGATTTACGGCAGTACGACGCCGGAGATGAAGTCGGCGCTCGGAAAACTGCAGCAAATGTACAAGGACGGGTTGATCGATCGGGAATTCGGAACAAAAGATTACAATCGGTTAAAAGAAGATGTCGTATCCGGCAAGCTCGGCATGTTCTACGGCACGATATCGGAATCGGCGCTGATTGCAGCCGACTTGATCAAAAACGATCCCGACGCGTCATGGAAGGCGCTTCCACTCCCTTCCGTTGACGGCAATCCGGCCAAACCAAACGTAGGCGTAACCGTAGGCGGCTTCTATGTCGTAAAAAAAGGTTTCTCTAATCCGGAAGCGGCCGTAAAGATGATGAACCTGTTCCTTCAGAAGGTGTATGGCGAAGACAAGGAAGGAACCAACAACGACTTGCAAGTATATGCCTGGGCGGAAAACGCCAAATACGCGATGCATGTGCTGTCGCCTGTTCAAGGCTACATCAAGGACTACAACTATAATTTGGTGCGCGACGCTTTGGCGGCGGGAGATCCCTCCGGATTAAACGAAGCGCTTAAGAAAACGTATGACGTGGTCTCGGGAACCGATGGAAGCGATCCAGATACATGGCAGCAATGGTGGATCCATCAACCGGAAGTGAGCCCGTTCGAGATTCGCGTCAAGTACCAGGAGCAGCCGGACGGAGTCGTCATTGACAAATATTTTGGCGGCGCGACCAAAACGATGGAAGAGAAGATGTCGACGCTGCTCACGATGCAGAATGAAACATTCGTCAAAATCATAATGGGCGCGGCTCCGATCGACGAGTTCGACAACTATGTGTCCAATTGGAAAAAGCTTGGCGGGGATCAAATTACGCAAGAAGTCAATGAATGGTACGAGGCGAATCGCTAAGGAAGGCTGATGCCGGAAGCGGGGAACGGACGTATACGCGTTCGATCCCTTGCGGCGGCGGGAGGTGAAGGCAACCGTGTTCAAACAAAAATGGAGACAGGAACGCTCCAACCATATCATGCTGCTTCCGGGAGTGGTGTTTCTCTTCTTGTTCAGCTATGTTCCAATGTTTGGCATTATCATTTCCTTCCAGAAGTATTATCCGACAAAAGGGTTCTTCGACTCCGAATGGGTCGGATTGGAAAACTTTCAGTACATCTTCGACTTGCCCGATTTTAGCCGGGTGCTGTGGAATACCGTTTTTATAGCGACGATGAAAATCATTTTGCATCTAATTGTTCCGATTGTAACGGCTCTGCTGTTAAACGAAATTCGCAGCGCTTTGTTTAAACGTTCGGTGCAGACGCTCATTTATTTGCCCTATTTTCTGTCGTGGGTCATTCTTGCTGGCATTTTAATGGATATTTTATCCTTAAAAGGGATTGTTAATCAAATGATTGAGGCGCTCGGCATGCAGTCCGTCTTTTTCCTCGGCGACAATAACTGGTTCCCGTGGACGCTGATTATATCCGATACGTGGAAGCAGTTCGGGTTCGATACGATCATTTATTTAGCCGCGCTCACGGGCATCAATCCGACGCTGTATGAGGCGGCAGTCATCGACGGAGCGAACCGATGGAAGCAGACGCTTCATATTACGCTTCCCGGCATGGCTCCGATCATCGTGCTGATGATGACGTTAAGTCTCGGCAACGTGCTGAACGCCGGCTTCGATCAAGTGTTTAATCTGTACAGCGCTCCGGTGCTTGAAAGCGGGGATATTCTCGATACGATGATCTATCGGATCGGACTTCAAGACTATCAATTCAGCGTGTCCGCCGCGCTGGGATTATTTAAATCACTTGTTTCCTTTGTTCTTGTGTCCGTATCGTACGGACTGGCGTATCGATTCGCCAACTACAGAATTTTCTGATTGGGGTTGCTGTCGGATGATAACGAGAACGTCCTGGAGCAGAAGAAGCTTCAATCTGGTCAATTACGCTATTTTGATCTTGTTGTCTGCGCTTTGTTTTCTGCCTATCGTGCATGTGTTGGCGCTGTCTCTTAGTTCCAAAATCCAGGTGACGGCAGGCAATGTATTGTTCTGGCCGCGCGAGTTTACCTGGGCTTCTTACGAATATGTCGCCTCTCAAGGGCAATTTTTCAAGTCGATGGGCATTACGGTGCAGCGGGTCGTGCTGGGCACCGTTATTAATCTCGCCTTGACGCTGCTGTGCGCGTACCCTCTATCGAAGGAACGCGGGGATTTCCGATTGCGATCGGTATACGTCTGGTATTTCGTGATCACGATCCTGTTCGGCGGAGGGCTGATTCCCTGGTACTTAACGATCAAAAACCTTGATTTGCTTAATTCGATCTGGGCGCTCGTGCTTCCTGGCGCTGTACCGGTATTCAATATCATTCTGCTGCTTAATTTCTTTCGCCGCCTGCCGAAGGAGATGAACGAGTCGGCGCGAATCGACGGCGCGGGCGACTGGCGGATTCTGCTTAGCATTTACATCCCCTTGTCAACGCCTGCGCTTGCGACGATTACGCTGTTTACGGTCGTTGGACATTGGAACTCGTGGTTTGACGGCTTGCTGCTGATGAATAGTCCGGACCGTTATCCGTTGTCCAGCTACTTGCAGACGGTCATTACGATGCCGGACCTGTCCAAGTTCACCGATCCGGAGATGGCGCGGGTATACAATCTAATATCCGATCGAACGACACGTGCCGCGCAGGTATTCGTCGGCATGCTGCCGATTTTGCTCGTGTACCCGTTTTTGCAGCGTTACTTTATCCATGGCATTGTACTTGGCAGCGTTAAGGAA
This sequence comes from Paenibacillus sp. MY03, assembly GCF_002165585.1. Lineage (NCBI taxonomy): Bacteria > Bacillati > Bacillota > Bacilli > Caryophanales > Paenibacillaceae > Paenibacillus > Paenibacillus sp. MY03. The sequence continues at coordinate 114,773 of NZ_MXQD01000013.1, read as the reverse complement.
TAATCCTTTACTTCTACTGGAGGTTAGATTGGATGAGAACTTGGAAGAAGCTATTGGCCTTCTGCTTGGCTCTGATTCTGCTCCTGTCGGTCAACGCGGGGAACCGAACTACTTGGATACATGCTTCAGACGCGTCTGTGTCTCCCACTTCGAATATGAGAACGGTCGGACAGTTTGCACCTTACACAGTCATTGACGATTTCGAGTCGGACGAATCGCTGGCGAACTGGCAAGCGGGGGACAACGTGTCCGAAGCCAGCCTGGCCACGCAAGCGTGGAATGTGTTTTTTCCTTACGAGGGCAGCAAATTTCTGGCATTGAAAAGCGAACCGAACTTGCAGAACAATGTTTGGAGAACGGCTAGCCGAACGTTCGACCAACCGCTTGATCTTTCGAATTCGCGCTACCTGATGATGGCTTACAATCATTTTGGCTATTTGCCGAATGATGAACCTTATTACGCTCGCCTTGTCGCATACAGCGGCGACACTTCGTTAGAGGGCATCGTAAGGGTCTACAACAACAATTGGAACAAGATCGGCATCGATCTTAGCGGATGGGCCGGACGAAGTGCGATCGATAAGCTGGAGGTCAGCTTTCAGCATGACTTCGATCGCGCCGAACATCCCGATGACCCTTTGCCCTATTGGCCGAATACGGAGTTTTATATCGATTACGTACATGCGGCGAATATGCTCGACTGGCAATTTTCGTATGAAGGGGACACCGAAGGATGGTCGTTCAATGATTCGATTGAGTCTCCATCGGTGTCGGACGGCAGGCTGTCGCTGGGCTTGGCGGGAGGGAATTCCGCGATGACGTCGGCTCCGCTCAAGCTGGACCCGGCCGTTTACAACTTAGTGCGGCTCAAGCTCGGCAACGGCGCCGAAATTGCTTCCGGCCGATTGTATTGGACGACGGAGACAGACCCTGAATTTGACGAAGCCAAGTCGCAGGCGCTGGAGTCCGCGGAAGCGATTGACGGAGAGAACGTCTACTCGGCCAGGCTTATCGGGCATCCGAGGTGGACGGGGCAAGTGACCGGCCTGCGGCTTCAATTGGCGGGAGTCGGATCAGGGACGAATACGATTGCAATAGACGGCATTGACTTCGCCAAGCAGGATCGCCCGATCTACGATTATATCGGGGAGGTATCGGAGATTCGCGTCGATGCAAACGCCGTGACGGTGACCGGAAGGATCGGTGACGATGCGAATATCGGTAATGGCGTTGGCGTTGGCAATACGTCGACAGCCCAATTGCAGCTTTACGAGCTGGCTCCTTACCAGTACGAGCCGGATATTGATGCTCTGACTCCGATATCGACGAGCGCGGTTCCAAGCGGCAACGATACGTTTTCGTTTCATCTGGATCGGTTCGACGGGGACAGGGATCGCTATTACTCCAAATTTCTGGTCGTTGTTCGAGAGGCCGGAGAAGACGGCTCTGTACGCTACGTCGACGCTCCGAAGTCCGTGACCGATATTGCGTTTCCGGCGAAACATTCCTTTGCGTACCCGGACGCTCTATCCAAGAAAGGCCTGAATGTGCAGATGACGGACGATGCCGAGGAGCTCGGCGTCAGCCACGCAACGTTGACCGTCGTCGTAAACGGCCTTATGTATAAGGACGATACGGATCCGAACAATGCGATCGCGTTCGATTCGGAAGGCACGGCCTACCACTTTCATAAGGACGCCGTCGAAGAGCTGGATCGCGAGATAAAGGCGATGTCCGACAACGGCACAATCGTGAACCTGGTTCTTATCCTGTATGACGCGGACGACCCGGACGGATCGACGAATGTGCTGATTCACCCAGATGCCGCACGCGGCCAGGGGACCGTCTATGCATTCAACACTACGAACGCCGAAGGCGTCCGCTACTACAAGGCCGCCATGGAGTTTCTTGCCGATCGATATACGAGAGAGGATCAGCGATATGGTAGAGCGATGGGCTACATCGTGGGCAACGAGGTCGATTCCGCCTGGATCTGGCAGAACATGGGCGACAAGTCCGTCGATCAATTCATGGAGCATTACGAAAGATCCGTTCGGCTCGCCTATCAGGCCGTCCGCAAACATTCCGACAGCGCAAGGGTCTATATCTCGGTCGATAATGCTTGGAACGAACCCTACATGCCCAATCAGCCGACCCGTTTCTACGGGAGCAAAGATGTCGTCGACAAGATGAACGCTCTATCCAAGTTGGGCGGCGATTACCCTTGGCATCTCGCGCATCATCCGTATCCGGAGAACATGCTGGATCCGCGAACGTGGGAAGATCAGGAATATGTGAGCGACAGCTTCGATTCTCCCAAAATTACGTTCAAAAACCTCCAGGTTATCGACCGATACATGGGGCAGGAAACGCTGAAATATGGAAATGAGCGCAGACGGATTATTTTATCCGAACAGGGCTTCCACACGGAAAACGATACGCCGGAAGCACAGCGGCTCCAAGCCGCGGCTTACGTTTATGCTTATTACAAGTCGCGATTCCTGGACGGCATCGACGCTTTCATTATGTTCAATCAGCTCGATATTCCGGCTGCGGGTCTCAATATGGGGTTATGGACAGCGAACACGGAGCTGCCGGGATTCGTCGCGAAGGACCGCAAATTTATTTACGACGTGTTCAAATATATCGATACGGATCGCTCGCTTGAAGTCGCCGAATTCGCCAAGCCGATCATCGGTATCGAGAACTGGAGCGAGGTTGTTCCAAACTTCGACGCAGCCAAGCTTGCCCAGCGCATGCCGCCGCAGCTGGTTCCCGTATCGATTAACAAGCAAGCGCCGCATATCGTCGGCGGCGATAAGTTCGAAACGGGCAAAGACGGATGGGAGTTTGCGGATCATTCTTACGGGGTCAGCAGAACGACCGCAGATGCTTATGGAGGCACCGGTTCGTTGAAAGTCGACTTCGTGGACCTGGTAAGAATGACCTTTGTAGGACTCGAACGGCTGTGGAAAGGCGCGGAGAAAAAATTTGCCGAACCGATCGACGCAACCGGCAAGCCTCACCTCAATCTGGCCGTCAAGCTGACCGAACCTGAGGAGTCTCATACCTATTACGCGAAAGTGAAAGTGTACAGCGGGGATCTTGCGGCAGAAGGTTTAGCAAGAATCGACGCTAGCAAAGGCTGGCATGCCTTGTCTCTAGATCTTAAAGGGTGGGAAGGTCTTGATGCGATCGATAGAATCAAGGTTTGGACGCGCAAGACGACCAACGAAAGCTGGAGCGGGTCGCTGTTGATCGACGAGGTTGGCTTTTCGAGCAAAAACACTGCGATCGGCGGGTTGCCCAATATCGATATGGTCGCGACGTCTGATCTTGACGAGCTGGCCCCGGGCTCAACCATTACAGTAAAAGTGACTAATTACGATGACAAAAAAATGTCAGGTCAGATTCGAATCGAACCGATCGGCAATCTGTCGTTCCATCCCAAGATGCTGAAACTGAACGGATTGAAAACCGGGGAAACCCAGTCGATGACGCTTCAGGTATCCGATTATGATCCGAGCGCGGGCGGCGATGTCGGCATTCGATTCAAATATAGGAGCATAGCGCAGGAAACGATTCTTGTCAGCAACGAATGACATTACAACATTATTGGAGGTATCCGCAATGAGTCATCGCTATTCCGTTATATTATCGAATGTAGGGAGCTGCTCGGACCGATATGTGACCGGGGGATACGCGGAGCCGTTCTCCATCGCCGAGCTGTTCGGGCGCGTCGCTCAGATTCCACAAGTTACCGGCGTGGAGCTGGTCGGCACATGGCATGTCACGGATAAAAACGTTAAAGAACTGAAAGGGCATATGGATGAGCACGGACTTGAGCTGGTATCGATTATTCCCGATCACTTCGGACAGATGAAGTGGAAGTACGGCAGCTTCGCGGCCAAAGATCCGGCCATTCGCAAGGAAGCGGTCGCCCATACAAAAGAAATGATCGACGCGGCTATCGAGTTGGGAGGCGATCTCATCTCGTTGTGGCCAGGTCAGGACGGCTACGATTATTTGTTTCAGGCGGATTATATGCAAGAACGCGACTGGTTCGCGGAAGGATTGCGGGAGGTATGCCGCTATCGCCCCGATGTAAGGATAAGTCTGGAATACAAGCCGAAGGAGCCACGAACGCACAGCTACTTGAGCACGGCGGCCATGTCCGTCTTAATGGCCCAGGAGACCGGCACGGACAATATCGGAGTGACGATCGACTTCGGACACGCGCTTAACGCTTACGAAACGCCGGCCGAATCGGTCGCTTTGCTCAAGAGATACGGCAATCGGTTATTTCATGTGCATATGAACGATAATTTCCGCCACTGGGACGACGATATGATCGTTGGCAGCGTGCATACGATCGAAACGCTGGAATTTTTCTACTGGCTTAAGCGGACGGGATATAACGGCTGGTTGTCCATCGATCAATACCCTTACCGGGAGGATGGGCTTGCGGCGGTGCGGGAAGGGGTTAACGCGATGGAGACTTTCGCCGCCCTTGTCGATTCCATGGACCAAGCCGAAGTCGAAGCGTTGATCAGGAACGGCCGTTCGCCGGAAATTACGGCTTATCTTCGCCGATTGCTGTTATCCGTTCCGAATTCTGCTCGATAAGGAGGATTAACGGCGCATGCTTACAATTGATGGATTAACGGTAGATTACGCCGACCGGCCGCTCGGGACGGATAACTTGCGTCCCGCGTTCGGCTGGCGGATCGCAGCCGCTCGGCTTGAGGATGGCTCTGATGCGGAACGCGGAATCGAACAATCCGCTTACAGGCTCGTCGTTGCGGAAGATTCGGTAGCGCTGGATCGCGTCGATGGTTTGATCTGGGACACGGGCACCGTGGAGAGCGGCTTGTCGCAGCATATTACGTACGGCGGTCCGCCGCTGCAAGCCCGTCGAATTTATTATTGGAAAGTCAAAGTATGGAACAAGTCGGGCGAGGACTGCGGGTGGAGCGGGGCAAGCCTGTTCGAGACGGGTTATCTGTCCCAAGAGGAATGGACGGCGGACTGGATCGCCGATCCGGAGCGGGTTGCGCCCGAGCCCGAGCCGGATCGTCTGCGCGGCGTCGCAGTGCTGTGGGATCCAGTGGACCAAACGAATCAGGCGGATCAGGCGAATCAGTCGGATCGGGCAATGCCTGAGGAGTCGGCTAGACGATACTTTCGTCTCAGCGTGACGCTGCCGGAGGAAGAGCCGTTGTCGGCGAAGCTGGAAATATTTGCGGCAGACGCGCTGCACATCTATGTGGACGGTCAAGACGAAGGGCTGTATTACCCTTACATGCAGTCGGTCACGTTGGACGTCACGGCTCTGCTAGGCCCGGGCCGCCGGATTATAGCCGGCTGCTCGGACGGGGAGCGGAAGGGATTTGTCGCCGTTCTCGCCGTCATCTATGCGGACGGACGAACCATAACGTATGGAACGGACGCAGGATGGAAAACAACGGGCATGGAAGAACCGGGCTGGATGCTGCCCGAATACAACGACGGCGCGTGGAGGCCCGCAAGTCCGATCGGCGTATTCGGCGAAGGCGACTGGGAGGTCTATAAACGAATTTTGTACCCGGTAAACGCGGGATACGGAATCTGCCCGCAATTCGGCAGAACCTTCCATGTGGCTAAGCAGGTGAAACAAGCTCGCCTCTACGCATCCGCATTGGGTGTGTACCGCGCGGCATTAAACGATCGCCCGGTATCAACGGATGCGCTGGCTCCCGGTTGGACGGATTACCGTATCCGCATACCGTATCAAACGTACGATGTCACCTCATTATTGCAAGCGGGAGACAACCGGATCGAAGCCATCGTCGGCCCGGGCTGGTATGCCGGGCATCTCGGCATTTGCGGTCCGTATCATTACGGCCATTCCGTGGCGTTCCGTGCGGAGCTTCATGTTCTATTCGCCGACGGCACGACGGAAATTGTCCGAACGGACCCGAATTGGCGAGTAACGGACAGTCCTGTCGTGTCCTCGGATTTCTATATGGGAGAAACTTGCGATGCGCGTAACGGACTGCTGGAGTCCCCGTGGAGAAAAGCCGTCCGATCCGACTATGTGCCAAGCGGCCGCATGGCCGCGAGCGAAGGACCGCCCATACGTCCCATGCTCGAGATCAAGCCGCAATCGGTCAGGCGCGCGGACGAGTCGACCTTTCTCATCGACATGGGCCAAAATATAACCGGATGGATACGCCTGCGGTTAAAAGGAACGGAAGGCGCCCGCATTCGCATTCGCTACGCGGAACGTCTTGGAACGGATGGACGTTTGTACCGGGCTAACCTGAGGACGGCCAAACAAACGGATGTCTATATTGCCAGGGGGGACAGAGAAGAAAGCTATGAACCGTTGTTCACCTATCACGGATTTCAATATGTCGAGATCGAAGGGTATCCGGGCGAACTGGAGTTGTCCGCAATTACAGGCATCGTTGTTCACTCCGAGCTTCGCGACGCGGGCGAACTGACGACGTCGCATCCGCTTGTAAATCGATTGATGGACAACATTCGCTGGAGTCAAAGAGGCAACTTCATTGGCATTCCGCTGGATTGTCCGCAGCGGGATGAGCGGCTTGGCTGGATGGGAGACGCTCATATGTTTGCGAGAACGGCGACATTCAACATGAACAGCGCGGCTTTTTACCGCAAGTGGCTGACGGATATTCGGGACGCGCAAGGAGCGGATGGCGCGTTCCCCGATGTCGCCCCGTTCGTAGAGCATTTCGGCAGAGGACATGTGTTTTTTGCCGACGGGGGCGTTATTCTTCCTTGGACAATGTACAAAGTATACGGCGATCGAAGATTTATCGAAGACAATTACGAGGCGATGCAGCGTTATATGGATTATCTGGTGCAAGACAGCGACGAGCGGCTCGTCAGACGGACGGAAAGCTTCGGCGACCACCTGGCTTACGGAGCGGAGACGCCAAGACCGTTAATGAACTTATTCTTGTTCGCATACAGCGTCTCCCTGATGGCCGACATGGCGCGGGTAGTCGGGGACGAGACGGGGGAAACGCGCTATAGGGCGTTGTTCGCCAGGCTGCGAATGACATTCGAGACATTGCATGTGGATGAGGATAGGCGCATAGAGGGTGAATCTCAGACGGCTTATGTGCTTGCGTTGAAGATCGGCCTGTTGACAAACGAGGGCAGACAAGCCGCCATGCGCCACTTGCTCCGGGATATCGAAGAGCGCGGATGGCATTTGACGACCGGTTTCATGGGAGCCAGCTATGTATTGCCGGTACTGTCCGACAATGGCGAGCATGACGCGGCGTCTCGACTGCTGCTTCAAGAATCGTTTCCCTCTTGGTTATACCCGGTACTGCAAGGAGCGACGACGATCTGGGAGCGATGGGACGGCTGGACGGAGGAAAAGGGATTTCAGGATCCGGAGATGAATTCGTTCAATCATTTCGCGCTTGGTTCCGTCGGCGAATGGCTGTACCGCTATCTTGCCGGCATCCAGATTCCCGAAGGGGAATACGGCAGTCAAAGATTTATCATCAGCCCGCTCCCGGCTCCAGGATTCGAATGGCTGCGGTGCAAACACGACACGTTGTACGGGATGATCGGGGTCGAATGGGAAGCGGACGAACACGGTTTAACGCTTGCCGCAACCATCCCTGCTAATACGACAGCGGAAATTGCGGTTCCGGCATCGCCCGGCATGACGATCCGGTTGGATGGCGATCGTGTCGGTGAAGACGCGTTAAAAAGGGATGGAGACGGATGGAGCTTCGTTAGTCGGGACGAACAGACTGCCCGCTTTACGGCAGGCTCGGGCCGCTACGTCTTCCGTGTAAGCGGGCAAGCGGTGACCACATGATGATTCAAGCTTTATCGAGGAGGAATTCGCAATGACCAAACATTCGCAATGGATATGGTATCCGGGCGATTATGAGATATGGCTTCATCAGAAGGCGTCCGTATTAAGGCAATATCGCGGCTATATTTGTCCGCCTTCGTGGCGATTGGATGCTGCCTATACGAGCGTAAAATTCCGCAGAAAGTACGTGTTGGCCGAACCCGCCGAGCTGATCTTGTCCGCTCAAGGGGAATTCGTGGCGTTGCTGGACAGCGATATGACGCCGATTCCGTACAAACGCAACCCGGTTACGTCGATCCGGTTGCCGGCGGGCGAGCATACTTTGTCCATCAACGTTTACAACGACCGGGAAATTCCTGCATTGTACGCAGCCGGTGCTGGCATCGACTCAGGTAACGGCTGGGAAGTGACGGCTCTTAACGGTTCGTGGCTGCCTGCCGCCCATTGGAATTTTGACGAAATCGAACAACCTCCGCAAGCCTTCCCGTTTTCCTATCAAGAGCGCGATCCGGTGTCCGCCGAGCAACGGGATGGGGGAGAATTGATCGACTTTGGCCGTGAAACGTTCGGGTATGTGGAATTTCATGACGTCAAGGGGAATGGCGGTATTCAACTGTATTACGGCGAATCGCGGGAAGAAGCGCTTGCCGGGCAGCTGGCGGAGACGTTCGATGTGCTCGATGTGGACGGCAGTGTTGAGCAAGTATGGCGAACGCCAGTTACCAGAGCTTTCCGATATATACACATCAAAACCAACGATGACGTTGAATGGGGCAGTGTGAAACATCGCTACGAGTTTTTACCCATGGACCAGAGAGGCAGCTTCCGCTCATCCGATGGAAGGTTAAACGACATCTGGGAGCTGTCCGCGCATACGTTGCAGCTGAATATGCGGGAGTTTCTATACGACGGGATGAAGCGCGACCGATGGGTATGGAGCGGGGATGCCAACCTCGGCTTTCTGATCAACAATTACGTTTTTTTCGAGCAGGACGTAACCAAACGAACGCTTATCGCTTTGCGGGGCAAAAACCCGGTTGACATTCATATTAATACCATCATGGATTACACGTTCTACTGGTTCCTCAGCTGCTACGATTATTATTTGTATACCGGCGACTTGACCTTTATCCGCTCCAACTATGCGAACATGCTGAGCTTGATGGAGTTTTGCCTGAATCGCCGCAACGATAAAGGGATGATGGAAGGTTATCCCGAGGATTGGGTATTCGTCGATTGGGCTCCGATGGAGCGCCGCGGAGCCCTAACCGCGGAACAACTTCTGCTTTGCAGAAGCATGGAGACGGTCGCTTATTTTGCCGGGGAGCTGGAGGACGACCGGAATGAACGGAAGTTTGCCGCTCTGGCAGGGGAGTTGCGGGAGCGTATCTTTCAATCGTTCTGGGACGAGGAACGCGGCGCATTTCTGCATGGCGAAAGGAACGAAGAGCTGCAACGGGATATTCTCAAATATCCGAGCATGTTCGGCGTACGGTTCGGTTATTTAAATACTGATCAGCGGGATGCGGTCAAAACGGGTGTCCTGATGAACGAATCCGTGCAGAAGATCATCACGCCGTTTATGCGCTTCTTCGAGTTGGAAGCTTTATGCGAGCTTGGGGAACAAGAGCATGTGTTGAGCGAAATACGCAATTACTGGGGCGGAATGATCGAGCTGGGCGCCACATCCTTTTGGGAGGAGTACGACCCGAACCTGCCGCCCGAGCTTCAGTACGACATGTACGGGGATAAGTACCGCAAGAGTTTGGCCCATGCTTGGGGCGCCGCTCCGATCTATTTGATCGGAAAGTACATTCTCGGCGTGCAGCCGGTCGAGGCTGGCTACAGCCGATACAAAGTTGAGCCGAAGCAAGGCGTCCTGGAATGGATGGAAGGAAAGGTGCCTACGCCGAGAGGAGATATTGCCCTCTATATGGATAGCGACCGAATTGTCGTAACGACCTGTTCGTCGGGTGTCGGTACGTTAGTATTCGGCAGTGAAGGGCTGCCCGAAGCTAGCGAAGGCAAGCTGACGCCGCTGGGAGACAACCGATACGAGCTTCTGCTGGAGAAGCCGGATTATACGTACGAAATTAAGCTGAACCATTAAAGTCGAACCACTTAAGCCGAACAAATAAGCGGATCAGGCCGGCAATCCTTGGGGATTGCCGGCTTTGTCTGCAACGATACTTGCGTTTGCCGGAAGAAACCGTTAATGCTTAGGCCTGAACGCTGTTGGAGAAAGGCCGGTCCAGCGCCGGAACTGCCGGGAGAAGTGGCTGGCCGACTGAAATCCGAGCCGCTCGGCTATTTCGGAGATGGGCATATACGATGCGACAAGCAATTCTTTGGCCAACATCAGTTTGCGTCGGCTAACATATTGGCGCGGCGATAGGCCATATGTTTTAATGAACAGTTTGGTGCATTGGCTGCGGCTCATGTTCAATTCTTTCGCAACGCTTGCGATCGAGAGGTTATCGAAAAGGCCGTGCGAAAGCTTCTCCTCGATCGCATGAGCCGCATCGACGGCGAACGGAGTCACGGAGCCCGCATCTGTCTTGTTCTCTCCCTGTTCGCGAATGAGCATCAGCATCTCACGGATAATGAGCAGGATGTTCGCTTGCAGCAGCAGCTTGTCTTCCAGTTGTGTCCGTGTATTGTCGTTTTTCTCTGAGTCGCCACGCACCTTCATTTCCCGAAGCTCCATGACGTACCTGCTTAGTCTGCCGGATCGTGCGGCTTCAGCGGCGGATACAAGACGGTAAGGGGCTGTGCCGAGCAGGCTGCGAATGTCCAGATCATCCAGGTCGAAATGAATATTAAAAAACTCGTAATCCATGGGGGAAACATTCGTCGTTTTGTGTCTCTCCCCGGCTTTAATGAGCAGCCAATCTCCCGGTCGAAGCGTGATCGTTTTTCGATTAATCTCTTGCTGTACCTCACCGCCGAGACAGCAAAGAAGCTCGAATGAATGATGATGATGCCGGGGGTATTCCCAACCGGAAGGAAAGCTGCCGATTTGAAAGCCGGTTAACTGCAACGTAGAGGTCATGTTTGGAAATTCGATCATGTTTGCATGGCGCCTCGCTTTTTTCGCTAGAGTGTTGCCATTATAGTATCACATGTTACTTCCGTATGGTTGTATGGATAGTTACAAATGGTTTAGAAAATGCACCATTTGGCGATTGAGGATGAAGCCGCTAACTCGGATAATGGAGACAACATGATCTGTTTGGAGGGGTTTTTGTGGCTAAACTTGAAGTAAAAGGCTCGCAATTTTTGCTGGATGGAGAATCGATCCGGATTTTATCCGGCGCCATTCATTATTTCCGTGTCGTTCCCGAGTATTGGGAGGATCGACTGTTAAAGCTTAAGGCTTGCGGTTTCAATACAGTGGAAACGTACATTCCGTGGAATTTGCACGAACCAACGGAAGGTGTATTCAACTTCGACGGATTGGCTGACGTCGAACGATTTATCGCTCTCGCAGGAGAGCTCGGTTTGCACGTTATCGTAAGGCCAAGCCCGTACATTTGCGCGGAATGGGAATTCGGAGGGTTGCCTGCCTGGCTGCTGAGCGATACGGATATTCGGCTGCGCTGCCTGGACGAACGTTACTTGCGGAAGGTAGACTCTTATTACGATGTCCTTATACCAAAGCTGGCGCCGCTTCTTAACACAAACGGCGGACCGATTATTGCCGTGCAGATCGAAAATGAATATGGGAGCTACGGCAATGATCAGGACTATTTGCTGTATTTGAAGAACGGGCTTCACGAAAGAGGAATCGATGTTCTGCTCTTTACCTCGGATGGTTCGACGGACCAAATGCTGCAGGGAGGTACGGTGCCCGGTGTTTTGGCGACAGTGAATTTCGGTTCCCGCCCTGAGGAGGAGTTTAAAAAGTTTAGGGAATACCGTCCCGAGGATCCGCTGTTCTGCATGGAATATTGGAATGGCTGGTTCGATCATTGGCTAAAGCCTCATCACACGCGTGACGGGGACGACGTTGCGGATGTGCTCGATAGGATGCTTGCCGCGGGCTCTTCCGTCAACTTTTATATGTTCCATGGCGGGACAAACTTCGGCTTTTATAACGGAGCGAATTACCATGATAATTATGAGCCTACCGTTACTAGCTACGATTACGATGCGCCGCTGTCGGAATGCGGTGATATTACAGCAAAGTATAAGGCGGTTCGCGAGGTGATGCGCAAACACGGCGCCAAGGTTCAGGAGGATCTTCCGGAGCCGTCTCGCAAAAAAAACTATGGAACAGTTGCAATGGTGGAAGCGGCCGGATTATTTGCGAATCTCGATACGTTGTCTGTCCCTGTTCGTCGCCGCTGTCCTGAGCCTATGGAGAAGCTCGGTCAGAACTACGGTTTTATTTTGTACAGCACGCGGATATCTGGCCCTCGCAATTCTCAGGAGCTCCACCTTCAGAATGTTCACGACCGTGCGCAAGTATTCCTGGGTGGGCGCTGGACCGGTACGGTCGAACGCTGGGATCCTAAGCCGCTTGTTGTGGATATTCCGAAGGAAGGCGCAACTCTTGACATTCTCGTTGAGAATATGGGGAGGGTAAACTACGGACCGCGTCTTAAGGATGCCAAGGGCATTACCGAAGGCGTGCGCCTCGACAATCAATTTCTGTTCGATTGGGAAATTTATCCTCTGCCGCTTGCCGACTTGAGCGCCTTGTCGTACGCGCCTTTCCAACAGTCGAAGACTGCCGAGAATCCGATGTTCTTTAGAGGGGAGCTGCTCGTCGACGATATTGCGGATACATTTATACGCCTCGATGGTTGGACGAAAGGAGTCGTCTGGATCAATGGCTTCAATATTGGCCGCTATTGGGAGCAGGGTCCGCAAAAGACGTTGTATGTCCCGGGTCCGCTGCTTCGCCAAGGCGCCAACGAAATCGTTGTTTTGGAGCTGCATGGTACGGACAAGCCGGATATCGAGCTGACAGACGCCCCGGATCTCGGTTAAGCCATACACTCAACCAAAAAGGGAGAAGGAATAAATCGAAGAAGGAGGGCGGCAATCAGCCGTCCTCCTTTGTTATTGTTAACTACGATACAGGCGTATAAGTAACGTTGTAAGTAACGGTAACCGTTTTGCCGTATTTATTCGTCGACGAGATGATAAAAGTATTGGGCCCTTCTTTCAAGCTCAGGGATTTGGAACTCGAATATTGCCGTTCTTCTCCGATATAAACGATAGGCGAATAATCGTTTTTGTCCGCGGTCGACCAGCTGATCGTAACGGAAGACGAGCTGCTTGCTTCAGGCGCGCGCAACAGGGTCAGCGTTGGAGCAGGCGGATTAAAAGTGATGACTTTGGTAACCTCCGAGCTCTTGCCAAGCTTATTGACCGCTCTTACCGTTATGGTGTTGTCGCCAGGTTGAAGATTTATCGTGGTATACGAATAATAAGAGCCTTGTGCAGTATCATTCACGAAGATTTGCGGGCTTGAATCATTGGGATCCTTGACTGTCCAATTGACGGTTACCGTCTCTTTGTCGGTTGTTTCCGGCAAGGCGCCGACCGAGAGGGTGGCGGATCCAACGTTGAAGGTAATCGTTTTTGTGACCAGGGTTGTTTTGCCCAAGTTATTCGTGGCTCTTACCGTGATCGTATTCTGGCCTTCTTTTAACTGAACTTTTGTTGAATTGCTGTAGCTGGATTGTTGGATTTCGTTAACGTAAACTTGGGGCGAATAGTCGTTTTTGTCTTTGACCGTCCAAGTTACCGTAACGCTCTCTTGGTCTGTGGATGCAGGCAGATCAGGCACGATTAATTCGGGACCTCCGGTAAGGAACGCAACGCGCTTGGTTACCAGCGTATATTTGCCCGCGGAGTTCTCCGCCCGAAAAGTAAGGGTATTTTCGCCTTCCTCGAGCTTGATGGTTGCGGAAGAAGAGTAGCTGGATTGTTTCTCCCCGTTGATATAGACGGCAGGAGAATGATCATTGGCGTCCTTGACGGTCCAGGACACGGTAATTGTTTGTTTGTCCGTTGACTCCGGTACTCCCTTTACCTCCAAGGTAGGAGCCCCTTTTTCGTATTTCACCTGTTTAGTGACCGTTTCGGTTTTCCCTCCGGGAATTCTCGCGGAAATCGTATACGTGTATACCCCTTCCGCTTCCAATTGAATGCCGACCCGGAACTGTCCTTGCACGACTTCCACTTCCTTGTTATTGATGAAAACCTGGGCGCCTTTATTAACGTCCCCGGAAATGTAGACAGTTGGCGAAGACACAGTCTCTGGCGCATCGACGTTGAGCTGCAGGGCCGTCTGATTGTCCGCGGCGGCTCCTTTAATCACGCGGTAAACAAGCGCGGCGGCTTGCGCGCGAGTAACGGGATCTTCAGGCCGAATCGTATTATCCGTATATCCCGTCAGCAACTTTTTCTCCACCGCGAGAGCCAGATAGGTTCGCAGATTCGGAGAGATGAGGTCTCCATCGTAGAATCGGTTTAGAATATTTGGATTTTCCAGATCGTCCGGCAAATAATTCATGGTTTTCACTAAGGCGACAGCAACGTCTTCGCGCGTCGCTTTGGCCGCGGGAAGGAAGAATGCTTTGCCATTCGGAGATGTGTAGCCCGTTAAAAAAGGTTTCGCTGCTTCGACGGGCTTATGCGACCATCTTGTGGTCGAGACGTCCGTAAAGGATTGCGTTTGATCCGTTGGCAGGTCCAATTGGAAAGCAAGCGTTATAATTTGGGCGAATTGCTCCCGGGTGACGGGAGCTTCCGGTTTGAACGTATTGTCTTCGAATCCTCTAAGCACGCCAATGGAAACGAGATTGTTGATTTCGTCAGCGGCCCAGTAGGTTTCGCTGACGTCTTTGAAACCGGTCCCTCCCAGTTCTGCGTTAGCGCCCGTCGGATTGAGAATCGTCAAGACTAGTATCGCTGCTAGAAAGATGGTGCTCCATTTTTTCATCATGTACCTCCAACAAGCATATTTTAGGCAAAGCTAGTAAGTCCTTATACCTATCCTATCATACACCAGATGTCCTATTATGGCGATATGTGGAAAAGAAATAACAGGCTTACGTGCAGAGCGAATTGTCTAACGGGGAGCGACGTTATACAATCAGAGTAGCTTGAAGAACGGTGGAAGTTTGAGCGGATCGGGAGGTCAGACAAAATCTATGAGAAGAACCATCGTCATATCTGATATTCATGGCTATTATGAGACGTTCCTGGCGCTTCTGAATCAAATTCAGTATAACGCGATTCATGACCGGCTTGTTCTGCTTGGAGACTATGTGGATGGCGGGCCGTCCTCGCTCAAGGTCGTGCAGCACGTCAAGGCGTTGTCCAATCTGAACGGGGTGAAGGTCATTGGCGGCAATCACGACGATATGTTCCTGAATTGGCTGGATAACCAGGATTATATCCTTTCGCCTTATACGACAGCCCGCAACGGCGGCACCCAAACCATACGTTCCTTCTGTCCATGGTATATAGACGAAGATGACGATGAGAAAGCGCGAGTCTTCATTAAGCGGAATTATGCACCGGAGATCCATTTCCTCAGAAATTTGAAGTATTTCTTAGAAGACGAACATCATATCTACGTACACGCGGGCATTAACCCCCAGATCAGGCATTGGCGCCAAACGTCAACGAAGGACTTTCGTTGGATAAGAGGGGTGTTCCATGCTTATGACGGAATTCTGCCTATCTCCAAAAAAATCGTGTTCGGTCATGAAGTGACGGCGAGGCTTCATGGGGAGAAGGTGTTCCATCCCTGGTTCGGGAAACAAATGATCGGCATCGACGGAGGCATTAAATTCGGCTACCAGCTTAACGCCTTGATCATTAGCGATGGATTGGACTACACGTACGCAAGCCTAAAGAGCGTGGATTAAGGAGGAGACTGGATGCGCAAGCTTGTTTTTTTCCTGGGAGGGGCGGGAGCGGGCAAGACGACGTTGGCAAAGGAGTTGGCCAAAAGAAGCCGTACCGCGCTGTTCGACATGGATACGCTGCTACGGCCGGCGGCCGAAGCCATCATGACGCAAGCGGGACTGGACCCGAACGACCGCGATTCCGAGCACTACAAATCGAGATGCAGAGACCTGGGTTATCGGCTGACGATGGATGCCGCCCTCGAGAACGTGGAGCTTGGCAACGATGCGTTCGTCATCGGTCCGTTTACCAGAGAGACGGAGGACCCCGACTGGCTGGCTAGCGAGTTGGCCCGGATCGGCGCTTCGTTAAGCGACGTGTCCGTCAAGGTCGTCTTCGTCGCTCTATCCGACGCCGGTCTCTATCGCGAAAGGATCCGGACAAGAGGGTCCGAGCTGGACGCCTGGAAGCTGGAGAACTGGGAAGTTTTCAGCAAGTCGCTCGTTCAGCGCGCCATACGATGGCCGCTGCCAGAGTCGTCGATCCTCTATTTCGATAACTCCGGAGAATTGTCGGCGGACAAGCTGGCGCATTTAGAGCGGTTTATTGGTTGAGTTATTAACGATCCAGCAATCGGCTCGATGCAGGCAAGTTCATAGATAAATAGCGATTTTATTATATGATTGGACACTAATCTTATATTGTCCGAAGCGAAGGATAGGTTGTAAGATAATGGTAGCCATGCAGAGAGATTTCATTTACCAGAAGAGAGAGGATCATACGCAGTTATGAAAGCGTTTACCATTATCGGGCATTGGCAAAAAATTTCATGGGGGGGTCTGTATGAAACGTACACCTATGATGTTGCAGCTCATTGTCATCTTATTTTGCGTTATGGCCGTGCCGACGGCAATCTTGACCTGGTACAGCGGTGAACAGATTTTGCGCAATTCCGAGCAGGCTATCGCGAAATCGACCCTGGAGGGTCTGGATGCCAGCCGCAAGCTGAACGAGAATGCGCTTAACAATCTGGCACAGAATACGGTGCGGCTGACGGCCACCCACATCTTCGACCGAATCCGGCCGTACGAGACGTTCCAGGAACTGAACTCCAGCTTCGATACGGTCACCAACGCGAGAGCCGTTCTGCAGCAATTGCTGAACTTGAACCGGAATGGCGAAGGCGTGCACTCTTCCTTCTTCCATCTGGGGGATGCCGACTACGTCGTCTCGACGGACAAGGGGATCAAGAAGCTGGACTCGTTCGAATCCATCGACTGGCTGGAGGACGCGCTGGAAGGGCAGAGGGGAATTAGCGGCGTGTGGTATCCGCGGAAACTGGATTCGGGCGAGTACGTCATCTCGTACGTGCTTCCGCTTAATCGGCTGTCGACGACGACGCGGGGAACGATCGTCGTTAACATGAAGGAGAACCAGATCGACAACGTATTTCGCTCCTTCGGCACCGCTCAGCGCGGTTACATGCTGCTGAACGGGGATGGTACGGTCATCTCGCACAGCGACAAGGGCATGCTGCTTCGAAATGTCGGCGAGAATACGGTTGTCTCAGGTAT
Organism: Paenibacillus sp. MY03; assembly: GCF_002165585.1. Taxonomy (NCBI): domain Bacteria; kingdom Bacillati; phylum Bacillota; class Bacilli; order Caryophanales; family Paenibacillaceae; genus Paenibacillus; species Paenibacillus sp. MY03. The sequence goes on along the minus strand of NZ_MXQD01000013.1, from coordinate 97,478 downwards.
ACTCGCGCAGAACGAGAGGGAAGGTTATGTCATCCGGGGAAACGCCGGCGAGCGGATGCTGTATACGTGGTCCAAGTCGAGCCGGTACGGCTGGACCAGCCTGAACATTCACTCCGTCGAAGAATTGATGGTCAGCTCGCATGGGATGCAGCGCAATATTATGCTGCTGACCGCCGCCATCATTTTGGCGGGTACCGTATTCAGCGTCTTGCTGGCTACCTGGGTATCCAAGCCGGCGAGAGAGCTGGTCCGTTCGATGCGGTCGCGCGACGGCGTCGTGGTCAAGGGGCGGAACGAACTGGCTTTTCTGGATGCCGCTTTCAAGCGGATGAGAGAAGAAGAGGCAGGGCTTAACGAGCTGTTGCAGATGCGGGAGCAGGATGCCCGCAGCATGGCGGTGCAGCGTTTGATCCGGGGAGAGCCGACGCCGCAGGCTGCGGAGCTGTTCCCTTCCCCTTATTATCTGGCGGCCGTCGTCTCCATCGACCGGTATCGGGTGTACGTCGGCAAGACGAATCCCGAGACGAGGAGCTACCACCGCTATCTGCTGACTACGCACTGCGACAGCCTGTTCCAGGATGGCATTCGGGCACGCAGCGTCTATCGGGGGGACGGCTGCTTCGTCATCGTGATCAACTACGGCGAATCGGAGCGAAACAGCGTCAGCGCGGACATCAATGACGCGCTCTCCGCGATCCGCGACAAGGCGGCCGAGCTGCTGGATCATTCCGTCACGATCGGCGTGAGCAGTCCGGCGGAGGAGAGTCGCGAAGTGATGGACCGCGTCGCGGAAGCGTCGGAGGCCATCAAGCAGCGCATGCTTGTCGGAAGCGGAAGCATCCAGTATTGGCAGGAGGAGAGCGGACGCGATAAAAAGTATATTTACCCCTCCAACAGCGAGAGGCGCATGCTCAATTATTTGGACCAGGGAGACCTTGACAGCATCGCGAAGGAATTAAAAGGGATCGGCGACGAGATTCGCTCCGCCGAATACGTCTCTTACGATAATATTCTCTTCGTCTATCATCAATTGACGGGCGTCACGATCAAGCATTTGAGAGAAAACAACGTCAGCACGGCCAAAATTTTTGCGGGCAGAGGCAATATTTACGCGGCGCTCGCCTCCATCGACACGCTTGACGAGCTCGAAGAGTACGTCTACGAATTTTGCAGGGAAATCGTGCAATACCTGGCGCGCACGCCGGGAGAAACGAATCAGCATGGCGAGCGGATCATCAACTATCTCCAGGAACGCTATCGCGAGGATATCGTCTTCCAGGAGATGGCGAAGGAGATCGGCATCAGCTATTCCTATATGCGCAAGATCGTCTACGAGATGACGGGCCAGAGCCTGATCGACTACCTCAATCAGCTCCGTATCGAGAAGGCGAAGGAGCTGCTGCTGGATCCCGGGCTTACGATCGCGGGCATCGCCGCCGAGGTCGGCTATTATAACGTGCAGAGCTTCAACCGATTTTTCCGAAAGTTCGAGGGAATGCCGCCGAGCGGCTACAAGGCTTCGAAGTGCCGGACTTCCTAAAGCCCATCCGAAGCTGCCTCCTAAGCCGTCATGGCCAGGGAAGGCAGCTTAACTTTTGCTCATGGCCTATCAGAATTGATCATAAGGCACCCCAAGAAGCTCGCAGAATCAAGGAAAAGATCAAAAGTGAAGGGCGATAATCAAACCTCATGATTTACCGCCGCGAAATGTAAGCGCTATGATTAGGGCAATCCCGAAGCGGACCACAGTCGGAATGCGAGCGGATAAGTCGGGTCAAAAGGAGGTGAAACTTTGAAAGCTGGAGGAACTGCGGAGGTGGAACCAACAACCGCTTCCATACGGTACGCAGGCACAAAACGGGGTCTTTTCTATTATCTTCGCCGGGATTGGCAGCTCTATGCGTTATTGCTGATCCCGCTGTCGTTCGTCCTTCTCTTCAAGTATGCGCCGATGTCGGGACTGATGCTGGCATTTAAAGAGTACAAAATCGCAAAAGGATTTTGGGGAAGCGAGTGGGTCGGGCTCGAAGTGTTCCAGGAGCTGTTTGCCAAGCCCGAGTTTTTCAAGGCCGTGCGCAACACCCTGCTGCTCAATGTGCTGGATTTGCTCTTTAGCTTCACGATGCCGATCGTGCTTGCGTTATTGCTCAACGAGATTAGGGGCACGCTTTTTAAGCGCGTGAACCAGACGCTGCTCTACCTGCCGCACTTCCTGTCCTGGGTCATTATCGGCGCCATCGCCTACCAGCTGCTCGGAGAAGGCAGCGGCATGATCAATAATCTGATCGAGCAGATGGGCGGGGACCGGATTCCGTTCTTGCAGAAGGATACCAACTGGCTGTTCAGTTATCTGGCGATCGGCGTGTGGTACAGCATGGGCTGGGGCACGATTATTTATCTCGCGGCCATTACCGGCGTCAATCCCGAGCTTTACGAAGCGGCAACGATGGACGGAGCGGGGCGGCTGCGCAAAATGTGGAACGTGACGATTCCATCCATCCGCATGACGATCATCACGCTTCTTATTCTGAGTCTCGGCAACGTCATGGGCGGCTCGTTCGAGAGAATAATCGGTCTGGCGAACAAAGCGACGACCGAGTTCACCACAACGATCCCGGTGTTGGTCTACCGCTGGGGCATCGAAGGCGGCGACTTCAGCCGCGCGACGGCGCTTGGCTTGTTCCAGGCGGTCATCGGACTTATCCTCGTCGTCATCGCCGACCGGATCGCCAAGAAGCTTGGCGAAGACGGACTGTTCTAGGAAGAGGATGTTCAAGAAAGGAGGAAAAGCATGAAAGCAAGGGGGAAACCGGCCGCGGCATCCCGGCGCCATCGCATCGACGTCTGGGAATGGCTGATTCGCCTGTTCGTGCTGATGGCATCGCTGGCTTGCCTGCTGCCGTTCGTTCACGTTGTTGCCAAGTCGCTTAGCGACGATGCCTATGTCATCGCCCAGAAGGTATTTCTCGTTCCGCAAGGCTTTACGCTGGAGGCATACGGCAAAATTTTTGCGGATGCGAGCATTTTGCGTTCGCTATATGTAAGCGTTCTCGTGACCGTCTTGTTTACGATACTCGGCATGATCGTCACGATTTGCGCGGCTTACCCGCTGTCCCGTCCGCAGCTGAAGGGACGCGCGGTGTTGACCTTCCTTTGCGTGTTCACCCTGCTGTTTAGCGGGGGCATCATACCCGACTACATGCTGATCAACAGCCTGGGGATGCTGGACACCATCTGGTCGCTGGTGCTGCCGCTGTCGTTCAGCGCCTTTAATCTCTTGATTCTAAGGAGCTCCATCGCCAGCAACATTCCCGTCAGCCTGGAGGAATCGGCGAGAATCGACGGCGCGGGACACTTCCGTATTCTGTTTAGCGTCGTGCTGCCGCTCTCCAAGCCGATTTTGGCGACCTTGTCCCTTTTCTACGCGGTGGGACGCTGGAACGCCTATCAGGATGCCTTGTTCTACATCAAGTACAATATCGATCTGCGTCCCTTGCAGCTGAAGCTGTATTATCTCGTTATCCAAGCGAGCGAGAGCTTCCAATTGGAGGCGACGACCGTGCAGCTCAGCAATCCGGAAGTGCTTAAGGCGTCCGTCGTGGTGTTCGCGACGCTGCCGATTGTATGCGTGTATCCGTTTATCCAGAAATATTTTGTGCAAGGCGTCATGCTGGGGTCCGTCAAGGGTTAAAAGGTTAATCTGCCGTCCCGAGCTTCGCGAATACGACAATATGGGGGTATTACGATGAGCAAAAAAAGATTGCTGGCCATGTCCATGGCCGTTATCATGAGCACGGGGCTGCTGGCCGCCTGCTCCAACAATAACAACGGAGGCGGCGCAGCGACGAGCAGTCCGGCTCCGACCGCGACAAGCGGCAGCACGGAGCAGCCAAGCGAAGGTTTCCCGGATTATTCGAAAGGCTTCCCGCAGAAGGTTAATCTGGAAATTCCGGTCTACGAGCGGGCCTTCGAAGGCTGGAACGTTACCGACAATTACTACACGCGCTGGGTTCAGAAGGAATTCGGGGACAAATACAACATTAACGTCAAGTACGTGCCGATTACGCGCAACAACGAAGTAACGGATTTCGAGCAGCTCCTGGCCGCTCAAAAGGCGCCTGATATCATTTTCCATTACGATATGCCGCAGGCGCTTGCGTATTACGGCGAAGACGTCATGCAGGAGCTCGATTGGGAAGAGATCGCCAACTATGCGCCTACTTATTGGGGCAATTTGAGCGAGACCATCCAGCAATACGGCGTCGTCGACGGCAAAAATACGTTCTTTTTCGCGGCCCGTCCGGATACGGACAACTTCGTTTCCCTTATCCGCAAAGACTGGGTGGAAAAGGTCGGCATGAAGGTGGAGGATCTGACATCGCTGGAGAAATACAACGACATGCTCGTGAAGTGGAAGGAAGCGGGACTCGGCGTGCTTGGCGGCTCGCTCACGCGCAACAACTACAATTATAGCTATGCTTTCCGCGACTGGCCGATTGATCCGAAATACCGCGCGCTCTACTCCGACCTCGCCGCAGCGGACTTGACGACGAAGGATTCCGAGGAATGGCTGCGCAATCTCAACTACCAATTCAACAATGGCCTCATTGACAAGGAATTTTATCTTCGTGATGACGACAACAAGATCAAGTCCGAGTTCGTAGCAGGCAGAACAGGCACGTACGGGCTTTATCTCGCCAGCAATACCGACGTTTTCGAAGCGACGTTAAAAAACAATCCGGGCGCCGAATTCGCCGTCGTGCCGCCGTTCGCGGGCATACCGGAAGGCGGAGTGCCGCAAGCCAGGGCATACTGGCCGTTCGGTTTCATTATGGGCATCAACTACTTGTCTACGCCGGAGGAGCGGGCGGCCGTCTGGATGTACCTCGAATGGATGAGCCAGCCGGAGAACCTGTTCGTGTTCCAGAATGGCGTGGAAGGCCAGAACTACACGCTCGACGCGGACGGCCTGCCGGTGAAGACGCCGGATTTCAAGGGCGAATCCGTGCTTTCGCAGAATAACAACAAGGACTACTGGGCGCTGGTGACGGAAACGCCGGTTTACGCGACTCCGGAGCTGACGCGCAAGGCGAACCTGCGGAACTGGGCGCCGGTAGGCTACGAATATCTGGCCGAGGATCTGCTCAGATACCGCGACGAGACGGCTCAATACCGGACGCCTGATGCCTTGTTCACCGTCGTGCTGGAGAAGGTAAACGAATACAAGGCCGATCTGAACGCGCTCTTTCAAGAGCTGTACCTGAATATCGTACTCGCGCCGGAAGCCGAATTCGACGCAAAATACGAGGCGGCCAAGAAACGTTACCTCGAAGCCGGCTACCAGGAAATTCTGGACGAAAAACAGAAAGCGATCGACGCCGGTCAATTCCGGTAAGAACCGACTTGGCCGGCCGAAGGGCCCTGCCTTGGGCAAGGCTCTCCGGCCGAACGCTAGGCAAGATGCGCGGAAGAACGACCGGCTCCGCTCCGGAGCCGGTATATCGACATCATGACGGATACATAATGTATCAATTTTTCGATGATGCAGATTGAGCAAGCAGGCAACGGACAAACAATAAGGAGTTGAGTTCATGTCAAAGGGTATGAAACGCGCCTCTCTTCCGAGGTCGCTGACAGCCTTGCTGCTGTCCTGCATGATGGTTTTCTCGCTGATCTCCCTGCCGGCTCCCACACAGGCTTCGTCGGCCCCTGGCGCGCCGGCGCGTCAGGGCGATTATTTGGACCGAGGGTTAGTTGCCGTGCTGGTCGACGGCGGCGTCTTCCTGAGCTGGCGTTACCTGGTTACGGATCCGGAGGACATCGCCTTTAACGTCTACAAGAACGGCAACAAAGTCAATGCGTCCCCGATTCTCGACGTAACGAACTACGTGGACGCCACGGGCGCGGATAGTTCCCGCTATCAAATTTCGACCGTCGTCGGCGGCAAAGAAGAGATGCAGGCGGGGACGGTGCCGGTATGGCACAACGAATATTTGCCGATCCATCTCGATAAGCCGGCCGACGGGCGGACGAAGGACGGCGGCAGCTATTCCTACATCGCCAGCGATGCCTCCGTCGGCGACCTGGACGGCGACGGCGAATACGAAATCGTTCACTTATGGAATCCGACGAACCAGAAGGATAATTCCCACGCCGGCTATACGGGCAACGTCTACATGGACGCCGTCAAGCTGGACGGAAGCAGGCTGTGGCGGATCGACCTTGGCGCCAATATCCGGGCAGGCGCGCATTATTCGCCGTTTATGGTCTATGATCTCGACGGGGATGGCAAAGCCGAGGTCGTCGTAAAAACGGCGGATGGCACGAAGGACGGCCAAGGAACCATTATCGGCGACGGCTCCAAGGATTATCGCAATGAAGGCGGATATATTCTGTCCGGTCCCGAATATCTCACTCTGTTCGATGGTGAGACCGGAGCAGCCGTTTCCACCGTCGATTACGACCCGCCGAGAGGCAATGTCAGCGATTGGGGCGACAACTACGGCAACCGCGTGGACCGGTTCCTCGCTGCAATCGCCTATCTGGACGGTTCGACGCCCAGCGTCGTCATGACTCGCGGCTATTACACTCGGACGGTGCTGGCGGCTTATGATTATGTCGGCGGCGAGCTGGTGAAGCGGTGGACCTTCGACTCCAAGGTAGCGGGCAGCCAGTACGAGGGGCAAGGCAATCATGGCATCAGCGTGCTGGATGTAGACTCCGACGGCAAGGACGAAATTATATATGGCGCATTGGTCATTGACGACGACGGTACGGTATTATACAGCACGGGGCTTGGCCATGGCGACGCCATGCATGCCGGCAAGCTGGATCCCGGCCGCGACGGCTATCAAATTATGAGCGTGCATGAGCATACTTCCTCGCCTTACGGCATCGAGATGAGGGATGCCGCCACGGGCGAAATTTTGTGGGGCCAGTACACGGGCAAAGACACCGGACGCGGCATGTCTGCGGATATTGACCCGACTTATCCCGGCTACGAATCTTGGGGCTCCGGCATTACGGACGGGCAAGTTATGCCGGAGACAAGCGGCTATTCGGCATCCGGCGAGGCGATCTACGCGCCGAACGAAACGCCGAAGAGCGTCAACTTCGGGATCTGGTGGGACGGCGACCTGGGGCGCGAGCTGTTCGATCACGTATGGGACAACAGCGCCGCCAAGGGCATTCCCGTCATCTACAAGTGGGACTACGAGAACAAGAAGTTGAACGAGATCTTCCGGGCGACTGGCGCGCTCACGAACAACCATACCAAGGGCAATCCCGCGCTGCAAGCCGATATTCTGGGCGACTGGCGCGAGGAGCTGCTGCTGCCGAACGGAGACAGCACGGAATACAGACTGTACACGACGACGATTCCGACGGGTCACCGGGTCCCCGCGCTGATGCAGGATCCCGTCTACCGCTTAGGTGTGGCTTGGCAAAATGTAGGCTACAACCAGCCTCCGCATACCAGCTTCTATTTGGGGTACGGCACGACGGACTTCCCGCAGGCGGAGCTGGCGCTCGCAGGAGGCCCCGAGGCGCTTACGCGCATTCGGCACTTTGACTTCGGCGCTTCGACCAGCCCGGATGCCATCGGCGTGGGCGATACAACCTATGCTCCGGGCACGGGATACGGATTCGCCAGCAGCGGCGGGATCGGGGTAGAAGCCGGTCACGTGGCCTTGCCGGAGAACGCCAAGTTCATCGTCGACCTGCCGAACGCGAATTACAAGGTGACACTTAAGTTGGGCTCGGCGGACCGCGCCGGAAACGTCGGCGTGAAGTCCGAATTCGTGCAGAAGCTGGCGGCGACGAGCGTGGCCGCGGGCGAATCGCTGGTCTACTCCTTCGACATCGCGCTAGTAGACGGCCAGCTGGACTTCGACTTTACAGGAACGGCGATCGACGTTCAGGAGCTTGCGATTGATCAGTATCCGGCCAAGACGGCTGGCGCCGCGACTACCGTCTATATGGCCGGAGACTCCACGATGCAGTCGTATAGCGCGATGCAGGCTCCGCAAGAGGGCTGGGGGCAGCAATTCGGGCGCTACTTCGCAAGCGGCGTCGTAGTCGACAACCACTCCATCGGCGGCAGAAGCAGCAAATCCTTTATGGTGGACGGTCGATTGGATACGATATTGCGTGCGATCAAGCCGGGGGATTACTTCTTTATCTCCTTCGGCCACAACGATGCCAGCGCCGGCATTCCGGAGCGGTACGCTTCTCCTGCGGATTATAAAACATACTTGGGCCGATATATCGATGGCGCGAAACAGCGCGGGGCGAATCCTGTCCTTCTTACGCCTGTAGGACGCAGAGACTTTAATACGATGACCCAGGAATTTAATGTAAGCTTCCCGGAATACGTAAATGCGGCCAAGGAAGTGGCGGCGGAGAAACAAGTTCCGCTCATTGATCTTAGCGCGTTAAGCATAGCGCGTTATAACCAGATCGGACTTGCGGCATCGGAGAAGCTGTTCCTGTATGCTTATCCGGGCCAATATCCGAAGTATCCGAACGGGGTTAACGATAATACACATTTTAGTGGCTACGGAGCGACCGTCATAGCGGGGCTGGTGGCGAAAGCGGTCAAGGAGCAGGAGCTCGGCGGACTCGCGCCGTTAGTCATCGATCCGGATGTTGTCGAGCCGGAGCCCGAACCCGAAAACCAGGTCTACAGCGAGGACTTCGAAGGCGATCCAGGCGCGATTCAATACGCGATGGTTAACGCTACCGGCATTGGAGGAACGATGACGGGCACAGTCGTGGAGCAGAACGGCAACAAGGTGCTTAACGTCGTCGGCTCCGGATCGGGACATCGCTCCAAAGTGTTCCGCTTGTTCGACGCCGTCGGCGGCGACATTGTTGACGTGAATTTCGACTGGCACACTGGCAACGTAGGGGCTTTCCCTTCGGAAGGACATCTTACGCTGCAGGACGCCAATGAGAATATGATTCTCACTCTGTATACAACAAGCAGTTCGAACTCGACGATCGGTTATTTCGCCGGCCAGTACCCGGCGGATTACGGAGCCGGCACTACCGCCATTCCGGAGGGCGGCGCCTTCACGACCATTGCGAAAAACCAGTGGGTGAACGTAAACGCCAAGATCAACTTCGCAGACAAAACGATCGATCTGACGCTGACCAGCCTGGCGAACGGCAGCACACAGACGATTGGCGATATTGCGATGAGCGCCGGAACCGCCTATACGGACAGCGTAAGGGCGATGCGTTTTCTGGGGACGAGGAAAGGCGGCGGCGGCACTTTAAGCTGGACGACTCAGATCGACAATGTCCGGATCGAAGGGATAAAGCTTCCTCCGGCGGCAGGAGATCAGACCGCGCTAATAACGCTGCACGAGGAAGTTAAGGCGCTGGAACTGTCCGCCTACACGGAAGCTTCTATATCGGTCTTGAACAAAGCGCTGGCAGCAGCCGAAACCATTATCGGCACGGAAGCGACTCAAGCGCAAGTCGACCATGTCTTTAACATGCTGGCGGTGGCCAAGGCATCTCTGACGACTCAGCCTGCGTTGCCCGTGAGCGATTACCGGTTCGACTTTGGCCCGGGTGCCGCGGCGGAAGGCTACGCGCAAGTCGACGCCAAGTGGGCCTATGTGGAAGGCAACGGCTACGGTTTTGCCGATACGGCTCTGACTCAAAACGAGAACCGAAATACAGGCAATGCGTTATCGGAAGATTTCGTCCGCTTGAACGGCACTTCATTCCTTGTGGAGATGGAGCCTGCCAACTACCGAGTGACCATGACCATGGGCGACACGGCGGAGTCCACCCATGCAGGAATTACGGTTGAGCAGATGGGCAAAGTGCCTGACGCAACGATACCGGCAGGCGAGCATCGGGAAATCGTCTTTGACATCGCGCTTATCGACGGCGTATTCAACTTCGAATTTTCGGGCAACACGCCAAAGATCAACGCCTTGAAGATTGAACGACTGCCCGACAACGATACCGGCGACAAGCCTGTCATCTATCTGGCAAGCGACTCTACCGTGGCTAATTACGCGGAAGGCTACCGTCCGCAGGCGGGATGGGGCGAGACGCTGGGAGGTTACTTCGATTCCGGCAAAATAACCATCGACAACCGGGCCATCGGCGGGCTAAGCAGCAAGACGTTTCTGGTCGGCGGCCATCTCAATGAACTGCTGCTGGACATCCGCGAGGGAGATTATCTGTTTATGCAGTGGTCCCATAACGATTCGACGCCTTCGCGTCCGGAGCGTTATCTCACGCCGGAGCAGTTCAAAGAGTATCTGAAAACCTATATCGACGGCGCGGAGCAACGTGGCGCGATTCCGGTATTGGTCACGCCTGTAAACAGGCGCGATTACACTGGCGAAACGCTGAACAAGAGCTTCCCCGAGTACGTACAGGCGATGAAAGTGGTTGCGCAAGAAACCGGCACGCTGCTGGTTGATTTGAACCAAGCCAGCTGGGAGCACTTCCAGGAGCTTGGCCCGGAAGGTACTAAAGGAATTTTCTTGTGGGTAGACGGCAAGGAAGACAACACGCATTTGCAAATGAACGGCGCCATTGTCGTATCCAAGCTGGTTGCAGGGCTAGTGAAGGAGCTAAACATCCCGCTCTCCGCATTCGTGACATTGGAGGATACCGAGGTTCCGCCCGGCGAAGTCTGGGCCAAGGCGTATCTGACGGGACCATCCAGCGCTTATGCCGGTCAATCGGTTGATTTCAAGATCGGCGTATCCGAAGTGGAAGAAGGCTTCACCGCCATGGACGTTATCGTCCAATTCGATCCGGGGAAAGTGTCGTTTGAGACGATCGCAGGAGAAGATGGCGAGCTCGCCCTGGCAGATGGCGCCATCTCGCAAAGCCGCGAGCATGTGCATATTCTTGCGACGGCCGTTCGACCGGAAGAAGGACTGATTCGCGTCATTCTGCTGAGCGGCGGAGAATCGCATGCCGTCTCGGAAGGCGGAGAGTTGTTCAACCTTCGAGGGAAGGTGAAGGCAGGCCTCGCGGCTGGCAATGTCAGCACCTCTGTGACGAAGTTCGAGGTGTCCCGCAATGGCTCGGCCGGAGTAGCTGATATCGCCGAGGCATACCACTCGTTTAGCATTGGGCAGGAGCCTCCGATCGATTCTGACAAATCGGCTTTGATCGCAGCAATCGCGGCTGCGCAGAATCATCTCTCGAAAGCGGTGGAAGGCACAAAAATCGGGCAATACGAAGTCGGCGCGAAAACGTTGCTTCAAGGAGCCATCGATGCGGCCTCTGCGGTTCGCGGCAATGCGTGGGCGACGCAAGGTCAAGTCGATGCGGCGACTGGCGCCCTTAACGGCGCGGTGCAGCAGTTCCAAGCGAAGTTTATCAGCCTGGTGGACGGTCAGACGCAAATTACGATTCGCGATCTGTCCATGATCGCCAAGTACTTCGGAGTGACCTCCGAAGACGACAACTGGAGCGAGATCGAGAAGGCGGATCTGCTGGGCGAAGGCAAGATCAACATTCGCGTACTGGCAGCCGTGGCGCAGATGATTCTGTCGGGATGGAGTGCGGAAGAGTAATTTATGTAAAGGAAAGTGGGGAAGGGGATGCAGGCCCCTTCCTCTTCCTACATGGGAAGGAAGAGACATCGATGAAGCACAAATGGACGAAAACGGGGATTATCCTCTTAACTGCGCTAATGTTGTTGTCGTTTTGGTCTCCCGGGTTGGCGGGAGCGGCTGACGATCCCGTAATAAGCATGAAGGCAAGCAGCCGGGAGTCCAAGGTGACGGTTGAAGTAACGGGAAGCAGACTGAAGGACCTGTACGCCTACCAGTTCAGTCTCGAATACGACCCCAAGCTGGTGCGTTTCGTCGGGGCTTCAAGTCCGATAACCGGCTTTACAGTAGAACCCATCGTCAAGGGCGGGAACATTCTGTTCGCGCATTCCAAGGTGGGCAAGGTAAAAGGAACAGATGGCGAGGCTGCGCTGGCTACCTTCACGTTCGAGCGGATAGCTGGAGAAGGAGCGAGCTTTACTCTGCATGACATTAAGCTTGTTGATTCCGGGCTGGAGATGGCCGAGCTGGAAGCAAAGGTAAGGCTGGTCTCGGCTTGGGCGCAGTTCAAGGACATTGCCGGACACTGGGCGGAGAAGTCCATTCTGCAAGCGACCGAGCTGGGCTGGGTAGCCGGTTACAGCGACGGTACGTTCCGCCCGCAGAAGCAAGTAACGCGCGCGGAGTTCGTTACGATGCTTGCGCGAGCCTTGGAGCTCGACATTCCGGATGTGCCGGAGCTCGCTTTTGCGGATATAGACGGAATTCCGGTATGGGCGCGGGGATATATATCCGCTGCTGTAGAAGCTGGAATGATCCAAGGCTATGGGGATGGCACTTTCGAGGCCGGCAAGCTTATCTCACGCGCCGAAATGGCGGCTATCATCGTCAGATCCCAGGGCATCGTGCCCGAGGACGGTGCGCGTCCGAGCTTTGCCGATACAGGCGCTGCTCCTGTCTGGGCACAACCTTACATCGCCGTTGCGGCAGAACGCGGATGGATCAAGGGCGTCGGTGACAACCGGTTCGCGCCGCTCAAAAATGCGACCCGCGCCGAATCGGCGCATTTGATTCTTGCTATTTTTAACTAGAGAAGATTCCGCTACAATCACGTGGAAGAGGCTGTGCATAGGCGCAGCCTTTTTTTAGCATCCTGATCGCGACGGCTTGTTTACGGCGCTCCCGATGTTGATGTTGATGTTGCGGATGCTAATGCTGGTGTGCGACGCTTTTTACAAAAAGTACAACAATTGGGCGAAAATACACAATTAAGATGAGGTTAATAGCCATTCAATCGTACATTTGGCTCTGAGAGGTCCGAATGACGATTTGAAGCGAGAATTTGTGTATTTTCGTACAATTCCCTAGGCAGAGGGCCCCATTTGATAAGTAATTGGGGAGAAATGCACAAATTTGCAGAAGGAGCACGAGATAAAGAAAGAGTAAGTGAAAGAGAGCCGTTTTCGGCCCATGCAGGATGAAGTAATTGCATCCCAACTCTATTAAAGGCATGCTATACTGATCCAAGACATTTACAAAGGAGGCAGATAGGAAGATGAGAAGAGTTGCAATTATCGGGGCGGGAAGCGTCGTTTTCTGCAAAACGCTAATCATGGATATCATGGCGACGGAAGGGCTGGAGGAAACGGAATTCGTGTTAATGGCTCCATCAACGACTAATACTTCTCGTGTTAAAAATTATCTCGATCGCGTCGTCGCGGATAACGGACTTCGTTCGAAGATAACGATCACGACCGACCGCAGGGAAGCGTTGGCCGGCGCCAATTACGTTATCTGCTCCTTTCAGATCGGGGGCCTCGGAGCGTTCGAGCTCGATTATAAAATCCCGCTGAAATACGGCGTCGATCAATGTATAGGCGATACGCTCGGTCCTGGCGGCGTATTCCGCGCGCTGCGCAGCATACCCGTCATGCTGGATGTGGCAAAGGACATGGAGGAGCTATGCCCGAAAGCGATTCTCCTCAATTACGTCAATCCCATGGCGATGATCTGCTGGGCGCTCGGAGAGACAAATATCCAATACGTCGGCTTGTGCCACGGCGTGCAGACGACGCTTGACCTGATCGCAGGTTATACGGGCGTTCCTAAGGAAGAGATCGACTTCTCCACAGGCGGCATCAATCATATGGGCTGGTTTTTGAAAATCGAACATAAGGGAAAAGATCTATACCCCTTGTTGCGAGAGAAGTTCGAGCTGCCGGAGTATTACGTCAACGAGAAAGTACGCGGCGAGGTGTTCCGTCACTTCGGCTACTTTATGACGGAATCCACGGGTCATTTGTCGGAGTACGTGCCGTGGTTCCGCCATAGCGCGAAGGCGCTGGAGCTGTATTGCGATGAGCCGGCGTTTGGAGGCGAGTCCGGTGCGGCGTATAAGTGGAGCACCTACGTGGCTGATAAATTCCAGCGGACGGATATGCTCGCGGAAGAGTCGACGGACCTACCGCCAAGAAGCATCGAATATTGCGCTTATATTATCGAAGCGCTGGAGACAGGCGAGCCGTTTAAGTTCAGCGGCAACCTTCGCAACAATGGCATGATCGCAAACCTGCCGGAGGATTGCTGTGCAGAAGGTCCGGTTTTCGCCGACCGGACCGGCATCCACCGCACGGTCGTCGGCGAGCTGCCTCCGCAATGCGCGGCGCTTAACCTGACGAACATTAATGTACAGCGGCTAACCGTGTTAGCAGCGAAGAGCGGAGATCCTGAGACGGTCGTGCAGGCTATCGCGATGGATCCGCTTACGTCTTCCGTGCTCACGCTAAAGGAAATCCGCGAGATGGTGACGGAGATGCTGGACGCGGAGAGCGAATGGCTGCCCCAATTCGGGAACAGGCGCCCACGCCCGACTCCGACGATTCCTATTCCGGAGAATGTCGAAAGGGCGGAGGTGCCCATCGATCCCGCGCTGGCGATTTTCTCGCGATTCGGTGAGCTGGCAAAGTAACCGGCATTATGCCGAAATAGTGCAAGAAATCATAACATACAAAAACAAGAGCCAATACCGGACCTCAGGATTGGCTTTTTTGTAATTACGTTGTATTGACAATGTAATCACATTTCTATTACAATAAATATAACAAACAAAGGAGGGAACGCTCCATGGATACAAATCTGCAAATTCGCATAACAAAGGATCTCAAAGAAACCTTTCAACAAATCGCCAAGGAAAACAACAAGGATACTTCGTCTCTTGTACGCGACTGGATCTCGAACTACATTGCCGAACATCGACGGACGGACGAGGAGCTTGCGGCTGATCTGTACAGAGCGGGTTATGGGTTGCAACAATCGCTGGGCGGGAGAGAGAACGTCGACAAAGAGTTCGCCAAACAATTGCAGGAGCTTTCCTTAACGGATCAAAGGAAATTTACGCAGCGGATTCTAGCTGTCTACATCGAACATGATCTAACGATTCCGGCGTGCGTGTCCCGTATGTACAAGGGTTACGCCTTCTCTCAAATGTTTTTGCTTGGGTTGATCGGAGACAAGCCGAAGGATTGAGAAGACCTCAAACTTCTGTTTTGTCTGCGAATCCAGCCAACCATCTGCCAAAAGCCAGCAGGTCATAAAAAAAGTCGCCCAATTGGCGACTTTTTTGCATGGAAGCAAACCTCTTAATAGGACTGTGCCCAGGCTTTATTCCGACGGAGCTGTATATCGGACGAATGAAAGCACGATATCCTGGGGATGATCGCCGAACGTGGAGCCGAAGAGGTTCATCCCGCGCTGGTTCACCGCGTTGTCGCTGACCTCGAGCCTTACGATAATGGGCTCGCTGTATTGCAGGCCAAGCGTAGCCAGCGTCGTATCCGTCAACCTTTCGCCGTTAACAAATCCGCCGTTCCCGGTCACGCTCCATTCTGTCAATCGGCCGTATTCCGTTCCGCTTCTCCACCGATCAGAGGTTAATTTGCCTTTACGATCGCCGAAATCGCTGGGGCTAATCCATGTTCCTACTGTTTTGCCGTTAATCAACAAGGTGATATCGGAACGGCAGTCCATTGCGAAAGACGGCGCCTCCGAGCAAAGCTCCGCGCTAAGCTTCAATTCGTCAATCGCCACGCCAGGAGGCATGGGATTGGGGAAGTAGTATTCGACAAATCCGGTTCCCGAAAACCATAGCAAAGCAGCCTCTATCCGATCGGGCATGTAAAACACGCGCGGATCATCCGTCGAGCCGATAAGGGTGCCTTCCTTATTGGCCATTCCGCAAGTCGGTTGCACGGAGCAACTGGAATACATGCCGATCGGCATATGGATTTCTTCGGCCTTGTGCAAACCGTCGCCTGGCTTCTCGGGAAGCTCAAGCAGAATCGAGCGGCCGGAGACGGAGCATAACTTTTCGCGGTTGGAGCCTTGCGAGGTAACGATCAGCCCGGCTTGCTCCAGAATTTGAATATTAATGGAAACGGTCGGCTGAGCGACGCCTAATGCTTGAGCCAGTTGCGTCACGCTCATCTGATCGGAACCTATGGCTTCGAGAATGCGAACGCGCAAATCCCCGGATAATGCCTTCGCAACATCCGTAATCCTCGAGGCAGGATACCGCAGAACCTCTTGCCTTATATCTACCATATCGATCTCCCCTCCCGACAACCGTTTATCTAAAGTGATCTCGGATTCTTCTAAAAGATTGTACATGGATAATAAACGATTGCACATGATTTTTGCAAGTATTATATTATTGCAATGTATATTGTGATTATGCTATATTGATGCTAATATGATTGACGAAAGCGCCTCCAAAAACTATTGAAAGGTTGTGTGCCGTTTGTCTACGTCACTAGCAACTACGAAAAATGCAGCTATGCCTCGCCCGGAATATCCGCGTCCCGACTGGCAGCGCCGAGACTGGTTGAATTTGAACGGAGCCTGGCAATTTCAATTCGACCGGGAAAATGCCGGCAAGACCGAGCAGTGGTATCGCTGGTCTGCGGATCCCTATACATCGACGATCACGGTGCCTTTCTCGTGGGCAAGTCCGCTCTCCGGCATTGGCAGCCAGGAGAAGGGAATTGGCTGGTATTGCCGAGACGCAAGCTGGTCGCCGGCCTATGCCAACGACCGTGTGTTTCTTCGTTTCGGCGCGGTGGATTATTCCTGCGATGTATGGATCAATGAGTCGTTGGTCGGCTCGCACGAAGGAGGATACGGCACCTTCGAATTCGATGTAACGGATGTCTGGAAGCGGGATGCGGCAAACCGAATCGTCGTAAGGGCGGAGGATAACGACCGCGATTATCAAGCGCGGGGGAAGCAGGGCTACGGAGAAATTCGAGGAATCTGGCAGCCGGTCTGGCTGGAGGCCCGTCCGTCGGACTTTATTCATCACGCCAGGTTCGCAACGGGGATTGACGGAACCATCGAGGTGGCCGCAACTGTCCATGCCCGGCAAGCTGGTCCTGCGACGTTATCGTTTTCATTTGCCGAAGGCGAAGTCCGGCATGTCATCCCCATGCAATTGGTCGAAGGCGTAAACGAGATTGTGACTTCCTTCAACGTCGATCAGCCAAGATTGTGGTCTCCGGAAGAACCGAATCTGTACGAGGGCGAGATTGTGTTGGAGGCTGGTTCCGGCGGTCGTGATATCGTAAGCACGTACTTCGGCATTCGGGAAATCGGTACGGCGCTTGTCGGCGAGCGGCAATATCGCTGGATCACGCTCAACGGCAAACCTATTTACTTAAACGGGACATTGGATCAATCATACCACCCGACGGGATATTTTACGTATCCTACCGACGAAGAGATGGAGAACGAGATTTATATGATGAAGCGTCTCGGTCTTAATTTCGTACGCATTCATATTAAGCCGGAGGAGCCGCGCAAGCTGTACTGGGCCGACAAGCTCGGTATTCTCGTGATGGAGGATATGCCTTGCTTCTGGGGGAATCCGGACGAGAGTGCTCGCGCGTCCTATGTAAGCGAAGCAAGGGAGGTCATCGAGCGGGATTACAATCACCCTTCGATCTTCTCCTGGGTTATGTTTAACGAAACATGGGGGCTCAAGACCAATAGCGATCAAGTCGGTCTGTCCAGCGATCAGTTGCATCCAAGCAACTACTTGCCGGAGACGCAAAACTGGGTTCGGGAAATCTATCAATGGGCAAAAAAGCTTGACCCAACCCGCATTATCGAGGACAATTCGGCGACGCTTTTTGACCATGTGGAGTCGGATATTAATACTTGGCACTTCTATATTAATGGTTACAAGGAATTGCGAGAACATCTTCAGGACGTTGTGGACAAGACATTCCCCGGCTCCCCTTTCAATTATATTGGCGGCAATGTGCAGACCGACGCACCATTAATGAACAGCGAATGCGGTAATGTGTGGGGGATCGAAGGAGGAGCGGGTGACAGCGACCTGGCTTGGCATTATCGTTATATGATGAATGAATTCCGCAGGCACGACAAACTTTGCGGCTTTGTATTTACTGAATTCCGGGATGTTACCAACGAATTCAACGGCTACTACCGGCTGGACGGAACGGACAAAAAATTCGGCTACGAATGGTTCGTGCCCGGCATGACGATCGCCGACCTGCATGCCCCGGATTTCATCGTCATCGATGCGCCGCCTTGCCAAACCGTCAATGCCGGAGCAACCGTCGCAGTTCCTTTGCTTCGCTCCAGTTACTCCGATCGGTATTTCGGACAGGAGCTGCAGTTGAATTGGGAGCTCTGGTACGACCAATTGGGAACCAGAGTCGTTGCGGATCAAGGAAAAATGTTGCTGGAATGGAACGGCTACGGCGTGTCTCCACTGCAATCGTTGCAGCTCACGCTTCCTAAGCAGGATGCGGTTGCGGTGCTTGCCTTCCGGCTTCAAACCGCGAGCGGTGAGACTGTTATGCGCAACTTTACGACGTTCGACGTTCGGAGCGGCAGCGCTGACGGGCAATCGTACGGCTTAGAAGGCGGGGTTGTAAACGTGCCGGTTCCTGCATTTACAGAACACGACTGGGCTTATCAATGGAATGCGATTCAAGGACAGAAGGCAAATGGCGGTCCGACAGGACGTTTCGTCTATAACGTTCAGTTGCCTGACCATAACGAGCAGTCCGTCATCGGCCACATGGAGATCCTGTTCGAAGCCAGTGCAAAGCGATTGTTGGCACGGAATATCGAAGGCGGAGAATACAAACGCCCCGACCTGTCCTTTATGCTTGGCGCGGATGCCAATACGGAGCGCAACCCCAATACGTATTACATGACGGATGCGGTAAGGCACGACTCAACGGTCAACGTTATCATAGACGGAGTGAAAGTAGACAGTATTTACTTGCCTGACGATCCTGCGGACAGCAGAGGCGTGTTATCGTGGCATTATCAGTCGGAATCGAACAAACTGGATGAAGCAGGGTCGTATGGTTATTTGTGCAGAATAGAAGTGCCGAGCGCTTTGGCTGCAAAGCTGAACCGGAGCCGCAGCTTTACTTTGGAGCTGGAGGCGAAGGAAGGCGGACTTGCATTGTACGGCAGAAATGCCGGTCGTTATCCGATCGATATGCTGGTTACTTATCGTTAAACGCAGCAGGACTGCCCCGAGGCTATTATTATGCCTTGTGGCAGTTTTGTTTTTGTTAGGCCGAGCGGCTTTGGCCGGCCAAACGCATCCCTCGGAACGATATCCCCTCTGCTCAGGTAAATCCCTTAGCCAGGCTGGTACCCGAGTTGAAGCCGTCGTCCTCAATTCCCTTTGAACGGTATCCCCTTTATTCAGGGAAACTCCCAAACGTTGCTGATACCCGAGTTGAAGTAGTCATCCTAGCTTTCCTTTGAACGGTATCCCACCTACTCAGGGAAAGTCCCCTAACTTTGCAGGTGCCCGAATTAAAGCGAGCGTCCGCATTTCCCTTTGAACGATATCCCATCTACTCAGGAAATTCTTCTAACTATGCTGGTACCCGATTTAAATCGATCGTCCGCACTTCCCTCTGAACGGTATCCACCTCTATTCAGAATAGATTGCGTATTAACTTGTCCTGAATAGAGGGGATATTGATCAAAGGTGGAGCGCCGATAGTTAGCTTTAGAACGAATCTTCTGAGTTAGGGGGATATTCATCAGTGGAGGAGCGCCGATAGTTAGCTCTTGAACGAATCAACAGAGTAATGGAGATAAGGATCCAAACATGCGATGCAATGTTTGTTGGAGGGACACGACTGAGATAGCGGTCAATGCAAGCAGATAGGTGGGCGATGAGGAATGTTTTTCGGTGCGGACATACACGACTGTATTGATATCTGCGAATCACTATATTGCATGATTATCTGATGAGACTGTCGATCCAATGTGTGCAAAGCTGGAGATGGAGCTACAATTGAACATCGCCACCCTGCAAACGGAAGTGAGAGCTCTTATTTTGATCGTTTGGCGTGATTTTAAAATCTAACGGAACCCTGCGACTTTATTCGTGAGAAATCTAGGCAAAACGCGGACTTTGGGCCATCATAAGGGCTGTCAGTTCCATTAGAATCGCGAAACTTTGCTTTTTGCTGAAATAACGCTTTTCATTTCCGTAAAAGTAGAAGTAGTTCCAGTTCATTTCTTAAAGGACAGTTGCCAGCAGTTTCACCTATGCACTGTTAATCGACAGCTTCCTGATGTCTGTAAGATTGCTCAACCGTTACATTTTTACATCGGAGAGAGGGGCGATATAAATAGGCTGCAAATCTTTGAATGAATAAACCTCTATTCTTGAGCTTCCATCCTCATTTTCGAAACCGGCTTGTATATCTTTAAGATATTCGCGTTTGACATTACCCACGCCGTTTAAGCTGGATGACCAATTGCTCCCCAGTACCTCATTAACATCAATATACGATATCTTTCCATTTACAAGATCGTATATTCTTGCAGACATGAGCGGCCCCGGCATAAGAACGACTAGCTCTGTTATGCCATCCTCATCCAGATCAATCTCATCGATATATCTTGCGTAAAGCTCAAGCAGTATTTCTTCTTCGCCTGCTTCGTCTGTATACAAATAGGTAAATTGGGCCCCTTTTGGCGAACTTTCGTTCGTTTCCTTTAACACGCCCGTCTGTCCTAAAATGTTTTCGCGATTTATATCCTGACCCGACATGTCATTAATCTCTTTTTCAACCTCGAACTTGACGATGTCTTTCTCATTTCCACTATTATCAGTCATTTCAACGGCCTGTTCTTGAACGTTATTTTGTACCGTACAGGCTGTGACACTAACAAGGACGATGATTGCAGCCATGAGCGAATAAATAGGTCTGTTCAATGAAGCAGTCTCCCTCCTATAGAAAAAAATTCCACCCGCAATACTAATAACGTGTGGAAGCCGGTAATGTTGCGGTGGCGGATTTTATTTCTGGCCAACAAAGGGGTGCAGCTTCGTTGGCTGCTTTGAATCAGCGTTGGAGACTAATCTTACTCACGTCACCGTTCAAATTTCGCAGAGCCTATAATGCTCACGGCACGAGCCGAGTTTCGTAGAGCCTACTTTGCTCACGTCACGGGCCAAGTTTCGTATAGCCTACATTGCTCACGCCACGAGCCCAATAAAGCCTACATTACTCACGTCACCGGCCAAGTGCCATACAGCCTGCGGTACGTTTCCGGCGTCATGCCTTCCTTCCTGCGAAACGTCGCCACGAAGTGGCTCGCATCGCGGAAGCCCACGGCTTCCCCGATTCTGCGAATGGTCCAGTCTGTTCGGGAGGGCAGCCATTCTTTCGCTTTACGAATTCGCAATTGAATCAGATAAGCATACGCCGTCTGGCCGAACAGCTCCCGGAACTTTTCGTTCAGCTGGCGCTCACCGATATCCAGCATGGCTGCCATCTCCGTCAATCCGATGCCGGGATCCGGGAACTCCGTCTCGAGCCAATCCAGCAGCAGTTGGATTCGCTCCAGCCGCTTTGTGATGGATGGACGGTTATCGGTACGCGCATCCGTCTTGAGCAGCGTGAGAAATCGGTACAAATCCGAAGACAGCTGCAAGCCGGAGGGATCGCCCCCAGTTTCGGCTAGGGCCAGCATATCCGCCAAAAACTGCGAGATCCGGTCGTCGCCGTCATCCCATTGAAAACGTTCCGCGCTGCTCCATCCGAACGATTGAATGAAGCTTGCCGCCATGCTTCCATGAAAGGTGACGAACCCCGAATGCCAGGCCCCGTTTTTCGCTTCGTACCGATGTGGCGTTCCGGGAGTCATCAGCACGCCGGTGCGCCGCGTCATTTTCCACGTGTGACCGTTCACCGAAAGCTCTCCTTCTCCCTCAATCGTCAGCAGCCAGTGGAAATAAGGATAGCCGTTCGGCCTGTCAATGGCTTCTTGCTCGGGGCTTGCTCCAATAGATTCAATCTGCAGAGGCAGCAATTCCGCCGGAGATGCGGGAACGATGCGTCGTTTCATGATCAAACCTCCATATTCTTATATGAATATTCGATTTTTTTATATGGGATCATAAATATGAAAGTTTTACAATGGAGATGTATACTGCGGTTTTATCATATATTTCGAGGAGTGACAAGATGATCAGCGCGAAAAAACCGAAAATTTGGTATGGCGGCGATTATAATCCCGATCAATGGGAAAAAGAAGTTTGGGACGAGGACTTGCGTCTGTTCAAACTTGCAGGCATAGATGTTTCGACACTTAACGTATTCGCTTGGGCGAAAAATCAGCCCGATGAAGATACTTACGATTTCGGCTGGCTCGACGAGATGATGGACAAGCTCCATGCGAATGGAGTAGGCGTCTGCCTCGCAACGAGCACAGCCGCGCATCCAGCGTGGATGGCGCGCAAATATCCGGATGTGCTGCAAGTCGACTTTAACGGCAACAAGCGGAAGTTCGGCGGCCGCCATAACTCTTGCCCGAACAGTCCGACCTTCCGCAAATATTCGGCCCGCATGGCGGAGAAGCTGGCGGAGCGCTACAAGGATCATCCGGCACTTCTGATTTGGCATATAAACAACGAATACGGCGGCGCCGGCAATTGTTATTGCGATAACTGCGAAGCAGCGTTCCGCGAATGGGCGAAGGCGCGCTACGGCACGCTAGAAGCATTAAATCGCGCTTGGAATACCGGATTCTGGGGTCATACTTTCCACGACTGGGAAGACATTGTTTTGCCTAGCGGACGCAGCGAGGAATGGCAGGGAGCTAACGGACGAACGGAGACGAATTTCCAAGGCATCTCGCTGGACTATATTCGCTTCCATTCAGACAGCCTGCTGGATTGCTACAAGCTGGAGTACGACGCCGTCAAGAAACATACGCCGGATATCCCCGTCACGACCAACCTGATGGGTGCGTTCAAAAAACTCGATTATCACAAATGGGCGAAGCATATGGACGTGGTGTCTTGGGACAACTATCCAAGATTCGATACGCCGCACAGCTACACGGGCATGATGCATGATCTCATGCGCGGACTGAAGGACGGCCAGCCTTTTATGCTTATGGAGCAGACGCCAAGCCAGCAGAACTGGCAGCCTTACAACTCGTTAAAGCGTCCTGGCGTCATGCGTCTGTGGAGCTACCAAGCAGTAGCGAGAGGCGCGGATACGATTTTGTTTTTCCAGCTTCGCCGCTCCATCGGCGCCTGCGAGAAGTATCATGGTGCCGTCATCGAACATGTCGGCCACGAGCATACACGCGTATTCCGCGAATGCGCGCAGCTTGGCGCGGAGCTTGGTGAGCTCGGCGAAACTTTGCTGGATGCCCGCGTGGAAGCGAAGGTCGCCATTCTGTTCGATTGGGAGAACTGGTGGGCGGTCGAGATGTCCAGCGGTCCGACGATCGCGCTGCGTTATGTAGATGAAGCGCATAAATTTTACGATGCGCTGTATCGCGCAGGTATCGCAGTGGATGTCGTCAGCGTGGAAGCCGATCTAAGCGGATACGATCTGGTCATTGCTCCTGTCCTGTATATGGTGAAGCAAGGCGTTGCCGCCAAGCTGGAGCAATTTACTCAGAATGGCGGTACGTTAATCACGACCTTCTTTAGCGGCATTGTCGATGAAAACGACCGGGTGAAAACGGGCGGTTATCCGGGCGAATTGAGAAAGCTGCTGGGCATCTGGGCCGAAGAGATCGACGCGTTGCTGCCAAGTCAGAGCAACAGGATAATACCAGCAGACGGCGCTGCTGGCTTGAAGCAGGAATACGAATGCGCTTTGATCTGCGACCTCATTCACTCCGAAGGTGCGGAGGTGAAGGCTGTCTATGGCGATGACTTCTATGCAGGCATGCCGGCGCTTACGGTCAACAAGTTCGGAGCGGGCGAAGCCTGGTATATGGCAACAAGCCCGGAGGCTTTGTTCCTGCAGGATTGGTTGACCCAGTTGTGCACAGACCGCGGTATAGCGCCGCCTATCCCGTCCGTGCCGGATGGCGTGGAGACGACGGTACGTTCCAAAGACGGGCAGTCCTATCTGTTTGTGCTGAACCATAACGCTGATGCGGCTCAAGTGAATCTGGGCAACCGTTCCGGCGTCGAGCTGTTGTCTGGTCGCGAGCTGGGCGGCTCGGCCGAGCTTGGCGGAAGAGATGTCTGGATCATAAAGCTTCAAGGATAACGGACGTCATGTGGCAATGTTATTATTTGAGGGGGATGACGGAGATGAGAATTAACGCCAAAGAAAGCGAATTAAAGCAGGTAGCCGCAAAGGTTGCAGAGTATACGTTTAATATGGACCTCACTTGGGATTGGCCGGGCGGCGTTGCCTACTATGGCGTCAGCCGTCTCTACGAGGTGACGGGCGACCAGGCTTATCTGGACCGGATGATCGCTTGGGTGGACGAATACATCGAAGCGGGTCTTCCCGTCTGGACGGTCAATTCTTGCGCGATCGGACATATGCTGCTCACGCTGTACGAGCAGACGAAGGACGACCGATACCTGGAGCTGATTAACAGCAAGCTGGATTACCTGGAGAACAAGGCGCTTCGTTTCGGCGACCGGGTTCTTCAGCACACGGTATCGGCCAACAACGATTTTCCCGAGCAATGCTGGGCAGACACGTTGTTTATGGCGGCGTACTTTATGCTGCGCGCGGGTATCATGTTCGACAAAAAACATCTCGTAGACGACGCGCTGCACCAGTTCTATTGGCACATCAACTACTTGCAAGACGAGAACGATGCCCTCTGGTATCACGGGTACAACAATATCAAGCAGGACCATATGTCCGGCATCTATTGGGCGCGGGCGAATGCATGGGCGGCCTACACGATGTCCAGAGCGGCGAAAATATTGCCGGAGGCATATCTCTATCCTCCGATGATGCATATCTGGAGCGCGCTCCGCGATCAGCTGGCGGCAATCAAGAAGCTGCAGAAGGATGACGGTCTCTGGGGCACCGTTTTAGACTATTCGGAAGCTTACGGCGAAGTATCGGCTACGGCAGGAATTGCGGCGGCAATGATTACTCAAGGCAATACGTTGCATGGCAAATACGTTCAGAAGGCGCTGGAAGGCGTTCTCGACAACATCTCTGACAACGGCCGCGTTCGCAATGTATCCGGCGGCACCGCCGTCATGAACGACATTGCCGGCTACCTCGGCATCGACCGCAAGTGGGCTCAGGGCTGGGGCCAAGGCCTCGCCCTCGCGTTTCTGGCTTCGACGATCGAGAAGGTGAAGCGGGAGTCGGAAAGGAACTAACAATCGATAGAACATTTGAGGGGTTATAGTTCAAAAAATGGCGGTGCGGGGATAGTCCTGAACTGACCCCCGTCAAGTTGAAAGTACAAAAAATAAAAGTTAGTTAAGCGGCCTTCGTCCTGAATTCCATGGGACTGAGGCCGTTTAGTTTTGCCTGTAACCGTTCGTAATTGTAAAAGCGAATGTAATCGTCGATATTCTTCTTTAGTTTCCTCACTCTCATTTAGAAGTTGCAGGATCCATACCTCAAATGGTTCGTTCTTCTGTTTCATTGCAAAAGATAAATCATGCACGATATCACTTGCAATCCCCCAAATTATCGATGCTTACGCGATTAAGTGACGGAGGCATTCCCAAAAGGATGTTTTTCAGGAAACGATGCGGTCGACGAAACTTTCGCGGTCAAGGCGTCAACGAGCCGGATCCCGACTTGCGATAGTCGCCCGGCGTAATGCCTGTATGCTTCTTGAAGGTGCGATTGAAGTGGCTGATATGGTTATAGCCCACTCGCATGGCGATTTCGGATATGCTCAGACCGGTCTCGGTTAACAGCACCAGGGAAGCCTGCATGCGGATGGACGAAAGCAGCTCGATATAAGACTTGCCGCGAATCAGCTTCAGCATGTAACTGAAGTACGAAGGGGCCATTAACGCTTTGGCGGCGACATCCTCCAGGTGAAGATCCTCATGGTAATGAGTTTGCATATAGGCGATGGCCTCATAGAAGGCTTCCCGGTGCTGGACAACCTTCTGGCGCTCCTGCTGTCCCTCAGTCCCGACATATCGTTTGTATTGCCTGCCGGTAATGACAAGCAGTCTTAATAGCTCTGCCTTAATGGCCAAGCGGTAACCTTCCTCGCGTTCCTCCCATTCGGTCAGAAGCGTGTCCAGGAGGCTTTCCACGATGGTTTGGGTAGCCGGAGGCAACGAAAGCTTGGGCATAAGATCCGATTCCGAGATGAGCGGACGAATATAAGCGAAGTCTACGAATGTCTGCATCCCCGTCATATCTCGCAGGTTCTCATTGACAGCATGAGGCATGAAATCGACCTGGATCATCACAAAGTCCATGTCATCCCTCGGGTCCAGCCGATGCTCCTGATAAGGGGGGATCGAGAAGAGATCGCCCTTGGTCAGCACAAAGTGTCGACCAGCCGCGAAGTGCAGACAGCTGCCGGACATCATGTAACAGAGCTGCAAATGCTCATGCGCATGCAGAATTGTATTCATATTTGCACGGTTGCGTCGTTCTATTTTGAACGGAAATTGTTCATCCAGCATTTCCTTATACGCATAAATCGGATAATCCAGGTCCTCTTGCATCGTTTCCTCCCCGAACGGAATCCATCCTGTCATTCTCTCTTACCCTAAGATACACGGAATCGCGTAATTGTTCAAAGAATTCGCGGAAAAAGGAAAGCGACCTCGAACCACGAATGCCATAATGAAGATAAGCATTCCATATTCGAGCAGCAATAGGAGGGAGCAATATGCAACGCCTGGCTTTCAGTACGATCCCTTGCGAGGGCTGGACGATGGAAGAAATCGTCGGTGTGGCGAAAGAGCTCGGATTTCAAGGTCTGGAGCTCAGGGAAGGCGAAGCCTGGTCCATCCATACGGGGCTTGCGCCGCATGAACGGCTGCAAGCTCTTCAAGCCGTGAAGACGGCGGGGCTGACCATTACCAATATCGGCTCCAGCGTATGCTTCACGGGCAGGGACGGCGATGAGGAGCAATTCCGTCATTTTAAGGAAGTTGTGGAGCTGGCTCGTGATTTGGGAGCGCAGGGAGTTCGCGTTTTCCTGGGATATTTCACCACTCGGAGAGACCAGGCGGTTCCGGATATTCCTTACGAGAATCTGGTTAGCCGGCTTCAGCAAGCATGCGATTATTCGGCCGACTACGGCGTTCAAGTATGGATTGAAACACATAATGAATACGCTACGGGCCGAAGCCTGCGCAAGCTGCTGGATCATGTAAGCCGGCGGAATTGCAAGGTTATCTATGATGTCATCCATCCTCTCGAAGAAGGGGAGAAACCTGCCGACACGATCGCGCTGCTCGGAGCGCAGTGCGTTCATGTTCATATCAAGGACGGAATTCCCGAAGATGACCCCATGATGACGAATTGGAAGTATACGAAGGTCGGCGAGGGACGCATTCCGCTTTCGTCCATCATTCGGCTGCTGGAGCAAGCCGGATATGCCGGCTATTATTCGCTGGAATGGGAGACAAAATGGCGGAGCGAACTGCAAGTCCCCGGCATGGAGCCCGAGGTTATTTTTCCGAGCTATACGGCTTATATGAATAGATTTCTCCTAATGGAAGGGAATCGAGGTGCTGCAGAATGAAAACTTTAGTGACGATCGCCGATGCCGGTCTCCGCGAGATGTTCTGGCAAGATCGGGTGCTGGACAAGCTGAAACGTATTTCCAAGGTGGATTTTGTTCCGATGGATGAAAGGTTTGCCAGCGAGCAACTGGCCGAGCGGATTGGCGACTACGATGCGTGCATCACTTCGTGGGGCTCGCCATATTTTACGCCGGAGGTTCTGGCCGGAGCCCACAAGCTGAAGTTCATCGGTCACGGAGCCGGCAGCGTGGCATCCATTGTTGGCGAGGATATGTTCGCGACCCCCATTAAGGTAACGTCGGCCAATAAAGTGCTGGCGCACTCCACTGCGGAGTGTACGGTTTCCCTGATGTTCGCGGGGGCCTGGAACCATGCAGGCTACACCGCAAGACTTAAGCAAGGACAGTGGAGCGTCAACAATAGAGAAACGGTGCTCGGCGTGTCTCGAAGAGTTATAGGTTTGGTTGGTTATGGCGAGATTTCCAAGCAGGTTATTCGGATGCTTAAACCTTTCGGTACGACAATTCTGTTATACTCCGGCTATTGCCCGACTCCGGAAGCAGAAGCGCTTGGCGTGGAGCTTTGCGGGTTGAATGAACTGTTCGAACGAAGCGACATCGTCTCGCTGCACAACACCTGGACGCCGCGTACGCAGGGGATGATCGGCGCGGAGCAACTGCGTCGTCTGCGTGACGGCGGGCTCTTCGTCAACACGGCGCGCGGTCCGATCGTGAGCGAGGAGGCTCTTGCGGCCGAACTGCGGACGGGCCGGATCTCGGCCGCGCTGGATGTGTACGATCAGGAGCCGCTTCCGGCAGACCACGAGTTTCTGACCATGCCTAACGTACTGTGCCTGCCGCATATCGGCGGCTATCATGGATTGCTCAAGCGCGAGCTCTGCGAGTTCATCGTCGATGAGCTGGGACGGTTCGCGGCGGGAGAGACGCTGCAGGGTCAGGTCTCGCTAGAGCATTACCACAGGCTGACGCCGAGATAATCCATGGTCGTGAGTTAAGGAAATGCAGGTTGCGGCCGGACGAAAACGATGAAACCAGGAAGATTCGAAGGGAGAGTTGCAGGTGGCAACGCCATTTTGGAAAAGCAGGCTGCAGGATATCGAGGAAGGAATGGACCAAGTCATGCGGGGCGCTGTCCGTACACTCGCAACATCGGCTGGCGGAAGAGACATACCGATCGTCGAATACGGTATGAAAGAAGATTTTCAGAGACAAGCGAATTACAGCTCCGCGTGCGGGGCCGGCAATCCGGCGTTCTATGCCAGGAAGGAGAAGGATGCGAAGCCCGTCCTGTTGATCGTCGGCGGCATCCATGGAGGTGAGCTGGAAGGGATCGCGGCCGTTATGAACCTCATTCGCGTTCTCGAAACGGGGGCTGATTATCGGGGCAAACGTTATGATTATTTGATGGAGAATGCCCATCGATTCCGTCTTCTTCTCGTTCCGTGCATGAATCCCGACGGGCGAGCGAGGCTGCCTGTCGACACTTTGATCGATGTCCCCTACGAGAAATTTGTCTATTATATGCAAGGGTCATGGAAGGACGGCACGTTATGCAAGTGGCCGGAATGCAAGGCGGTTCATCCCATTAAAGACGCTTCGGAGTTTTTGGGCTCCTACTTTAACGATGACGGCGTGAACATCATGCATGACAATTTTTTTGCCCCCATGGCAAAGGAAACAAGCGCGTTGCTTGCGCTCGCGGATCGCGAGGCCATCGATTTCTCCGTTCTGCTGCATGGCGGCGCCAACAGCGAGGTTCATTTCACGACGATCCCTTATTTGCCGCTGTACATCGCGAACAAACATCAGGAATTTAACGGCATGCTGGCAAAGACTTATGCGGAGAATGGAATTCCGTTCGCGGAACGGAATCTGGTACAAGAGGACGAAGGTCATTATCCTGTTCCTTCATTTAATTTGACATCCGCGATTCATCATGTCTGCGGGGGAATGAGCTTGACCTTCGAGTCGAACATGGGACTGGACGGTCCTGGCGTGAAGCTGACGCCGGATGAGATATTGGACAGTCACTTCGTGTTGTTCGAGGAGATGTTCCGTTACAGCTTGAAATAACGAAGGACATATGGAGCCATGCGCCGTGCGCATGGCCCATTTTTTCGAAATTAGTACGTAAACCGTATTCGGCGGCATAACCACCGTCATGTCCATTCCGGAAGGCCGTGTCCTTCTTGATCCCGTCCCAATGCTCCCATAACGGTGGTCGCGCCTTTGAAGGGGGACCTAATTAAAAAGTTTAACGGGATGGCCCGTTTCGATCGACTGATAACCAGCCAAAGCGACGGCTGCCGAACGCATTCCGTCTTCTCCGCTGCTCGGGACTTGTTCTCCTTGCCTAATGGCTTGAACGAATGCCTTCACCAGATAAAGGTCCATGTTGTCGCCCCAATAATTCCACTGGCCGGTGCCGGCCTCTTGGCTATATAGTTCATTCACTTGTCCCAGGGATTATCCCCCGGGTATCGCTTTTTCTCATTTTTCCGCATAGTCGTTTTTGCGAAAGCTGGTATTTTTATCAGAAAACCTGAAGTTAGTTGAAGATCGTTAAGTACTGTTGATTTACTCCTGCCCGTGAGCGGCATTACGATGGCGATAGCCGGCAACAACAAAATGAAAACGCATACATAGAACCTGGCTAAAAAGCGAATACCTTTTTGAAACAGCTTCTGATGAAAGGGGGTAGCAGGACCGTGCGCGAAGCTTTGACCAAACAGGTGAATCGACTTTGCGAATCATAAGAGCATTCGAGCGATTTGGGCGGTTATCAGAAAGAGGGGAGCTTCGCTCCTGAAGAAAGGGTGAAAATCATGCATGTTTTTTTAAGCAAACGCGGCAGAAGTCGGATTTCATTGATGTTATGTTTGGTTCTGGTAGGGAGCCTATTGTTCGGTTTGGTTCCGCGAAGAGCTGAAGCCGCTGTTTCGGAGCTGCCTGTGTCTGATGCGTTCGATGTGGAGCAGACGGGAGCGGCTCCTGCTGGCTATGTGATTACCGGATCGGGAGGCACCGCTTTTGTCAGCGACCCGGCTGGGACCGGGAACAAGTCGATGGAGCTGAAGGACATTGACCCGGGCAATGACGGCGTAACGGCAACGAAAACGTTCGCGCCTAAAACAGGCGGCAAGCTTCTTGTAGAAACGAAGTACATGCTGAAGAAAGATGCGACAAACCTGTTTCCCGTGCTCAACTTCAAACTGAATGGCAAGGCGGGAGCGACGGCGAAGCCGGTAGTTAATTTCCTCCTGTTACCCAACGGATCAACCCGGTTCACGATTACGGATAATCCTAATTTCACCAGTCAATTCATTCCCAATTCGTCATACGGTATCTCCGAGAACGCCTGGTATACGATGAGGCTGGAGCTGGATCTGGACGCGGGCAGCTTCGATGCCTATTTAACAAGCGATATGCTGGAAGCCACCCATGTTGCCACGTTAGTGGGAGGGACTACAAGGGTTGGTCCGAAGACGATTGCCATGCTCGGCAAGCCGCTCATGACGACAGGCCTTACGAGCATCGATCAGCTTGTAATCGCAACAGGTTCGAATTCGGGCTCCTTCCACATCGACGATGTGAAGATCGAACCGATATTGGCTGTTAAAGGAAAAGTGGATAATACGGATGGAGAAGCTTGGGGTTTAGTTCCGGTAAGCTTGTATGCCGCTGCGGATACAGCCTTCGCAACACCGCTGGCAACCGCGCAAACATTGGCGGATGGTACTTATAGCCTGGCAGCGCCGGCCAGCGGAGTTTATGTGGTCAGGGCCGTCAAAAAAGGATACTTAAGCGGCACGGCTTCTGTTACGTTGACGGTGAATGATGCCGTCAATGTGGATATTCAATTGCAAGCAAACCCGGCCAACAAGGCGTTTCCCATATTTGATGGATTCGATGCGGAGCAGACGGGAGCAGCGCCCGCAGGCTATGTAGTTACCGGGACGGGAGGCACCGCTCTGGTCAGCGACCCGGCAGGAACCGGGAATAAGACGCTGGAGCTGAAAGACACCAACTCCGGCAATGACGGCGTTGCGGTAACGAAAACGTTCACGCCCAAAACAAGCGGCAAGCTTGTCGTGGAAACAAAGTACATGCTGAAGAAGGATGCGACGAATGCCTTTCCCGTGCTCAATTTCAAGTTGAACGGCAAGGCGGGAAGCGATACGGCAGTGAAGCCGGCCGTTCAATTCCTTCTGTTGCCGAACGGTGCGACCCGCTTCAGCATTAAGGACAATCCGGATCCTTTTGTCGGACAGTTCATTCCCAATTCGTCATATGCCATCTCCGAGAACGTCTGGTATACGATGAGGCTGGAGCTTAACCTGGATGCGGGCAGCTTCGATGCCTATTTAACTAGCGATATGCTGGAAGTTACCCATGCTCCCGGACTGGTCCCGGGCATTACAAGGATCGGTCCCAAGACGATTGCCATGCAGGGCAAGCCACTCATGACGGAAGGCATGACGAGCATCGATCAGATTGTAATCGCGACTGGTTCGAATTCGGGCTCCTTCCATATCGACGATGTGACGATTAAGCAGGTATTGGCTGTTAACGGTATAGTGGAAAACACGGTGGGGGAGCCGCTCGGGTTAGTACCGGTAAGCTTATACGCTGCTGCGGATTCTGCCTTTGCAACACCGCTGGCGACCGCGCAAACATCGGCGAACGGTACCTATAGCTTAATCGCACCGGCCAGCGGGGACTATGTAGTCAGAGCTGTCAAGGCCGGATACCTAAGCGGGACGGCTTCCGTTACTTTGACGGACAGCGATGCTTCGGATGTGAATATTCAATTGTCTGCCGACACGGCCTTTAACAAATACAGCATTAGCGGAACGGCATCGGACGCGGCGACAGGCGTCAAGCTTTCCGGTGTTACGCTGAACGTGTATGAGGAGGGGGATACGAATTACAGCGTATCTCTGGGGAATACGGTTACGGCGGCGGACGGCAGCTTTACGTTCCCGGCACCGCTGGTGGCGGACCGTTATATGATCCGGGCTACGCACAGCAGCTATATAACGAGCAATTATCCGGCCACCTTGTTCGATGCGGACCTGAAACGCGCAGACATTCGAATGCCGGCAGCGGTTACGGCGACTTTGGAGACGATCCCGAAGCCTCCCGCCGAGCATCCCCGCTTATATGTAAGAGCGGGCGACATTCCGGTGCTGAAGGCGAAGGTTGCGCCGGGAGGACCGCTGAACGCCGTATGGAATAAAGTGCTGGCAACGAGCGAAAGCGCAGCCTTCAGCGGCAAATCGAGCGGAACGACATCGGCGATCGAGAGGTACAGCTTGCCGGAGCTGCAGAACACCCGGCATGTGAGAATCGTCGGTCACGGCAGCAGCTCGGGCAGCTTGTGGAATTCCATTGTCGAAACGGAAATTTATGACTCCGTATCCGGTGCTTCGAACAAAGTGACAGTGCAAAATGTATCCGTAAGCAGCGGCTCATCCGGAACTTGGACGTTGGACGGCAGTCTGGATCCGGCGTCGAGGTGGTCGGCCGAAGGCGACGGCGAGTGGATCAGTTACGATCTCGGCTCCGTACAGCCTGTCGGCTCCGTCGGCATCGCTTGGCTGGCGGGGGAAACCCGAAAGTCTTACTTCGACATCGATGTTTCCGTAGACGGCGTAACCTGGGAGAGACTTAATCTGGGATTGACATTGCCCGAAGGCGCATTGGAGCCGTTGCCGCCGGGAACGACGGATAAGACCAACTACTTGCTGGCTGTCCGGCAAGCGATTGAAGCGAACGCCATGATCTATTTGCTTGAAGGCGATCCCGAGCGAGGGCGCAGAGCGATCAATATGCTCTTGAATAATTTGAACACGATTCAATTCACAAGGGCGGATCAGTATGGGCTAATAGGACCGACGATCAACGCCGCTGCTATGGTATACGACTGGTGTTACCCGTTGTTAACCGAAGCTGAGCAAACAACGATAATTAACAAAATGGAATTTATCGCAGGGCAAATGGAAATCGGGTATCCCCCGATCAATCAAGGTTCGGTTGTCAGCCACGGCACCGGCGATCAGCTGCTGAAAAATTTGCTGGCCGGCGGAGTAGCCATCTACGACGAGAAGCCGTACATGTATAATACTGCGGCACTGCGGATGTTCAAGGAACTGATACCTGCCAGCAACTTCGCCGCTTTGGCCGAGATGCATTCCCAAGGGGACTCTTACGGCCCCAACAAGATAAGCTCGGAGCTGTGGGCAGCGTGGATTTTCAGGCGGATGGGGTTAGGCCCTATCTATGATGAGCAGCTAGCCGGGGCGAGACTTTACCGTTCGCTTTATGAACGCTTCCCGAACGGTCAGCTCTTGCGTTCAGGCGATTCGCATTTGCCAATCTATGCAATGCGCGATTCGTATTTGGGGTACCCGAGCACGCTGCTGCTTGGAGCTTCGTATTATGCAGATCCGTATCTCCAAAATGAGTTTTTGCGTCAATACAAACCGGGCATGATCGATCCGATCAACGAGATTCTGTTCGTCGATATGAGTCTGCCGACGCAATCGGATAACAGCTTGCCGCTTACCAAATATTTCGGCTACCCGATCGGGACGATGATCGCAAGGACAGGATGGGATACCGAAACGGTCAGTCGAACGGCGCCGGCGGTTATTGCCGAAATGAAGGTCGGCGGCCACTTTTTCGCCAATCATCAGCACCGTGATTTTGGTCACTTTGCCATCTACTACAAAGGATCGTTAGCCCAAAATTCGGGTATTTACGAGGGCGGTAACGGAGGTTACGGCAGCGATCATGACGTCAATTACCATAAACAGTCGATCTCCAGCAACACGATGCTGGTCTACGACCCAAATGAAGTCAAAACCTGGATGGGCAGACAGATCATCAACGACGGCGGCCAACGCATGTCAAACAATGGCTTCGATGCCGTTACGCTGGAAGAGCTGGTCGGAGAAGATACTTACATGGGCAGGGTGGTCGGACAACAGTTCGGCCCGGATGCGACAGAGCCTAACTTCAGCTATATTAAAGGCGATCTGACGACTGCCTATACATCGAAGGTGAAGCAGTCCATGCGTTCCTTCGTGTTCCTGAACCTGAAGAATGAGCAGCACCCGGCGGCGATGATCGTATACGACAAAGTCGCGGCTGCCGATCCGAACTTCAAGAAATATTGGTTGCTGCACAGTATCGAGGAGCCTACGGTAAGCGGAAATACAACAACGATTAAACGCAGTGAAGACGGATATAACGGCAAGCTGGTCAATGAGACGCTGCTGCCTGCGGCCGACAATACGACAATTGAGAAGGTAGGAGGACCAGGGCGAGAATTCGAAGTATTTGGCACGAATTTTCCGAACTTCGTCAACAGGCTGCCGAATGAAACCACGGCTGAACCGGGAGCATGGCGCGTGCAAATCTCGCCGGATGCTCCTGCGGAGACCGATTATTTCCTGAACGTCATGCAGGTCATGGACACTGGCACGACTCCGCTCGTCACGCAGAAGCTGGATTCGGAGCGGATGGTCGGGGCGAAGGTTGCAGGCAATGCGGTATGGTTCAGCAAAGACGGCAATCGTCTTGACGGAGCTGTGACGCTGACGGTTCCCGGCGACGATACGAACCTGCAATTCGTGGTTACGGATCTGGAAGCGGGATCCTGGAAAATATCCGAGGGCGGCGCGGATACATTCGGTTCCGTCGGCGAAGAGGGCGGCGTGCTCTACTTTGAGGGGGCTGCAGGAGCATATACGCTTACCTATCTGGGCGATGCCGATATTGTCGCGCCGGTGACGACCGCGTCCCTGTCGCCGGTTGCACCGGACGGCCTGAACGGCGAGTATAATCAGGTGACCGTTACATTAACCGCTGCCGATAACGTGGCCGTGGACCGGACGGAATATAGCCTGGATGGCGGCGCGACCTGGCTGCCGTACACGACTCAAGTTGTCTTCGAGAAGAAAGGACAATACACGCTACATTACCGTTCTTCGGATCTTGCGGGTAACGTGGAAGCGGCCAAATCCATCAGCTTCAAGATAGGATCCGGCCTGCAATTGGATACGGGGTCGTATATCCCGAACCCATCGGGCGGACCTATGCTGATTGAGACGGAGCGAGGCATTGAAATTACCGGAGGCGGAGCGGTCGTCCGAAAGGAGACATCGGCAGACGGTCAAAGCGGCCAGCATGTGACGATGTCAGCGGAAGCCGTCAAACAAGCCTTCCACAAGCTGGTCGGCAAAGAGACGGCTGCACAGAATATAATCGTAGACATTAGCGGCTCGGAAGCCGTAAACCGAATCGAATGGCCGGCTTCCGTCCTGAAGGAAAGCTCCGATTCGGTGCCAAATGCGATAATCATCATGAAAACCGAAACGGCATCCTATCACTTGCCGATAGGGTTAATTGATGTGGACGGACTTGCGGAGTCGCTAGGAGTCGATGCCAAGGATGTCAAAATCATGGTCTCGATTGCCAAAGCCGGCGGCGCCGCGGCCGAAGTGGCCGCGAAGAGCATAAACACCCTTGGCGCTAATCCCGTATCGGACTTCATTGCCTTTTCGATTCAAGCCGTAGCTGGCGATAAGTCGATTCCGATCCGGCAATTCAACGATTATGTGGAAAGAAGTCTGACTCTTGCCGACGACGTCAAGCCTGAAGGCGCAACGGCCGTCATGCTTGACGAGGCCGGCCGGCTGATCTTTGTGCCGATGGTTCTTCAGCAGGCGGATGGCAAGTGGGCGGCGGTCATGAAGCATAAAGGCAACAGCACTTACGCCATCA
The DNA here is from genome assembly GCF_002165585.1 of Paenibacillus sp. MY03. Classification (NCBI taxonomy): domain Bacteria; kingdom Bacillati; phylum Bacillota; class Bacilli; order Caryophanales; family Paenibacillaceae; genus Paenibacillus; species Paenibacillus sp. MY03. The sequence continues at coordinate 61,104 of NZ_MXQD01000013.1, read as the reverse complement.
TAACTCACGATAAAACCTTTGATGATTTGGAAGGACATTGGGCAAAGGCTGATATTGAGCTGCTAGCCTCCAGATTAGTCTTGCAAGGCCGAGCCGAGCAGGCTTACGAGCCAGAGCAACATGTGACAAGAGCCGAGTTCACGGCAATGCTCGTACGTTCTCTCGGGTTGACGGAGGATAGCTCCGGAGCCTCCTTTTCGGATGTATCCGCAAGCGATTGGTATGCCGGGGCGATCGGAGCAGCAGCTCAGGTAGGCTTAACAGAAGGATACGAGGATGGCCGCTTCGATCCTAATGCCTCTATCACGAGGGAGCAAATGGCGGTTATGATCGCGAGGGCAGTGAAGGCCGGCGATGAAGCTTCAGGAAAGAAGCAAGCGAAGGAAACGGCTTTTAACGACCAATCGTCCATCTCCATTTGGGCGCTTGAATCCGTACGACAAGCTGTAGATTTGGGCTTGCTGCAAGGGAAGCCGGAGAACAGCTTTGCTCCTGCCGAACAGGCTACTCGCGCACAATCAGCCGTTCTGATCAAACGTTTCTTGCAATATGTGAAATTTATTAACGAATAACAATCGTGCGTGACCCGGCGAATGTCGCCAACTTTTCGCCGGGGAATTGCTGAAACAATTCTTTTTAACGATGCACGCCTTAAGCCTAGCGCCCCTCAACTGCGCCGGGTTTTTGGCCGTGCCGGCTGGTCTCTTTTGCGGATAATGATACTTTTTTTATAAAAATGAAAAAAAGTTGAGCCTGGGGCGGTTTTGACCATATACATTGCGCATCGGCGCCACTACCATGGTAGATGTGAAACATCCTATTGTGAAAGCGGATTCATGAATCGGGCAGCCCAGCTGATTCTTCCTAATCGCGATTATACTTGTTAAGATATGAGAGAGACAGAGAAAGATATGGCAGAGAAAACGTGGGGGGCGCATGAAACCATTACAATCGCTTTTTTTCTTCAGACACAGATCCAATTCCCTCTTCCTGAGACTTATCGCCGGATTCCTATGCATTATAATTCTGCTGGGTTCCTTCACCTTGTACACGCTTGCCGAGTCAAAGCGGAACGTGAGACAAGGCATCGTCAAATATAATACCCTCATGCTCGAGAACACCATGAACAGCTACGAAAAACATTTGGATCTCGTAAAAAAACAAATGTCCCAGTTTTTTTTGAGCGTGGACGTTCAGAAGCTGCAGAGCAGTACGAGTTATTCCAGCTTTCCGGTTATCATCCGTGAAATCGCCACCTATACAAACAATCCGTATCTCTTTATCGATAACATCGTGCTTTATTTGAGGAATGAAGAACTGGTGATCGAGAAGGGCACCAGTACGAGCGCGGAGTTGATGTTCGACGTGTTCTACAGGAGTGCGGAGTACCCTCTCGAATTCTGGAGGCAACAGTTCGATGAACGCTACTCCAATCGTCTCTTGCCGACCGCGACAATGTTCAGCCATATCAATCGCGAGAATCCGAAGGAAAACGGTAGACTTATGCCGCTTGTGTTCAAGAATGAGTGGCACAATAATTTGTATATGATCGTTTTCCTGGACGCCGACGCGATGTACGGCGCCTTCCAGCAAAGCATCCATGACGATTTTATCGTGTACGGAGACCAAGGGGAAACATTGTATCAGAGCGAAGGCAAGGAGCCGTTTCTCTCCAGTGAGGAATTAAAAGGATACGTGGGCAACGAATTTGTGAAGAACGGGAAATTTTATTTCAGTAAAATGGGGAAAACGACGGGTTACCAATATGCTTACCGGGTTCCCGCCGAACAGATCGCTTACGAAACCCGTCTCAACGTGACGCTGGTGGCGATGATGGCTGCGGTCATTCTCCTCAGTCTCCTGATTGCTCTCGTATTTGCCGTGCGGATCAATAATCCGCTGCGCAAGGTGGTCGAATCGATTCGGTCCATGAACGAGAACCAACCATTTCGGTCGAGCATCAACGAGTTCAACATAATTAGCGACGAAATTGTAGGTATTCAACAGGTGCGAAAGCAGCTCGGCTTCATGAATAGGCTCAAAGCGATTCGCAGTCATGACGTCGATAGCGGGAGTCTAGAGTTCTCGAACAAGCCGTTCGTATTCCTCCTGTTCCAAGTGCAGTATCATCCGGGGAGGCTGGGCAATCAAATCTCGGTCGAGAAGTGGATCTATTATATTAAAACGTATATCGACAGCCAATTAACGCAGGCACTTCCAGACTCTCTGACGTTCCAGATCGAAAAGAACCAAATCTTGAGTTTGGTATTCGACCCGCGAACGCCGGAGCTGTTCCGGCTGCTCGGCAAGATGAAGGAAGTATTCGATCATGACAAGGAACACGGAATCGTGACGATCGCGGTTACCTCTATCTACTCTTCGTCTGAACAGCTGACATTGGCTTACGAGGAAGGGCAGCAGTTGATCGTAGAACGCCGTCTGGTCAACGAAACGCAAATCATTACGGAGCGCGCGCCGGCGTCTTCCGCAGCCTATTTCACCCCCGATCAGGATAAAGAATTCGAAGCGAATTTGAGGGAGGGTAATCTGCCGCAGCTCGCCGCGCTCCTGGAGCGACAGTTCGCGAAGTGGCAGGGGAAGGAGCTGCCGGCTATCGCCCTCTATCGATTCGCCGAATTTATGGCGGGCAAGATTCGCGCTACTCTGCTCCCCGTGCACTTGGAAGCTGGCAAGCTGGAGGAAATTCTCGACCGGTCGGAGGAGAAGATCGAAGGCTGTATGGACGAAAGCGATCTGGAGCAGCTGCTGCTGGGATGGGTCACGAAGGCTGCAGAGTTGGTCAAAGAAAAAAAGGATGAGAAGCATCCGGTTACCTCCTTCGTCATCGAATATATCAACGAACATCTGGCGGAGGATATCTATCTCGATGTGCTGGCCGCGAAACTGAAGATGAGCAGCGGCTATTTATCCTCCTACTTTAAAGTGAAAACCGGCAAAAACATCGTGGACTATATTAATGAAACCCGAATCGCCAAAGCGACCACGCTGCTTGCAGAAAACGATATGAAAATAAACAATGCCGCCAAGGCTGTCGGTTATCAGAACATCACGTCGTTCAATCGCATGTTCAAGAAATACACGGGAATGACGCCAAGCGAATACCGAAAAAAAATGGATTCCAGCTCTTCATAAAGTTCCTTTAAGGAACTTTTTTTCTTCCCGTCGTGCCTGTAATCACGTTTCTGGACTAACGGAAGGTTGGGCGATTTTGCGGAAGATAAACTTTTTTTAATAAAACCTTAAAGGAGTATCAGGGCATGCAGTTCCGGTTATTTCCGAATGGCCGGGCATGGCCTTATGATAGCGGTAATCCGAAACAAGGCGAATGACTTGAAACCGAATTCATCGGATTTGCGAGGAGCTTAAGGATCAATAAAAAAAGGACGGTGTATTCAAAGTGAAGAGAGAAAAAAAGCTAGGCTTAATTGGTGCCATTCTCGTTGCTTCCATGCTTGCGGGATGTTCCAACAACGGAGGCGCAAATGTAAATGTAAACGATCCGGGAACCGCTGCGCCAGCGGCTTCGCCTGAGAGCACGGAACCGGCAAGCGCGCCGGAAGCTACGCTCAGACTGCTAACCGATTTGAAAGAGACCTACCCTCCCAAGCCCGATTGGGCGGTCTGGAAATGGGTAAAGGAAGAAACCAACATTACTATCGAGCAAGAGACGTGGACGGGGCCGGAGTCGCTGGCTCTGGCAATTGCCTCAGGGGATATGCCTGATTTGTTCACCGTGTTCCCGCAAGATGCGCAAAAATACGGGATGCAAGGGGCGTTTCTCGATCTATCCGAGCATATGGACAAGTTGCCTAACCTCAAGAAGTTTCTGGACTCGAAGCCTGATGTTGCGGAGCGCATGACGTCGCCCGGCGGAGAAATGTACCATGTGTTGAACGACGGAACAGGCGCAAGCAATCTGATGGTCTGGTTCTATCGCGATGACGTCTTCGCGAAGCATAACCTGCAGCCGCCGACCACATGGGATGAATTATACGAAACGGCCAAGACGCTGAAGGAGCTGTATCCCGACAGCTATCCGTTCTCGTTCCGTCATGGAGTTTCCACCTTGAATTCTTTCGGACCTCAGTTCGGCGTCTATCCGTACATGTACGAAGATCCGGGCACAGGAAAAATCAAGTATGGCGTAACAGACCCTGGCTTTAAGGTCATGATCGAATATTTGAACAAGTTCTACCAGGAGAAGCTGATTCCGCAAGACTGGTTATCGATGGATTATAAGGCATGGACTCAGCAGGTCGCTACGGACAAAACGTTCATGACGATTCAATATATCGTCCAAATCGAAATTATGAACAGCCAACTTCAGAATGGCGCCCATCTGAAATTTATGGCTCCTCCGCTGGGAGCTGGAGAGAAAGCATACATTCCGAAAGCGGATTTCGAAACCTACGGTATTGCCGTATCCTCCAAAACGAAAAACCTGGATGCCGCTTTGCGTTATATCGACTTCATCTATTCCGATAAAGGAAAGGATATTCTCAGTTGGGGCAAAGAAGGGGAGTCGTATACGATCGAAGACGGCAAACGTAAATTTTTGCCGCAATTCAAAGAACCGAACGATCTGCGGAAAGAGCTTGGTCTTATGACATCGGCCGCTTACGGGGTTGCAGACTTCGAGGCGTCGCTGTCGCTCAGCAATGAAAATGAACAATATTCGTATACGGAAGCCATGAAATATCAATTCCCTACGATGAATGTGAGGCCGGTTCTGACAGACGAGGAGAGAAATTCGATTACCGATACGGAAGATCAACTCAATAAATATTATGAATCATCCGTCGCGAAGTTCATTATCGGTGAAACTCCATTGTCGCAATGGGATGCGTTCCTCGAAGAGCTCAACAAGATCGGCGCGCAGAAGATCATCGATACGTACCAGGTTGGGCTTGATCGTTTGAACAATATTACGAAATAACCTGAATTCGGATAGGGCTGGATAACGGTTTATCTGGCCCTGTCTTTTTTCTTACCGAAAGGGGTGCCGTAATGAAATCGCCTTCAATCCTTAAGCAACTAAAGCGGGACCGGGCTTTCGTGCTTATGTTCGCGCCAGTCTTGTTGTATTTCATCATGTTCAAGTATGTCCCCATGTTCGGCATCGTCATCTCCTTTATGGACTACAATTTGTTCAAAGGGTTAGGCGAAAGCGAATGGGTCGGACTCAAATATTATCAGCAGTTCTTCAATAACCGGGACGCTCTTGTCATTATTAAAAATACCCTTCTGCTGGGGTTATACAAGCTTCTGTTCGGCTTTCCCGCGCCGATCATTCTGGCTCTGCTGCTTAACGAGCTCCGCCATGCGGTATACAAACGATTGGTACAGACGATCAGCTACCTTCCGCATTTCTTGTCTAATGTTGTTGTTGCGAGCATGCTGCTCTTGCTGCTGTCTCCAAGCACGGGCATGGTCAACCGCATCATCGGATGGTTCGGATTGCCGGCCATTAGCTTCCTGCAGGAGGCGGAGTGGTTCCGTACGATCTACGTCCTCTCGGAAATATGGCAGCAAGTCGGCTGGGGTTCCATCCTGTATTTGGCGGCTATAACGACCATCGATCCGCAATTGTACGAAGCAGCCCGCATGGACGGAGCTGGCAGATGGAAGCAGACCCTGCACGTGACGTTGCCCGGAATTGCTGCTACGATCGTCATCTTGCTGATCCTTCAGATCGGAGGCATGTTGGAAATCGGCTTCGAGAAAGTATTCCTGCTGTCCAATGCCGCGACGTACGATACGTCGGATGTTATTCCGACCTATGTGTACCGCGTCGGCATCTTGCAAGGCAACTTCAGCTATGCGACAGCAATCGATTTATTTATGGGCATCATTGGTTTCCTGCTCGTCTACGGGAGCAATAAAATTAGCAGAAGATTAGGGGAGAACAGCTTATGGTAAAAAACAGGAGTGTTTCATCCCTTTTCTTTGATTACGCGAACGTTCTGTTTATGGCGCTTTTGATTTGCGCAATGTTGTTTCCTTTCCTGCACATGGCAGCGGTAGCTCTTAGCGATCCGGAGCCTGTTATCGCGGGGAAAGTCTCTCTCTGGCCTAACGGGCTGAATTTCGATGCGTTTGCCGCCGTATTTAATGATAATCGGGTTCTGGTTGGTTATAAGAATACGCTGATTTATGTTGTGTTAGGCACGGCTTGTTCCTTATTTTTCTGCATTCTAGGCGCGTATCCGCTCTCGCGCCGCAATCTTGTATTCGGCAAAACGTTTATGATGCTTATCGTTTTCACCATGCTATTTTCCGGCGGTCTGATCCCTACCTATTTGGTCGTCCGCAGCTATGGACTGCTTGATACCATATGGGCTATGGTATTGCCAGGTCTTGTTTCTCCCTATTATTTGATCATTATGCGAACCTTCTTCCAGGGGATCCCGCGGGAGCTGGAGGAATCCGGCAAGATTGACGGCTTGTCCGATTGGATGATCATGTTGCGCATTGTGCTTCCGCTGTCGAAGCCGGTCCTGCTTACCATCGGGCTATTCTACGCCGTGGGAATCTGGAGCAACTTCTTCTCGGCGCTCATCTACTTGCGGAACGAAGACTTGCACCCGCTGCAGGTCATGATTCGCAACATCGTGATGATCGGCCAAGTCGGCGACATGACCGTCAGCAACTCGGTCGGAGGCCGTACCGTCGTGCTGGAGTCGCTCAAATATGCGGTCATCCTGGTTGGAACCCTTCCGATTCTGCTCGTTTATCCGTTTATCCAGAAACATTTTGTGCAGGGCGTCATGATCGGATCGGTGAAGGGTTAATCGAAGCTTGATACGTTAAGCGACGATCCGCATGCCGTCTACAACTTTCATTATTACGAACCGCTTTTTTTACCCATCACTTGGCACTAGCCATGCTAACAACCTAACATAAAGAATTGAATTGGTTGAAAGCTCTATATATAAGTAAAATAATGAATAATTTTACAGTCATAATTCGGCCTTTATATCAAAAAGGAGAAGACCCCTGAAATCGTGGCGCAGATTCCTTTTAATGGTAACTATGCAAATGACCTTTCGATCCGAAACGATGAAGCCTCGATCAGCCTTTGGAACCCGGAAGTCTCTCGTCACTTCGAACTGCGTATTATCGCGAATCTTTGTGATGAAGTTCATATTGTGTTGATTTATGCCAAAACGGCGGCGTATTTGTATGAGTTCGGCGTCGATCAGGAGCCGGCGCGTGAATGTTGTAATGGAAGCAAGATTCTTGTATTCGCAAAAGAAGAACTCAAGGGATTATTGGGGCAGATGATATGAATATAGGAGTGAGAATGCCGTTTCCTAATAACATGGAGCCATGCAACTTGTGCATGGCTCCATGTTGTTAGTACGTAAGTCGATTAGACTCGAAGATTTACTGGCTGGCCCGTTTCGATCGATTGATAACCGGCCAAAGCGACCGCTGCCGAACGCATTCCGTCTTCGCCGCTGATCGGGACTTGTTCCCCTTGCTTAATGGCTTGAACAAACGCCTTCACCAGATAAAGATCCATGTTGTCGCCCCAATAATTCCATTGGCCGGTGCCGGCTTCCTGGCTATATAGTTCGTTTACTTGTCCGAGAGAGTCTACGGATAATACGCCGTTGGTGCCGATTATTTCCATCGTGACATCGCCCCATGTCGGGAACGGAGCCCTCCTGGACCAGCTGGTATCCACGACGCCGAACGTTCCGTTCTCGAATTTAACGTGAATCATGCCGGCATCGTCGACGCCTAACTTTTCATCGAACAGGGTGGCTGCATAGGCGTATACTTCTTCGGGTTCGGAGCCTGTGATCCAGCACATCAAGTCCATGACATGAACCGTATGATCGAGGAGAGCGCCGCCGCCGGATAATGTCGGATCGACGAACCAGCCGCTTGGTGCCGTGCCGCGGTTGGTCCCCTTAATGGCGACGATATCCCCGATTTCGCCGCGTTCCACCGCTTGTTTAGCCTGTATTACGGCTGGCAGGTATCGACATGGAAAGGCGGTCATTAATTGGACGTTATTATTGTTGCAGGCTTCGATCATGGCGTTCATCTCGTCTGCGCCCACACCAAGAGGCTTCTCGCATAATACGTGAATGCCCTTATTTGCCGCGGCAATGGTTATTCCCGCATGGAATACATTCTCCGAGCAGATGACGACGGCGTCCATCGATTGCTCCAAAAGGCTGCGATAATCGTCGTAATAAGCGATGCCGTGCTTGCTTATAACGTCCGCAACTCTTCCGCGTTCAGGGTCGGCGATGCCGATGATCTCCACCTCCGGTATGGAGAGCAGGGAGTTTAGGTAGGAGAAGGCATGTCCGTGCGCAAAACTAATCATGCCGATTTTTAATGGATTCATTGGTTGCGTCCTCCTTGCATGTAAACGACTTTGCCAGACCGAATGCTCTCCTTGGCGGCGAGCGCCACTTCAAGCGCTTTGAGAGCGTCATCGGCCGTTACGATCGGGTTGCCGCCGTCACTGATACAGGACAGGAAGTGCTCCAGCTGCAGCTCGTAAGGACTGCGGAATCCCGGACTGCCCGGAATGACGACGGAAGCGCCTGGATCGTTGGACGATCCTTGCTTCGTGATCTGCAAAGAGCTGCTCTTTAAACTATTGGCTCTAATGATGCCCTTGCTTCCCGCAATCTCCGCTTTCGTATGGAATGGCCCTGGATATCCCCAATTCGACTCAACGTTCGCGATAGTACCGTTATCGAAATGCAGCGTTACGAGCGCGTAATCCAATGTATCCTTTTTGGCGTTCAGCGCATATACGCTGCTGACTTCGCCAAAGCATGACCGGAGGAAATCAAGATCATGAATCATGAGATCCAATATAACGCCGCCGCTGCGGGAGTCATCCGCGAACCAGCCGCCGGGATGCCCTCCGATCCGGCTGGCATGCGCGACGCCTGGTCTACCCAGCTTCCCGCTGTCCAGCGCCGCTTTCATATTGGCATAGTCCGGGAAGAAGCGGACCACATGCCCGACAAACAATCGCACTCCGTTATCTTCGCACACGGCGATCATCTCTTTGGCGTCTTCGGCAGTCAGCGCGATCGGCTTCTCGCAAATAATATGCTTTTTTGCTTTTGCCGCTTTGATCGCAAATTCTTTGTGCAAATAGGTAGGGAGCGCAATGCTGATTACATCAAAATCGGCTTCCTCCAGCATCCGGTCGAAGGAGCTGTAAGCTGTTGCTCCGGTACGAGCAGCCAACTTTTCGGCCTGCTCAATTCGCACGTCGCAAACGCCGGTCAGGCGGACATTTTCGAGCTTTGTGTAAACATCGGCATGAACGCCTCCCATGCCCCCGCTGCCCAATACTGCTACTTTCATCCCATTTCGTCCCTTCTGTTATAAATTGATGATTGTCCTAATCATAGCTGGATTGAAGCGGGGCGTATATGCGATAATTTAGTTAATATATATCCAAATTCAACATCATCATCTATTTTTACATTGCGAGGCGACGATATGGAGATCTTTAAGGAACCGATTCACTATCAAAATCCGCAGCTTTGTTTAAAGGTGTGGACATTTACGCAACAGAAAAGCGAGCTGAAGCAGGCAGAGTCGGTCAATCCACTCTGGCATTACCATAAGGAAGTTGAATTCATATTGGTTCTTGAAGGCGTTCACGAGATGCATACGGTTGACGAATCGATTAGTCTAGAGCCTGGCGAGGTTATGGTTGTTGGTTCCAACCAGCTTCATCGCGGCTACTCGCATGTAGGCATGAAGGTCTCCTATATCGTGCTTCATGTTGATTTCGAGCCTTATTTCGATCCCGCGACCATGCATTTCTCCAGCTCCTTTATCGAAGTGCTGCATCCGCTCGACGCGCTGAACGGGATGTTCCGCCGCAACTCGACCGCTAGCAACGAAGTTGGGAATGCCATTAGGCAGATCCATGATGAGGTGATGCAGCGAAGGCATGGTTACGAAATAGCGGTTAGCATGCAAATCAAAGCGTTAATGCTGGCGTTGATTCGGCATGACGATGAAGGCATTCTCACTTCGCATGACAAGACGGACGCTCAGGTGCTTAGACCCGTCATCGCCCACGTTGACGAGAAGCTGGGCGAGCGGATCAGCATGACGGAGGTTAGCCGTATAGCAGGGATGAGCTACGTTTATTTTTCTAAATTTTTTAAGGACAGAATGGGACTTTCCTTTACGGAATACGTGAACCGAAAACGAATCGCCAAAGCGTCCCGCATGCTTGCGATGAGCGACCGGAAGGCAACGGATATTGCCGCAGCGGTCGGTCTTGAAAATATGGCGCATTTCTACGAGATGTTCCGGCGCTTTAACGGCTGTACCCCCAAACAATTTAAAAGCAGAATGCGGGGGAACGTTCGGACGCGGTCAACCTGACTATGGATCATGAGCCTGCGACTGAAATGGGAACTAGGCGCAGCGTAGGAAGGTTTGACGGTTGCTCCTAACATAACCCGAATTGCTCGTCTAGATTGCTGCCTGGACGAATATACTTCAAAAAGTGAGAACTTGTCGCGGATTGAAGGAGGGGCAGCGCGAATGGATGCACAGGCAACAGAAACGATAATGAACACGGACTCGAACTTGAGGGAGAATAAGATTGAAGACTTTGTTCGACTTTTCAAGGAAACGAATGAACGGCTCCAACATGAACAGGATTTGTCTCCCGACAATGCAAAAGTGTCTGAGATCATCGGCCGCCTCATGAGCCGCTTGCGTTCCCGCTACTTGCCTGAGGAGATTACGGCAGTGCTTGGCGACGATTATATTAGAAGCAACCAGCGAAAGCTGCAAGATAAGCTATCCGAAGCAGAATTCCTTGCGGAATTAAATGATGCCCGGCAGCTTGCACATGGCGACGTTTCTCCACTGGACAAGCTTACTGCGATGCCGATATGGATGGTCTATAACGCTCTGGTAGGCGAAGAGCTATCCTTCTTGCGTGTGCTGCTGGACAAGCATGGCAAAACGGAGCAAGCGCCAATCGTATTCGTCGGAAGCGGCCCATTGCCTCTAAGTCCCGTCATGCTTCATTTGTTCGGGAAAACGGAAGTTGTCGCTCTGGAGAAGGATCGCGGTGCCTTCGAGGTATCTCGCACCTTGCTTAAGCGAATGGGCTTGGAGTCGAAGGTAATCGTCAAGCTGATGGAGGGAGCGGACTTCGATTATAGTGCCTATGATCGAATCTTCGTGGCCAGCCTTGTCCGCAACAAGAGGGAGGTGCTGGAGCAGATAAGCCGTACCACTCCTCAGGCACTAGTGGCAGTCCGCACCGCAGAGGGCATTCGTCAAATTATGTACGAAGCCATCGACGAGTCGCTGCTCTATCGTTTAGGCTGGGATATTATAGGCAGAACTTCCCCGGACGGGAGGCAGGTGATTAATTCGACTTTGTTTTTGGGCCGGAGAGACTAGATTTATGGAAATAGACAGAGGGGAATTGCTCGAACCGTGATGTTTTGCGGTTCTTTTTTGTGTTTGTGAATGTGGTTTTCTTCGGCTGTTTAGCAAGAGATCTAAGTGCTTTTGACCGCGTACAGTACTCGGTGGAAGGCGCTGGTCTTGTATACTTAGGTCAAATGACATGGTATAGTCAATTAGAAGGTATTGGAATTTTATCCAGTGGAATTTGCTTAATACGTAAATATGAACAAAAGGCGAAGAACTAGAAGAATTACATCTTACCGCGCAAGAGATTTTAAAGAAATAAAACATTTATGTATGCACATTCACAGAAGTAAATCACTTCTGATAACACCATATTCGCGCTTCGAGCCATTCGGCCCTCGGCCCGGACAGAAGACATTGGCAGGGAAGTTGAAACAGCCGGACACATCCGACTTCGTCAGACGTCGTGAATATACGAAACGTTATCGGAAATACTCAAAAATACAAATGTAATAAAAGGAGAAAAGCAAAATGTATGTATCTAACAATGTTGATGCTCTCAATAAGTATCAACAGTTCACTAAATTATTTGAAAAAAATAGGTTTCTGATTGATCAGGATCATGATTTTATCAAGCATTATCTTTCCAGCCTTGCAACAAAAACACATGAAGTGAGAAAAGGTCAAAAATTTTATAGAGCAAGAGTTAATGGATTAAGTCCTTTTGAAAATGATAAGGATCTAGATGCTCCTCCTGATGGAAAAGCTTCTTTTGGTAGGGTAAATCCAAGAGGCATTTCTTATCTCTATGTAGCAGAAACTAAAAAAACTGTTATTGCAGAAGTGCAACCATGGCTAAATGCAAGTATTACAATAGCTGAATGTACTGCATTAGATTCATTAAAGGTAGTAGACTTATTACCTTCACAACAAGAAATTGTAGCAGCACATAGTTATCGTAAAGTTATAAGTGATGAGTTTTCAAAACCTGTTAGACCTGATACTAAAGAATTAGATTATGTACCTACACAATATATGGCTGAATGGTTTAAAAGTAAAGGATTAGATGGAATAAGGTATGGAAGTGCTTTACATTTTGGAGGGATTAATTTAGCCTTTTTTGATCCTACTAAATTACAAGTTAGAAAGATTGAAGAAGTTACCGTAAAAGCAATAGATTATAGTACTGATTAAGTTTTATAGCTAAGACAAGAGCGAATTTTTGAGCAGGTTCAATGAAGTCGAGTACATCCGATAACACCATATTCACGCATCGGGCTGAAGCCCTCGGTCCGGCAGGAGATATTGGCAGGGGAGCAGATTCAGCCGGACACATCCGACTTCGTCGGACGTCGTGAATATACGAAACGTTATGGGAAATTGACGAAATGAATATATCTTGTGAGGGCTAACTCATGGACAAAAATGAAAGAAAGACGAAACTCCAAACCTTACTTGAAAGACAAAAGTTGAAAAATCAAATGAAAGATACAAGCAAATTGTTTGATGAATGCATTGTCACGCTAGGTGATGGTATCTTTGTTTTTAGTAAAGAGAAATCAACTGAAATATACAAGACATTTGAGAACGAATATAAGTTTACATTTTATGGACGAGTAGAATGGAATTTATATGAATGTGAAGAGATTGATTTATCAACACTCAAAACTCAATATGCTAAAACAGATGAAACTTGTTTTATATTATGGAGTCATGGATCCGATCCTGTAATAAAAGCAAAAATAAATAACGTGCTAGAACATATTGATATTGTGATGGCTGTTTCACCAGACGTTTGGTTATATAGGAATAATGAATATGTAATTGAAATATTTCACGATGGAATAATAAGAACAAATAATATGAAAGAATGAATACACATTTGATTGCAATTCAGGGGAGTCGGCAACATCCCATAACACCATATACACGTATCGGGCATTCGCCCTCGGTCCGGCAGTTGATATTGAAAGGGGGAGCTGATGCAGCCGGACACACCCGGCGTTCGCCGGGCGTCGTGATTAAACGAAACATTATATGAAACCCCACGAAAGACATATATATTTGAGGGTGATAACATGGATTTAGTTAATTTAATTGGTAATCTGATTTCTCCCCAAACTTTAAAAAATGGCTTTTCGGAAGATATAGTTAGCGAAGTTTGTTTAAATCTTTATTCGGAAACATGGAGTTATGGTTAGAACGAATTTTTGTTTTTTACCAACTTGGTTGCAAGATATTATTTTACTAATAGATTATGACACTGAGTTGAATATGAATGGAATATTAGGTTTTTTAGAGAACTCAACAGGATTAATGTTAGATGAAACAATAGAGACTTTAAAACGAATCGATGCGATAGATGATTATATAACAATGAAAAATATAAAAGAGATATTAACAGCGAATGGTATTGAAATAAAAGTACTTAGAGAAAATGTAAATAGTGGTAGTCAATATGAAATATTGAATAGCCTAAAAGTACTTGATTTGCATTTTGAAGAGATATTGAATGAAGAAACTAATTTATATCTATATCAAGATCGGGATATTTTTAAACTCTTATTTGAGTATATGGATTTATATCGATCTGAAATATTTAAAAGAGATAGGTAATTCTTAGGCTTGCTTTGAAGTCATGTGGCATCATATAACACCATATTCACGCATCGGGCATTCGCCCTCGGTTCGGACAGATGATATTGTAAGGGGAGTTGTAGCAGCCGGACACATCCGACATTCTTCGGACGTCGTGAATCGACGAAACGTTAGATGAAACTCTCAAGATATTAAAAACTATAGAACACTTTTGAAGGCTAAGGAGATTAAAAGATGAGAGGAAAATCAATCAAGCTTTATATTATGGGAGAAAAGTATAAGAGTTTAAAAACGGCCGAGCTTAGCAATTGGACAGGTAAAGCATACATAGGTCAGAGGAAACATGTTCAAATGCTTCAAAATATAGAAGAACTGGCCACCCCAGGTATTTACATACTGATTTCTGAAATAGAAGACTCTTATCAAAAGAAGGTTTACATTGGGGAAGCGGATGAAGTAAATAAACGAATAGCAGAACATTTCAAGCAAAAAGATTGGTGGAATGATTTTGTAATATTTATCAGTAAAGATACTAATCTAACAAAGTCACATGTTAGATATCTTGAAAGAGAGCTTTATGAAGTTGCTCTTAAAAACAAGACGACTATTGAGACAATCAATGGAAACACACCACCAGGTTCGAAAATGCCTGTTTCTGAATGCGACGACATGAGTGATTTTAATGATAACATTATCTTCGTGCTCAACAACTTAGGAATTATTGATTTTACTAAGACTCAAACGAATAGTCAAAACATGGATAACACTGGGAAGGAAAGGGAAGTTTTTTATTTGAGTGTTCCTGGAGCTAAAGGCGAGAGTGTTAAAGAAGCAAAGCTTATGATTACAGAAGGAACATACAGATTATTAACAGGCTCATTCATTCGAAAAGATCATGTTAGTAGCTTCGCAAGTCACAATTATGCAAAGTTAAGAAGGCAACTCGAAGAAGAAGGTTTTTTCGAATCCTCAGAAAGTGAGAGCCATTTTAAATTATGTAAAGATATTGATTTTAAATCTCCTTCTGCAGCAGCAGCTATTGTCAGAAATAGTTCAATGAATGGGAGGAAGGAATGGAAACTGAAAAATGGATTAAGCTTAGATGAATTTGAAAATAGACAATGAAGTCTTATGTTTTTGTTTTTCAAAGAAGTAAGAGCCACCATATTCACGCATCGGGGCATTCACCCCTCGGTCCCAGAAGCGGCTTCCAAGAGACACACCCTGCATTCGCTAGGCGTCGTAAATATATGAAACGTTAGCTGAAACCAGTGCAAAGCTACTAAGAAGGTGACTCAAAGAAGTGGAGACCATAATATACTTCGTAAGACATGCAGAATCGCCATATATTGCTGGCATGGAAAAATCAAGAGGATTATCTGAGAATGGAATACTACATGCCAATGAGGTTAAAAACATTCTAATAAACCAAGATATCGACTACATAATATCAAGCCCGCATGAAAGGGCAATACAAACAGTTCAGCCATTAGCTACAGAATTGAACGCTTCGTCACTATCGCTCCGCGGCCGTTCCCTCCGGTCACTTAAGGCAGTGAAGGTTCGTAAATACACAGACGTTAGACGAATTTAACGAGTTTGTTATCAATAGTAACGAACGAACGTTCTTCACTAAATTGGTACATGATGGTACAATAGGGAAAGACAATTGAATCTTGGGTGGGCATGGTTTCCCTTCGAAAGGAGGTGAGGCCATGGAGGTTAAGGATGCCCTAACGATCATGTTTCTGTTTGGATCGTTTATCCTTGCACTACTAACATACATCAACTCTAACAACAAGAGAAAGTAAAAACCCACCCTTAGGTTAGCGCCCAGGTGGGTTTTTAATCCTATTCAACTAAGAAGGGATACCCCATCCAAGCCGATTGTTCGCCGAGTGTTTGCCGCACTCGGCTTCTTTATAGGTATGATAACACAATTGGAAAAAGAAGTGAACCAGGAAAAGCTATGGTGTAATAAAATTATGGACTAAAACGAGCCTTTCATGAATGATTGGCTAGAAACAAAAAGAAGTATAAAAAATGATACAGAAGTTGAAGGTTACATAGAAGTGATTTATCCTCAATGAATCCTTATCGACCTTCATTTATTGCAAAGCAATAAGATCAAAATCAATTTACCGGTGAGGTGTATGCATGTTAGACTCATTCACAAAAAAGAGACTTGAAAAATTAATGACAGATTATATAGAACAGAAAATCCCAAAGCACATTAGAAATCAAATCAGACTTAATTACAAAATCAGAGGAAATAACATTACTCTTATCGAAGAACGACCGGCTTTCATGAGTGATGAATGGGTGGAATTAGATGTAGCACAATTTCGATTAGATCAAAATAAATGGAAAGTATATTGGAGAGATAGTAAAAATAAGTGGCATTTTGTCGATGACATCGTCCCAGATGAAGATTTTGAAAAACAATTGAAAATCGTAGATACAGATAACAGAGGATTATTTTGGGGCTAATTCGACGAGGGTAATGACTTCAGACAGCACCATATTCACGCATCGGGTGAGGCATTTAAAATACACATTGCAATGAGGGTGGTGTCCATGAATACAATCTTAAACAGGATTTTGAAACAAATAGGCGACCCAGAAATAGTAGATAAACTCCTCTCTCTGTCAAAGGCGGACTTAAACTCGCTGCTTTTAGAGCTGTTTAAAAAACAAACGGATGAGATTACCCCGGCGGATGTCCTAAAGTCGTATCAATCCAACCGTTTCCCTATCCCAAGCGATGCTGACCCAGCTAGATTTCACGCTTTAGAAACACAGCTATTAACCGCTGCACAGAACATGGAGATCAAAACTGTTCTGCTTTCACCATCTGCGCCTCTTGGCAGTTGCAGCGCTTTTGGATGCGTAGACCAATACAATGTAGTAAGCGCTTTGCGTGGGACGGAAACCCTGTCTGACCCCTCTAATATGCTAGCTATTATTATCGCTGACAAATTAAAGAGCAGAACTGAGAGCAATATTATCCCCTTGCACTACGCTGCAACTGCAAGAGTTGTCCGGGCGCAGGCGTTTTCCGGAAAAGGCTTTTTCGCTCATTTCGGCCTTTATTGTATGGTATCTTCGGGCAAAGATAGTGGTTCGTATGCCTGTGAAAAAGATCTGTTGGAAAAGCATTTGATTTTTTATAAAGAGTTATTCCAAGAACAATACAACGCAAAACTATCTATCGTTCTGCGAAAAAGAGGCGGCTATACGGACGGCGACGGTTTTTTTAACAGAATGACTGAAGTTATACAAACTACGCTTCCCAATACGCCGCTTTCATTTGACTATGACGATGTGGATAACAAGTATTACCAAGGAGTCAATTTCAAGATTTATATGGAAAGAGATGGCGAAAAGATAGAGTTTGGTGATGGAGGTTTTGTTGACTGGATCTATCAAATGCTCGGAAACAAAAAGGAACGATGTTTGATAAGCGGCATCGGACTTGATCGGTTTCTTCTACTGTAGCCTTGCTAAGCAGGGCTATTTTCTTTTTATATTTTCTAGTGGGAAACGGCACGAATGTTCATGTGAAAATGGAAATGGACTTCTGACATGCTCTATTAGCACTACTTTGCGCGAAAATAGTATAGAAATATCATGAAATAGTGATTCTATCACTGGGATTTGATAGAATAGAATCAGAAAATAGTTCCACAGCAGGATAAAAAATCAATATGCTATTGGAGCGACCCTTAACCAGCCATCATGCTTTACGGGCATTTGTTTTTGGGTAGTTTTGCAGTAGCGAAAAAAATGAAAAGCAGGTGGCTTTGTGTTGATTCGGAAATGGATTGCGGCATTAACAATGGCAGCGATGATTGGCGGTCTTATGCCCGGCATCGTTCAGGCAGAGGCGATCTCGTATCAAATCTCCCCCCAGTATGACTCCGGTTCGCCTTTTGTGGAAGGACTGGCATCAGTCAAAAAGGATGGCAAATCAGGGTATATCGATCGCGAAGGGAATCCGATTACGGCATTCAAATATGATTTTGCCCATAATTTCAAGGATGGGCTGGCTGTCGTAGGCGTGAAAAGCGGTTCGGCCGCCAAATTCGGCATTATTAATCGCCAGGGCAAAGAATTAACCGGCTTGATCTACGATGATGCGATTGCGGTCGGCAACGGGTACGGCGTCGTTCGGGTGCTGGGCAAGTCCGATAATGTGTGGGTGGATGGCAAGGCCGGGCTGGTCGGTCCGCAAGGGATTATTGCTCCGCCCATCTATGATGAAATCAATCCCCCCAGTGACGGTGCCATCCTGGTCAAAAAGGACGGCAAATACGGCTATCTCGATGCCGCAGGCAAGAAGCTGACCGATCTGATTTTCAATCATGCCTACGTATTTTCGGACGGTTACGGCCTGGTATATACGGACAAGGAAATTGGGTTTGTCGACACATCGGGTAAACTGGTGTATGCTCGCCCATCGGGCACTTCCTCGTATAGCGATTTTTCGGAAGGGCTGGCCAAAGTATCAGTCGATGGAAAATACGGTTATATAGATACATATGGGACGATGGTCATTGCTCCCAAATACGATGAAGCCTGGTTTTTCAATCAAGGCTTGTCCTATGTCACGCTAAACGGCAAATCTGGCTATATTGACCGCACAGGGAAAGAGGTCGTGCCGCTTAAGTATGATGAAGTGAGTACCAGCTTCAGAAACGGACTTGCTCTTGTGGCAAACGGCGAAGATTATATCCCCCAATCCTCGGAAGGCGAATATTTCGGGAATGAAGGGAATAAGGATTATGTCGTGCTTTCGAATAAGAAGTTCGGCTTTGTCAATGGAGCGGGCAAAGAGGTAGTTTCCTTGCAGTATGACTATGCAGAGGAATTCGTCCGCGGCTACGCACGCGTTTCCAAAGGGGGCACCGGTGCGGGAAGCTATTATCACGGAGGGAAATTTGGGTTTATTGATACTGCCGGCCGAGAGGTTGTTCCGTTACGGTATGATTATGTCGGCGGCGATATGTTCGATAGCTTCAGAGGCTTTACGGAAGGACTCTCGCCTGTGTCGAACGGCGGGACGGGGACCGTATTTGATTATAGTGGCGGCCTCTGGGGATATGTAAATGCAAAAGGCGTGGAAGTTACACCGCTGAAATATACGTACGTCTGGTCGTTCAACGAAGGCATGGGGCGCGTGGAGCAGAACGGGAAGTATGGTTTTGTAAACGCTAGCGGCCAAGAAATAATCCCGCCGATTTATGATGATGCCGGCGATTTCTATAATGGGTTTGCCGAAGTATCCAAAGGTGGGAAGCGGGGATACGTTGACGTGCAGGGGAACGAAGTGACGGGGATGATTTATTTAGATAGCAGGCGTTTCCTCGAAGGGACGGCGCTTGTACAGGATAGCTCATCCCGAAAACTGGGTTTTCTGCGTAATCCCTTGCCTCAGGTTGAGCCCGTCGTCATCCGGGTTGCATCCCAGGGAGCCGGGAAGCCTTCTACTGTAACCTTGTCGAGCGGCACAGCGAATGCAGTTATCTATTATACGCTAAATGGCGGCGACCCGCTGTCCAACTTGTCCAATTCGGATACCCAACAATACACAGCGCCGTTTGCCGTAGGCAAATCCGTTAAGATACAAGCGATTGCTGTCGCCAAGGGCATGCAGATGAGCCCGCTCGCGGCGATGGACTATAAGCAAACCTATGTCAAAGGCAACGCTGCTGTTACACCGGCCCCGGGTTCAGATGGCAATGGCGAGTCACAATCGGGCGGAAACGGCAGCACGCCTTCGAATACGGGTACCGGATTTACCGATACTCAGACACATTGGGCGAAGCTGACGATTCAATGGGCAGTGGATCAAAAGATAGTCAGCGGCTACCCGGATGCAACCTTCCGCCCCAACAAGAGCGTAAGCGAGCCGGAATTTCTTAAAATGCTGCTCGGCGCATTTCCGGATATTAAAATTGAAGCAGCACAGAACGGAGCCGCTTGGCATACACCGTATTTTAAGGCGGCAGCCCAATACAACTGGCCTCTGCTGCAAGAAGCGGACGCAAAGGGCTTTAATCGAGGACAGGTTGCCCGCCTGCTTGCCGGGACACAAAGTTTCACCTTTGAGCAGACGAAAGATGCCGTACAGTATGTACTGGATTTAAGCATTGCGGGCGGAAAAACGTCCCGAACAGTCGAGGGTTTCGCCGTCAACGACCCGCTTACCCGCGCGGAGGCGATCACGCTGATCCAGAATATGAAGGAACGCGCCTTCAAGCTGTCCAAAGCTGATATTGCCGTCAAGGCGGCTGCGGCCGAATTCCAGGTACGGGGACTCAATATTGGCGATACTGAACAGACGCTGTTGGCGAAGCTGGGGCAACCTGCGCGGAAGGACGTCAGCGAATATGGATTCCAGTGGTATATTTACAATCAGGATTACGCCAATTATGTGCAGGTTGGCATCCAGTCCGGCCGAATTGTCGGCTTCTACACCACGTCGGACAACTGGTCGTCGGCAAGAGGAATCAAGCTCGGCTCCGGACAGGAGGATGTGGCGAAGCGGTATGGCACAGGTACTAGCAGCATTTATAAGGAAGAGTATGGTTTGAGCGTGAATCTTGCCAAAATATACGAGCAAGACGAAAGCTACGTGACGCTGTTTATGGACAAGTTTAACAACTATAGGGTGACCTCGCTTCAAATTATCGCCAAGCCTGTAGAGGACGGAATGAAAGAATTGTATGCCCCTGAGACGGCGGCGCTCAAAAAGGCATTTGCGCTGCAATCGCTCGATCTCGTCAATGCGACACGTACCCGGTACGGCCTGCCGGTCTTGCAATGGGACGAAGCAGCCGCCCGGGTGGCGGAGAAACATAGTGAGGATATGAGGGAGCAGAAGTATTTTGCACATATCAGTCCGCAGGGCCAGGAGCCGGATGGTCGATTTGATGACGCAGGTATAGCCTACGGTACCGTGGGTGAAAATATTGCCGCCGATCAACGCAGCATCATCTATGCCCATGAGGGCTGGATGAATTCCGAAGGCCACCGCAGAGCGATTCTCGGCCCTTGGGAGCGATTAGGCGTCGGAATTGCCTTTAACGCCGGAAATGCCATGCATCCTATGGATAAGGCGATGAATATGTATTATACGCAAAACTTCTACAGCCGGAAGGGCGTTGTCATTACCGATCAATATGAGGAGCTTCTGCAGAAGGATAAGGCCAGCCAAGCGGCAAAGGAGCTGGAAAAGCAGTATCCTTTTCATGATCAAATGTTCGAGTTGTACGTTCTCCGCAAAAGCCTGGATTCAAACGGGCAAAACGTAAACTATTACGGCGTAAGGAATATTGAGGCGTTTACTTTGCCTCCATACAGTGCCATCTATATAACAGCAGGAACGTCTATGGTCCGTTTCGAAGATGACTACTATAATTATCATTTTGGCGGAAAGCTGGTCGTTGCGAACCATTCCAGCCAGCCCCGGAAGATAAAGGCGGGAGAGCTCGACTATACGAATTTGGACCAAATCTACAGAAGCAGCATGGGAACCGTTACTGGAGCGGATGGCACCAGTACATCGCTGACAGCGACAGGTCCGTATGTTCGGTTGATCCAGTTCAGCGGCGACTTCGATGAAACAATCGAATACAAAACGTATGTGGAGCAAAAAGAAATCGTTTCGATCCGTCCATGGGTAACCGTAAAGGAAAAATAAATAGGTGAATAGAACAACCAATGAAACAAGATGCATGCTATTAGCTTGCATCTTGTTTTTTCGTCTGCGCGCAAAATTAACAAACGAATGACATAAAGTACATTTGAATTTTACAATGATGACTCATTATTAAAGAAAAAGAGTAGGGAGCAGTGAAAATGAAAAACAGGAAAAAAGTAATGAGTATGTTAAACATGTTTATTATTGGATCCATGGTAATTTCTCCGATGCAGCATGTAGAGGCTTTAGAAGTAGAAAATACAGTTTTTATTAATGAAATCGAATCTAATGATACAGTGACCGATATCGATTGGATAGAAATAATGAATACTGGCAATGAAGATATAGATATCAGCGGATGGTTTGTTACAGATGATAAAGATTTAGAGCGTGTGGAAGAAAAAAAGGAATGGCGTATTGAAGAGGGTACTGTATTAAAAGCTGGAGAAATTTTTGTTATTGAACATGATGTTGTGTTAAACAATCTGTCTTTGGGAAAAGAAGATACAGTTTCTTTGTATGATAATAACAATACGTTGTTGGATTCGTATACTTATTCAAGTCATGCAGGTGGCACATATTCAAGGGTGCCAGACGGAACGGGAAAATTTGTTGATCTGAAACCAACCAAAGGCGAGTTAAATATTGTAGAAGAAGAAGAGTTGCCTAAACATAGATTACTAATAAATGAGATTAATTCTGCGCCGGATGATTGGGTAGAGTTTATTAATATAGGAACAGAAGAGATGGATCTTTCCGGCTATGAAATTCGTGATAATTCTAATGACCATCGCTGGAAATTTCCAGAAGGAACAAATCTGCAAGCAGGCGGATTGTTTGTAGTTGAGGCAAGTACGGTTGGTCAGGTATTTGATGATCAGTCAGGTGCTTATGTTGCAGGTGAATTTCAAGCAGCAATTGGTATCGGTTCAGGAGATTCTATTCGTTTATATGACGAAGAAGGGAATTTACTGGACGAATACTCATGGACCGTGCATGCTAGTTATGAAAATAACGATGCATTGGCGTCTTACGGAAGATATCCGGACGGGACTGGTTCGTTTGGATTAATGAAAGAAACAAAGGGACTAAACAACGAATGGTATAAACCCCAGATAGTAATCAATGAAGTAGAGTCCGACGGTGATGCTACGGATTGGGTTGAAATTTATAATGTAGGAACAACAGCCGTAGATCTATCCGGTTGGCATTTATATGATGATGATCCGGTAGGACATGCTGCAGATATAACACCCGTAGTAGAGGGAACCGTTCTTAATCCAGGCGGATTTTATGTTTTTGATCAAAATAAGGATTTTACATTTGGTTTAGGAAAGGCTGATAAAGTTACTATTTTTAATAAAGATGGTGTGTCCATTGCAGAATATTCGTGGGCATTACATGCAAATGGCGTATACGCGCGTATTCCGGATGGAACAGGAGAATTAATAGAGTTTCCCACTTCGACTAAAGGAAAAGCAAATGTTGTAACAAATCCTGTTGCATTAAATGAAGTGCAGTCAAATGACTCGAATGGGGGACCTGATTGGGTAGAACTTGCTAATCCAACAGGAGAAGTTTTAGATATTTCGGGAATCGTCATTAAAGACAATGATGATACGCATCAATATGTTATCCCTGAAGGCACAACCATTCCGGCATCTGGATTTTTGGTATTGGCGGAAGAAACATTGGGTTTTGGACTTGGAAAAAATGATTCTGTACGTTTGTTTGAAAATGAAAGGTTAATAGCCAGCACAACATGGGCAGATCATACAAATCCTACTTGGGGATTATATCCGGATGTTACTGGACAAGAGTATAGAAATACAAAAGAAGCAACGCCTGGTGCAGCAAATAAATTTGAAGGTATCCCTGAAATGATTGCATGGCCAGGTCATGGTGAAGTTGTCATTTTTGATACTCAACCTACATTTTTAGAAGATTCTTCAGGGTTGGATTTCTTTAATGGCCAATTATATGCCGTTGATAACGGTACAGGTAAGTTCTGGATTTTAGACGTTTCAAAAGATGGAAAGTTGAGTTTTGTAAAAGGTTTTGAAAACGGCAAACGTGTTCGATTCCAAAAGGATGCAGATAATGCAGGCGCAGCAGGTCCGGATGCAGAAGGAATTACAGTAGATAAAGATGGTTTTGTTTATATTGCTTCTGAACGTGATAATCATGTTAAAGGCATTAACTTTAATATGATTTTGAAAGTTGATCCACGTAAAGAAAACAATGATTTGGTTGCATTACAGCAGTGGGATTTAACTGCTTCATTGCCACAGGTTTCTGCCAATATGGGTATTGAAGCTGTAGAATGGGTATCAAACGCAAATGTTGCTGGTAAGCTTTATGACCAAAATACGAATACCGTTTTTGATGCAACGAAGTATCCAGATGCCATTTCAAGCGGCGTGTTCTTTGTGGCGTTAGAAGATAACGGTCATGTATACGCATATGTTTTGAATAAAGATGGAAGCTCTGTTCAAATTGCTGATATGGACGGAAAGATTGGCGGAGCAATGGCTCTTGACTACGATACTTATGAACATGTATTGTGGGTCGTTGCGGATGATGGATATGGTAACCGTGCAGCAAAAATAACACTCAATGGAGAGAGCAATCCGGAGGTTGTTCACATCATGCCTGCAAGCGGTGTCGACATTAGTGCCAATAATGAAGGATTTGCAATTGCAGAGGCAAGTTACACCAAAGATGGTCAAAGACCGGTGTATCGATTTAAAGACGGAGATAAATTGGGTGCTTTATCTATAGGTTCAATTGCATCTGATTATAAAGAAAGTGACGGAAGTACTGGCGGCCCAGGTGGCGGCAACAATGGAGCAGTAACACCAACGCCAGACGCGCCAACAGTCGAACAGAACAGAATCAGCGTTACTTCCAAGTTAACGCAAACTGCTGAAGGCAGCATAGCTACAGCAGCTCTGACAGAACAAGCATTAGCGGATGCAATTGCATTCGCGGAAACTGAGAACGGTACAGCATCCACTGTTGAAATCAATGTAGAAGCTGTTGCAAATGCCAAAACAGTTGAACTGATGATTCCAAACAAATCTATTGGAGCATTGGCCGGAGCCAGAATAGAAGCACTTGTCATTTCATCGCCAATTGCAACCTTCACTATTGACGATATAGCTCTAAAAACAATTGCCGATGCGGCTAAGGCCGATGTAAAGATATCAGCAAGTGTTGTGGATTCGAGCACACTTTCAGTGTCCACAGTTACAAAAGAGCGGATTGCGGACAGACCGGTATTCGATTTTACTGTAACAAGCGGTGATGTGGAGATAGCTGATTTCAATGGCGGTTTAGTGAGCGTATCCGTTCCGTACACCTTACAACAAGGCGAGAACCCGGACGCCATTGTCGTATACTATCTGGACAAGAACGGAAAGCTTGAACTTGTCCATGGAATATATGATGCTGAAGCTGGTACAGTAAAGATGACGGTTAACCACTTCTCCAGCTATGTTATTGGCTACAATAAAGTCGAGTTTGCAGATGTCTTAAGCACACAATGGTATGCAGATGCAGTAAACTTTGTAGCAGCTCGCCAGTTCTTCAATGGGGTAAGCGAGAATGAGTTTGCGCCGAATAAAGAAATGACAAGAGCGATGTTCGCCAAGGTTATTGCGAATATAGAGGAAGTAGACCTTGCAAGCTACAATACATCCGTATTTGTGGATGTTGATAAGGATGCTTGGTATGGCGCTGCAGTCGCATGGGCAGCTGATAAAAAGATTGTGTCAGGTGTAGGGAGCGGGAAATTAAATCCAGGTGCGCCTATTACTCGCGAGCAAATGGCTGTGATGCTTCATAACTATATGGAGTACAAGGGCATTAAATTAACAGCCACAAACAAGCCAGCCTTTGCGGATGCAAACGCAGTGAGCGATTGGGCGAAGGATGCAGTGACAACCATTCAAAGTTATGGCATTATAAGCGGAATTGGCGGAAACATATTCGCACCAAAGGCAACTGCCGACAGAGCGGCGGTGGCCACCATATTCAAAAATTTTGTAACAGAGTATATGAAGTAAATGAAATGGAAAATCTCCCTTTGGAAATAAACCAAAGGGAGATTTTTTTGGTGCGCCCAGTTTTTTTTGGTGGGTTGGCAGTGATGTGGATAATCATGCCGCCCAAAGATATTTAGCCTCTCTACACAAATTCTTCAAAAGTGTGGGTTATATTTATTTCATTAGGGGCTAGGCGAAAGTTGAATCAAGAGAGGATTTGAAAAAGGCATATGTTTCAATCGAGAGATAAGTTTGTTAAACGCAAGCGGTCGTTCCTCGTCGTACTTATTGCCATTTTTTTAACTGGATGTTCCATGCAAGGGAAGGAGAGCGATCCTGTTATACTGACCCACATTCACGGTTTAGGCTATTCTTCCGATGGACAACACATTTATATTCCGGCTCATGACGGATTGAGAAAGTTTTCTCAGGGAAAATGGGGTGAAATTTCCGGATACAAACATGATTACATGGGTTTCTCGATGGTCGATGGCGGATTTTACAGCAGCGGGCATCCGTCCCTGGATTCGGATTTAAAAAATCCGCTTGGTATCGTTAAGAGTGCAGACAGTGGGAAAAGCTTGGAGCATCTCGATTTATACGGACAGATTGACTTCCATTTGTTAAGCGCTTCGTATATGGGCCAAACGATTTATGCATTCAACCCGGAACCGAATGCAAGGCTGAAAAAGGTCGGTTTATATTATACACTGGATGAGACGAAAAATTGGCAGCAAAGTGAAATGAATGGCGTAACGGAGGAAGTGGTGGCCATGTCCGCGCATCCGTATGAGGATGCGGTTGTCGCAGTGGGGACGGAGAAGGCGTTATATGTGTCTACCGATTATGGCAACCGTTTTGAAAAATTAGCGGATATCCCAGTGACAGCCGTCGCGTATAGTTTGGAAGGCCAATTGTACGTCGGAGGTTATCAAGACAAAGGCGTTATGTTCAAGATGGGGGCTGAAAATACGCTTAATCAATTAACGCTTCCAGAATTAATCGACGATGCGCCATCCTATATTGCCATCAATCCCGTTGATGAACGGGAGCTGGTGTTTACGACAGTTAATAAAGATGTTTACCTCTCCAATGATCAAGGGGTTACATGGATAAAGATAGCCGACCAAGGTGAAGCTTTGGATCGTTAAAAAGAGCAGTTGGACGACATCCAACTGCTCTTTGCATTAATGATTGTGATGAGCGTGAGCATCGGGAAGACTTGCTTTAATGGTGCATAAAAGGTCGTCCTTATGCGTGTGATTTTCCGATTCCACTTGCAAGGTTACGTGGCGAATGTCTTTATGCTCCAGCATATGTTCGACTTTGTGCAATAAGGCTTCCGTTTCGTAAACTGTCTTGTTTCCATCCACTACAATATGAGCAGTCAGAGCATGCATATTGCTTGTAATCGACCAAATATGCAAATCATGTACACCTTTGACGCCGTCGACCTCCCGTATGGCTTGCGCGATGTCTTCTACCTTCATATTGCGCGGAGTTCCTTCCATTAATACATGCAAGGATGACTTGCTCACGATATAGCCGCTGCGGAGTACGAGTACGGCCACGATGACGCTGGCCAACGGGTCGGCCCAGCCCCAGCCGAAGAACATCATGAGCAGAGCGGCCGCAATGGCGCCTACCGAACCCAGCATGTCGCTGATAACGTGCAAGAAAGCGCCGCGCATGTTCAAATTATGCTCCGTATCACCGCCGCGCATCATAATCCAGGCAACCAGAATGTTGATCAGCAACCCGATGGTACTGATGATCAGCATGCCAACCGTAGCGACTTCCGGCGGATTGGCAAAACGTTCGATCGCTTCATAAAAGATGTAAAGGGAAACGCCGATCAGAGTCAGTCCATTAAGCGTGGCAGCCAGTATTTCGAAACGTCTGTATCCGTATGTTTTTCCCGTACTGACCGCTTTTTCGCCGAATTTGAAGGCGAGTAAGGCAATCGCCAATGCCAAAGAGTCCGAAAGCATATGGCCCGCATCCGATAACAAGGCCAAGCTGTTGGTCATAAATCCGCCTACGGCTTCGATGACCATATACGCCGTAATGATAATAAATGAAATCAATAAAATCTTTTTGTTGTTGTTGGTTTGCCCATGGTCATGGCCATGATCGTGGTGATGTCCCGCCATTAAAATCCCTCCATTATTAATATATGAACACTTGCTCATATGTTGTGTTGGTATTATTATAAGTGTATCAAAAATTACATGTCAAGAAAAATGTTAACTGAAAAACGTTAAATTGCTATTACCAAGAATAAGCTCGTCAATCAAGGGGAATGTAAAAGAGACAAAAAAAGAGTTGACGTTTATAGGGTACGGGGGTATACTAAGTTTACGAAAGCGACAACTTCCTATTTGAAAATAACCACTATCAATATCTGAAGGGACGGATGAAAATATGAAAAACATAACATTGAATGTACAAGGGATGAGCTGCCAGCATTGCGTGAACTCCATTGAAGGCGCGCTGAAAGAAATCGGCGCAAGCGGAAAAGTGAATTTAAAGGGCGAGTCGGTCGATGTGTCATTCGACGAGCAGAAGGTTTCTCTGGAGCAGATCAAGGAAGTTATTGAAGAACAGGGCTATGACGTGGCCTGAGCTAAACGAAAAAGGAGTGAAACATAGTGGAAACGACAGCAACGAAGGCGAAACAGTCGTCCTTTCAAATAACGGGCATGACCTGCGCCGCCTGCGCCAACAGGATTGAAAAAGGGCTTAATAAATTAGATGGCGTGGCCAATGCAAATGTCAACTTTGCACTGGAAAAAGCAAATGTCACCTACGATCCGAATAAAGTGGACGTAAAAAACCTGGAGGATACGATCAAGAAGCTCGGATACGGAACGGTGACGGAAGTGGCCCAGTTTAATCTGGAAGGCATGACCTGCGCCGCATGCGCCAACAAAATTGAAAAAGGGCTTGGCAAGCTGCCAGGCGTAACCAGCGCTACCGTAAACTTTGCAATGGAAACGGCCCGCGTCGAATATTCGGCAGGTGAAATCTCGATCGAAGAGATGCAGGAGAAAGTTAAGAAGCTGGGCTACAAAGCACTCGTCAAACAGGAAAACCGGAATGCGGCTGACCATCGCGTCCGCGAGATTCGCCAGCAGAAGCTGAAATTGCTCATCTCGGCCATTCTCTCTTTTCCGCTATTGTGGACGATGGTAGGTCACTTCTCCTTTACGTCATGGATTTACATGCCGGATTTCCTGATGAATCCTTGGGTTCAGCTCTTGTTGGCTACACCGGTACAGTTTTATATCGGGAAGCAGTTTTATGTCGGCGCGTATAAGGCGCTGCGAAATCGCAGCGCAAACATGGATGTTTTAATTGCACTCGGAACATCGGCCGCGTATTTTTACAGCCTGTATCTCACGATTGACTGGTTCGCCGCCGGGGATCAGATGCATCATGGTCCTGCGCTTTATTACGAAACCAGCGCGGTGCTGATTACACTGGTTATTATGGGTAAATTGTTCGAGTCGCTGGCAAAGGGACGCACTTCGGAAGCAATCAAGTCGCTCATGGGGTTGCAAGCCAAAACGGCTTTGGTCGTTCGGGATGGCCAGGAAATAACGATCCCGGTGGAAGACGTTATCGTAGGGGATGTCGTGCTGGTTCGCCCCGGCGATAAAGTGCCGGTGGACGGTCAAGTGCTGGAAGGCGTTTCATCGGTGGATGAATCCATGCTGACAGGCGAAAGCTTGCCGGTCGAAAAAAAGGCCGGCGATTCCGTTATCGGGGCTACCATCAACAAAAATGGCATCCTGCGCATCAAAGCGACCAAAGTCGGCAAAGAAACGGCTCTTGCGCAAATCATTAAAGTCGTAGAAGAAGCCCAAGGCTCCAAAGCGCAGATTCAGCGGGTAGCCGATGTCATCTCTGGCATATTTGTTCCGATTGTCGTAGGGATTGCCATTGTAATGTTCCTGGTATGGTACTTTTTCATTACGCCAGGCGATTTTGCCCATGCACTTGAAATTGCCATTGCGATTCTCGTTATTGCTTGCCCTTGTGCTCTCGGTTTGGCAACGCCGACTTCGATTATGGCCGGTTCCGGCCGTTCGGCTGAGATGGGCATTCTGTTTAAGGGCGGCGAACATCTGGAGCAGACGCATAAGATCAATGCGATCATTCTGGACAAAACCGGCACCGTTACAAAAGGCAAGCCGGAGCTGACCGATGTGATCACGCAAGACAACGAAGCGGAGTTTCTTCGACTTGTCGGCGCGGCCGAAAAAAATTCGGAGCATCCGCTGGCAGAAGCGATAGTGGCCGGTATTGTGGCCAAACAAATCGAACTGCCGGGAACCGAATCGTTCGAAGCTATTCCAGGCTACGGCATCAAAGCTGTGGTAGATGGCCGGGAGCTGCTTGTCGGCACACGCCGCTTAATGGAGAAATACGATGTGGACGCTAAGGCTGCCTATGAGCCGATGTCCCGTCTGGAGGAAGCAGGCAAAACCGCCATGCTGGTTGCCATCGACAATCGTTATGCCGGTATGGTCGCGGTAGCCGATACGATCAAGGAAACGTCGAAAGCGGCGGTGAGCCGTCTTAAGCAAATGGGCATCGAGGTCATCATGATTACAGGCGACAACGAACGGACCGCCAAAGCGATTGCAGCTCAAGTCGGCATTGACCAAGTCCGGGCCGAGGTACTTCCAGAAGGCAAGGCCGAGGAAGTTAAGAAATTGCAGGCCCAAGGCAAAAAAGTGGCAATGGTTGGGGATGGCATCAATGATGCGCCAGCGCTGGCGACAGCGGACATCGGCATGGCCATTGGCACCGGGACGGATGTGGCGATGGAAGCAGCGGATGTGACTCTGATGCGCGGCGATCTGTCGAGCATTCCCGATGCGATCTATTTGAGCCGCAAGACAATGGCCAATATCAAACAAAACCTGTTCTGGGCGCTGGGCTATAACACGCTCGGCATCCCGATTGCCGCGATTGGCTTACTGGCTCCGTGGGTGGCAGGCGCAGCAATGGCGTTAAGTTCGGTATCGGTTGTCCTTAATGCGCTTCGCTTGCAGCGTGTGAAAGTACGCCACTAATCAGGAAGTCAGAATGGAGAAGAGCCTAAAATGAAAAAAAGAATGATGATCATTTTATCCGGAGTGTTGACTATTGGATTGCTGACCGCTTGCGGTACGCCAAAGGAGAGTGCCGATGGGCACGGCGGCTCCCATCAAAACGGAGCCGCAAACCCAGCCATAAACAGTAACGACTCTGGGGAACACGATGGTCACGATACAGATGAACATTCGGCAGACAACTATAAAGCTTCCTTTTCGTTTGCATCAGGAACGGCTAAAGCATCCGAGAACACAAAGCTGAACGTTCAGGTGACCGACAGCAACGACCAGACCGTCCAGGATTTTGAATGGAACCATGAAAAACTGATGCACATCATCATCGTAAATAAGGATCTTTCTTACTTCAACCATATTCATCCCGAGTGGGACGGAAAGGGGACGTTTACGGTAGATACCTCATTTCCGAACGGAGGAGAATACAAAGTTTTTGCGGATTTTGTTCCAAAGGGCGGATCCGGCACAACGCTCAGCGAGTGGGTGAAGGTAGACGGGGAAACCAAACCGCAGGAAAGCGTCACAGCGGATGCGGAGCTGGTAAAAGTTGTTGATGGAAAAGAAGTCACACTGGCTCTTGGCAGCACAAAAGCAAAAGCTGAAGCCAAGCTGTCGTTTACCGTTAAGGACGATAAAACGAAAGAAGGCATCAGCAATCTGGAGCAATACCTCGGCGCTGTCGGACACGTCGTCATTCTTTCGGAGGATGCGGAGCAATACCTTCATGTACACCCTGTTGACGAAAAAGCATCCGGGCCGGAAGCGGAATTTATGACGGCTTTTCCGAATCCCGGCACGTATAAAATTTGGGGACAATTCCAGCATGAAGGCAAAGTATTTACGGTCCCTTATGTCGTGGAAATTCAATAAAGCAAGGGGCGAATGGGAATGGGAGAGATCGTAAAAATTGCAATCAGCCCCGCTCTGCAGCTTGGCGGCAGCCTGTTTACATCCAAACAGCTCGGCATCATCGGTGATCTGCTAGGACCGGATGCCAAACTGGAAATGACGCCCTTTAAACAGTTGTATGCGGATGTGGCGGTAGAGAAGCGCGATAAGATAAAGGCTGAACTGGAGCAAAGCGGACTGGAAGTCAATCCGGCTGGTTTTGTCACCAAAAGCCTGATCGCCTGCAATTTTTGCAAGGGCGCAGAAGAAGCCGGGCTGGCGGTAGCCCAAACCTTAAACGGAGCGATTGCCGGCATTCCGACACCGATGCCGCTTAAAATCGGATATGCCGGCTGTGCGTTAGGGACAAGCGAGCCGCTTATTAAAGACATTAGCGTGATTAAAATGCGAGATACGTTCGATCTATACGTGGGCGGCGAATCCAAAGGGCTAAAAACCACGTTTGCCAAGAAGCTGCATTCCGGATTAAAAGAAGAACGATTAATTCCTGCGGTTATGGCGATCATTGACTTCTATAAGGAACATGCCAAAAGCAAAGAGAAATTCAGCAAGTTTGTGGATCGCGTGACGTTGGAGCAGCTGCAACAAATTACGGCATCCACGTAATATGGCGCCGTCGAAGGCCACCCATTAAGGAGGAACGCAGATGGACGAAACAGTAAAAATCTATACGATTCCGACATGCAGTGATTGCAACTTTGCCAAACGTTATTTTAAGGAAAACGATATTCCGTATGCGGATTATAACTGCGAAGAAGACCCAAAATATCCGGAGGAAGTTTGGAATCTTACCGGGAAACAGATCGTGCCGACAATCGTTATTGGCGACAAGGTGTTTGTCGGCTTTGCGGAAAACCTGAATGAAATAAGCGGCTTGCTGCAAAAATCGTAATGCTGTTCCAAAGCAGCCCACCAAAAAGGGCTGCTTTGTTATTCCACTCCCCTTTAGTGCCATAGGGTAGCTTTACTTTGGATGGGGGAGCATGATAAGGTAAGAATATTAAGGAGGGGGTACACATCGATCACCATGTACAAGAGGATGCCTCGTGCAGCCATCAATCGTCTACCGAGCGAAAAAGCCATCAT
Source organism: Paenibacillus sp. MY03 (assembly GCF_002165585.1). Classification (NCBI taxonomy): domain Bacteria; kingdom Bacillati; phylum Bacillota; class Bacilli; order Caryophanales; family Paenibacillaceae; genus Paenibacillus; species Paenibacillus sp. MY03. The sequence goes on along the minus strand of NZ_MXQD01000013.1, from coordinate 28,219 downwards.
TCCGATAAAACGAAACAAAATTTAATTAGCCGACTCAACCGGATCGAAGGGCAGGTCCGCGGAGTCAAAGGGATGATCGAAAGGGATGTGTATTGTGATGATATCCTTCATCAAATCTCCTCGATTCAATCCGCCCTCAATGGAGTCGGCAAGCAGTTGTTGGAAGACCATCTAAAGAGCTGCGTGGTGGAGCGCATCGAAGAAGGCGATCGCGACGTATTGGATGAGTTGTTGACCACCGTCGCCAAATTAATGAAATAAAAAATGGGGAGAGGCGATCGTGGCCCTCCCCATTTCTGAGAATCATCGCACCTTGCCACTGGCAAGGTGCTTTTTACATTGGATGGTCCAATTAACTGTCAATTGGCTGGTTACATCTCAGCCAATCCCGCTTACGATAGATTCACAAGACATCAAACTCACTCAACTAAGGGGGAATCGTTCCATGTTAGTAACGAGCAGCTTTATTATTCTCTGTGCCGCATTCGTGGGGGCACCGTTGGTTCTATATTTCGCAGGTGTCCATATTATCCGAGAAGATGATCGGCAAGTTGCGGCAGCGATCGGCAAAAAGGAGATGCAATCATGAATGTTCCTACAAGCGTGTGGATTGTTTCGGCGATTATCATTATCGTGTTGTCCTGGATGACCTTTTGGGTTACGAATAAAGCCTACTCCAGAAGATGGGATGAAATCGAAGTTGACAAAAAGGATGAGCTGCAATAATCGCAACCCATGGTGAACATCCAATGTCCTTTAGATCAAGCTTCGTAGAGCCCGGGCGAAACAGGCAACGCCCGGAGCAATGTCTTCTTCCTTCGGTCTGGCGAACGTAAATCGCGCGTAACCCTTGTCCGAACCGTAGACGCTGCCGGGGACGAACACGGTTCCGGCGGCGATGGACTCTTCCAGCAGCTTGCCTTCCGGAACCTCGGGAAGCAGCCTGCACCAGAGATGCAAGCCGCCGCTCGGGGCTTCGAATTCTACCAGGCCGCGCAGTTCTTTGTCCATGGCTTCGATGAGCAGATCTCTTTTAAATTGAAGCGATGTCCGAAGACGGTCCAGATGGGGGGAGAAATGCTCCGAGTGCAAGAACTGCCCCGCCACCAGCTGAGGCAGTATGCTTAGGCCGAAATCCATCTGCTGCCTCGCGTCCGCCAGACGTTCGACGATGGCATGGGGGGCGACCATCCATCCGACTCGCAAGCCGGAAGCGGCGATTTTGGAAAAGGAACCAATATAAAGGACGGTGCCCGCCTGATCTATAGATTTAAGCGGACTCGGAGGCGTATCGCCGTATGTGGTCAGGCTAAACGGATCGTCCTCGATAATGGGGAGACCCAGTTCGCCGGCCAGCTCCAATACCCGCTTGCGTCGTTCGTCGCTCAGTACCGCACCTGTAGGATTTTGGTAATTGGGATTGAGAAATACAGCCTTTATCCGATGTTTCCGGTATAACTCCAGTATATCTTCGGGATTGACGCCCTCCCCGTCCACCGGCAGTCGAAATAGCCGGAGCCCCGCCGATTGGAACAACGGCAGCGAATAACAATAGGACGGATCTTCTATCGCTACGGCATCGCCCGGAGACAACAGACATTGTGTGATGAGATATAGGGATTGCTGCGAACCCGACGTAATCAGAATCGAAGATTCCGTTGTCCGAATGCCGCGATGCCGCAGCAAATATTGTGCTACGGCCTGCCGAAGCGGGAGCGAGCCTTGCGGGTTGTCGTAGCCCAGATAGGCTGTATAATCGTGCTGCTTCAATAAAGCCGCGATCTCCTCGGTCGGGGCAAGATCGCCGGCCAACTCGCCGCTTGCCATATCGATCAGCCCCGGCCGTTCGGCCAATGCTTCCCGAATCCGTCTCATAAAAGGTAGACTCGGCAAAAATTGGCCACCCTCGGCGTAACGGCTCCAGTTAGGCGTATGCCGCGGGGCAGCGCCCCATTTCATCATGCTGACCCGCGTGCCCCTCCCAACGTGGCTCTCGACGATTCCCATCGCGCGAAGCTCCCCGAATGCTGCAATGACGGTGCTTCGGTTGACCTGAAGCTGTACCGCCAACTTTCGTTCGGAAGGAAGAACGCTGCCTGGAGGGAAATCTCCGTATGCGATTCGCTGCTCCAGATAATCGGCAATTTGTACGTAGAGCGGGCGGGCGTCATCTCGATCGGGCTTCCACATATCAGAGCCTCCTTCGAATCTATTATGCCCGGATAATCCGGTAGTAGGACCTGTCTGAGTATTATCATATCATGATCGGGCACCTTTAATCGGACCGGCAATCGTAATCTTGGAATAATTTTGTGAACGCGGACGGTGTTAATTATGGCAAGGATAGAAGGAGGAGCGGCGCCAAGGGCGCAATGGCTGTTGACCGGCTTCGTGTCCGCTCTGCTGGCATGTACAGGAGGCGCCATCATGATCGTGCAAGCCGCTGGGGCGGCAGGACTCGGCAAGGCCGAGCTTATTTCCTGGTTCACCTCGGCCTACGTTGCAGGCGGTTTCTTGAACATTTTGTTAACCTTGCGTTACAAAATACCATTTGCCGGAGCGCATTCCATTACGGCAACTGCCTTCCTGGGAACGGCGGCTGTCGGCATGTCCTTTCCGCAGCTGGCTGGCGCGTTTGTGATGTCAGGACTGCTCCTGATGCTTGTAGGTGTCTCCGGCTGGTTTGGAAAGTTTTTGTCGCTGCTGCCCAAGTCATTAATTGATGCATTGTTAGCCGGGCTTTTGTTAACGTATGTCGCTGCAATGGTGCCGGCGACCGTGGAGTTGCCGATTGCCGGTTTGTTAGCGGGAGCCGGCTACTTTATTGGTCCACGGTTGATCAAGTCGCTGCCACCCGCATTGTGGGCCTTACTGCTCGGGGGAGTGGGAGTATGGCTGCAAAACGGTCTGCCGGACCTGCCTTCATCGACCTACATCGCTCCCTTTATCGTCGTGCCGGTTTTTACATGGGATGGACTGTTGTCGCTTGCTATTCCGCTTGCCTTGTTGATCTTGACCAATGATCTAGCGGTAGCCAGCACCTCGCTTCGAAGCCATGATTTTCGACCTCCGGTCAATCGGATGATTACAGGATCGGGAGTCGCCAGCGTCGTCGCGGGTATGTTTGGCGGAAGCTCGGCGAATGTAGGGGGCTTGATGAGCGCTCTCTGCAGCAGCCCGGAGTCCGGAGCGCATGGCGAGCGGTATAAGGCCGCGCTAGTCTCTAGTCTGATCGTTGTTGGATTCGGCGCCGCAGCTTGGAAGGTTGTTGATGTCATCGGGGTCTTGCCCGAAGCGTTTGTCGTTATTTTGACGGGCTTTTCTTTGCTGGGGTTGTTTATAAGAGGCGTAAAGAACGCTTTTGTGGACAAAGAGCTGCGGATTCCGGCCTTCATCACCTTCGTGATCGCCGTGCTCCATGTCCATGTTTTGGGGATTGCTACGCCGGTATGGGCATTGCTTGGCGGGTTGGCCGCGATGTGGGTGATAAAGAAAATGAGGACCAGGGCACATATCCATATGAAATGACGTAGGAGCGCGAATCCCTTATTCGCGCTCCTTAAACGTTATGGGTATCGTGATATATTCCGCGCCCATCACGTCGTATCCATTTTTGTTGTAGCCGCCAATGCTGATGCCGATAGGGAAGGAATCGGGAATCGGCATATCGGGAACCGATACCATCTCGATCAGCACGGAGCCTTTGCCGCCTCGGGAAGGGAATTGGCCGCGATCTCTGCCAATTTCGACAAACGTTTTGTACTTCTGCTCGGTATCTGTGGAAATCCAGGTTGCCGGCCAGCCGGCAATCTCATCAAGCGTTCCATCCTCGGGGTAGCTGCTGGTCAATTGCTTGACGGTAAGATGACCCGGCATGCTAAATGAAACGCCGCCCCAGTCCTCGGGATCGATCTCGAGCTGAGATACAATTCGGATAATGCAGCTGCCATCATCGGCAGCTTCTACGAAGACCGTGCCCGAGGCAAATGAATGCAAACCGACAGATTCAGCTGCGACTGCAAAAGGATGAATTTCGATGATTCCCTGATTTGCTATGGCGTGAGAGACTGTGTTTGTTCCTTTAAAAAGGTTGGAGTAAAAAAAATAGTATGCCGCTACAGCTAGAAGAATCATGGCGACTAACATTAATCGTTTTCGTCTATTCATGCAAATACCGGTTGATCTCGTCGACAATGATGTCGGGATCGGTGAAGTTGATCATATGACCGGAATGCGGAGCCTCAACCCAGCGACCATTATCCAGCGACTGAACGGTACGCTGATGGGCTGCAATAATGGCCGGCCTCATCTTGCGCTCGGCACGGGCGATAAAGGTTCCGGAGATCACGCTGACCGGCAGCGGTCCGAGCGTCGGCGGTTCCGTTCGCATTCGTGCTAAATCGTCGATAAAGGTAAGCGATTCCGCGTTGGACGCGCGCGCGGCATGAACCGTAAAGTCTTCGCGAAGATGATCCTCCACGACGTCGGCAGGCTGCACTTGGCCGACCTTGCCGTTGGTCAGCTTGTATAATCCGATGCGGGCCATAAAAGGCAAAATTGCCCTCATGACTGCGAACGACTTTGCCGTGGACGGAGCGAAATAAATGCCGCAATTCTCGTCGGACGGATCGACAAGAACCAGCGCCCGGATACGCGAAGGGTCGCTTGAGGCAACGGTACGAATGACGGGGCCGCCCCAGCTGTGGCCGACGAGTATGAAGGGGCCCGGTCCGAGATGATCCAGCAAACTGCCGAGATCGCCCGCCAGCCGTGCTAATGTTCTCGGCTCGCGATCTTGCTGGCTCCTTCCCGCGCCTGCCCGGTCGTAGACGACCGCTCGGGTCTGTTCGCCGATTAAGGGCTGTACGAGACCCCATTGCGAGCGCGAGCAACCCATACCGGATTCGAAAACGACGGTGGGGGAGCCTGTTCCTTTGCTCATGTAATGAAGCTTGCGGCCGTCTGGTAACGTAACGTAAGAGCTGGTGCCGTAAGAATGGGACTGCGACATCATGTATGGATCCTCCAGTCATGGGATGATAACGGTTATCGCAGGGTAAGTGTAGCAGATGCATTAAATTCGGGCAAGAGAGGAGGCGACTTTTAAAGCTGGGAAGGTATCTTTCTAAGAGAAGGCCTATAAAGAAAAAAAACGCCAAAGCCGAATGGATCGGCTTGACGTTTGGGTAAGCACTTCCATGAACGCATGCTGCGGTCAGGATTCGGTCATGGTGCCGCCATTGACATGCAGCACCTGTCCCGTCACGTAGGACGAATCGTCCGAGGCTAAATAGATATACGTCGGAGCAAGCTCGAACGGCTGTCCGGCGCGTTTCATAGGCGTATCCAAACCGAAAGTCTTTACATATTCGGCGGAGTAGCTGGATACGATAAGCGGCGTCCAGATCGGTCCCGGCGCAACGGCATTGACCCTTACCCCTTTTTCCGCCAATTGAAGCGACAACGACCGGGTGAAGGAGACGATGGCTCCCTTGGTCGAGGAATAATCGACAAGCAAAGGCGCTCCAGCGTAGGCGGTTACAGAAGCTGTTGATATAATCGAGCTTCCTGGTTTCAAATAAGGGAGGGCTGCTCTTGTCATATAAAAAAGCGGAAAAATATTCGTGCGGTAAGTATTCTCCAACTGTTCATTCGAAATATCAGTAATAGAGGTCTGGGGAAACTGCACCCCTTGATTCAATACCAGAATATCAAGACGTCCAAAGTGCGACAACGTTTGTTGCACGGCTTCCGCCGAAAAAGCGGGATTGCGCAAATCCCCTTCGATCAGCAGGCAACTGCGTCCATATTGCTCCAACATCCGTTGTGTCGCTTCCGCATCCACTCGTTCATAAAGATAGACAATTGCGACGTCTGCGCCTTCCTTGGCAAAACCGATCGCGACGGCACGTCCAATCCCGCTATCTCCTCCCGTAATGATCGCGACCTTCCCGGCGAGCTTTCCGCTTCCCTTATATTCGGGGTTGTCGGAGATCGGGATCGGGTTCATCAGATATTCCAAGCCGGGCTGCACGTTCTGATGCTGCGGCGGGAACGTAATCGGCTGCTGACTGCACTTCTGCTCCATACCGTAGTACGGGTATACAGGAATCATGGTCTTCCTCCTCATGCTGTTATCGCATTAGCAGGATATTCGATAAGCGCCTGGTTGGTGATAACAGCGGCAGAGATCCTATGGAAGGTGAAGTTTGTTAGAGACTCAACAATTCAAGCTTATCTATCCAGCTCCGGGAAACACCAGGCGTAGGACTGAAAGTAGCCGCTGTTGGCATTGATGTGGCTCGCGACGGGGCGATGCGGAGCAACGAACCTCTCGTAGGCGGGATCCCCGTATAGATGTGTTAAGCCCTCGTACATGTCAAGCGGCCAAGTATGGGCTGACAGCGGCTTAGGCACATTCTGATCTTTCTCGAAAGGCCACTCATCCGCGCGGCCGTCTATGTAATAAAGCAAGGTATCGAGCGCTTTTTTTAGACTTTTGCCAGAGGGGGAAACCCAGCGGAATAAATCCTCGCCGGTCTCTTCCAGCACGATTTTGGCGGCCGCCGTCAGCGGGGCAAGAGAGAAGTAATGATACCACATGCCGTTAGTTCCTCGTACCGTCTCCTCCGGGATAAAACCCGACAAGTCCAGCGAATCGTCGATATGCGCCTTGAGGTGGATGGCTTCCGACTGTATAGCATCAATGTCATTGATAAAACGATAAGCGCATAGCTGGGCGTACAAGCTCCAGCTCCACCAATTATTGCGTCCGGGGATACCATCCCAGGCGGGCAGACAGACGGTTGTTATCCATTGGATGAAACGTTCTCTGCTCTCTGCGCTCCAGTCCTCGCAATGTCGGATTCGCTGGGCTGCCAAGATGAGGCCGGTGCCAAGATAAGCCGATACGAGCGGGCCGTCGTTGTCGGCAAAACCTACATTGAGGGATGACCAGCCGTCGATAAGCTCGGCTGCCTTGTCCGCGTATACGGATTCTCCGGTCAATCGGTAAGCCGTTGCCGTCGCAAAGGCGGCTTGAGCATCCGCTTCCATGAGCCGCTTGGCGGCTTGATGGCCTTCCTTGTCGTAGTAGAAGCCTGGAATATGCCAGATTGCAACGGCGTGGCTGGATACGGATAGACTTTCGTTCGCAAGCTCGATCAGCCTTTCTGCCGCGGTAGAATTAGCTTTCATCGCAATGTCATCCTTTCGGAGAGCCCCCAAGGGATCGTCTTTATGTAAATCATAACGACTTTATTATAGTTCGATGCGCTAATCTCCGGTTGCGATAAACTATCGTTGCATTGCGGTTATGGAAGCGGATGTATTCCGATTAACGATGATCGCGATACGTATTCGGCTTCGTCGCCGAACGCAGCGCCTTTAGCTCCGCATCGTTTAATGGTCGGCAGGCTGCCGCGGAGACGTTGAGGCGAAGCTGTTGGACGCTGCTGGCGCCTGTCAGTGCGACAGCGACAGAGGGAGCGGAGAGCGCATAACGAATCGCGGTTTGCCCCAGCGTTCTTGCTTCGTTGGTCAGTCCGAGCAGCGTTTCGCGAACCCCGGCCAATTCCTCCGGCGAATAGTCCAGATATCCGCGCTCCGCCTTCGTGCTGCCATTGTCCGTGAGAATGCCGCTTGCAAGCGGACCGCGCGCGATCAAGCTGATTCCGCTGTCCGCGAGCAGCGGCAGTGTCGTTTCCTCCGGACGGCGATCCAGCAGGCTGTACTGGCTCATCAAGCTGACTATGCCGGAACGCGAGGCATATTCTCTTATGACGTTAGGTCGTATGGATGAGATGCCATAATGGCGAATAAGGCCCGCTTGCTTCAGCTCCTCGAACGCTTCGATCGTTTCGCCGATGGGATCGTCGATGGTCCCGCCATGAAGCTGATACAGATCGATATAGTCTGTGCCAAGCCTACGTAGACTGTCTTTGACCGCCGTGAGGATGTAGGCTTTGGATGCATCCCAGGTCCAGCCGTCCTTGCCGGGAACTCGGCGATTGCCGACTTTTGTTCCAACAATGACTTCCGAACGGCGGTTCTTGATCGCCTTTCCGACAATCTCTTCGTTTCTCCCGGAATCGTAGAGGTCGGCCGTGTCCAGGAAGTTGATGCCGAGCTCGACCGCCTCGTCTATAATAGCCGTTGCCTGCTTCTCGTCCGTTCCGAGAGACATGCAGCCAAGTCCGATCTCGCTAACCAGCAGGTCCGATGACCCAAGTCGATTCTGTTTCATTGTTATCGTCCTCCTTGAGAGTTTGTTTTCACATGAAATACTTCGGTCGACATCGTCATAAGCTCCTCGATTTGCTCCGCCATGTAGAACGGAGCGAAAGGGAAGTCCTCTTTAAGTATCGTAGAACGAAAGGGGCAATGCAATATCGGTATACAAGTTCGTCCGATTCTTCATTAACGTACAACTCGCCGGATCTGCGGATTGAAGAGAGCGATCGTGACGGGGGCGGCCATGGGGATCGGGAAAGCGATGGCGAGTGCGTTGCCGTGCCGTGCATTACGGACATCAACGATGTTATTTGATCGTTTCGTTCATATTCCGAAATCTTACGGACACCAGCGCCTCTATTTTGCTGCTTTTTTGTATGCATGGGAGGAATGGGGTGATATATTCATTTTAGAAATGATTGTTATTTGATCGGCGATAGGTGATTTATTAAAGGGCTTAAAAGGAGGCATTTTATTTTGATCCCAGCCACGCAAACACTCATCGACTTATTTAAAACGATGAATCCAGATTCGAGTATTGTTTCTGCATACACCAACGTAATTTGTAAATATGGCGGACTAGCGGATGCCGTTAACCTTTTCGATTTATTTATGGAGGACCCCTTGGATTACAATAGAGTGTTGCTTTTACAACCGATCATGAAGCATGGGGATCAGCGTTTAGCACAACGTATATTTGATGACTGCTTTTATCAGGGTGAATTATTAGAAGACATGCCCAACGAGATTTTGCATGTTCTAGGATACCTCGGATACGAGAGCGTTACGGAGTCTCTGGTTTTGCATATGCATTCGGATAATTGGCATATAGCTAAGTACGCCTGTTTGGGATTGTTGCATTTGCCTTGTAATGATCACGAAACGCAGACCAAGATCAAAGACCTAATCGAAAGTTCCTACAGTAAAAACCTGTTTCAGGAGTTCGTGCCGGCATTGAGTTTTAAAGTTTCAAGCAGCAGCATTGTTCGGAGTTTATTCGAATGGGGCAACACAAGCGCTTCAATTGACTGTAATGCTGGAATTATTTTAGGCATTGCATTGTTCGGCTCGGATCAGAAAGACACAATCAAAGGCATTTTGTGGAATCCAAATTGGGAAGCGCACGGAACGGCAACGGGGACGCTCATGTGGTCTTATGTTGCTATGCAACATGTTGAATTAACGTTCAGGGAACTTATTCAAGACGTCAAAATGAATCAAAGTGAAGTTTTTTCGAGAGCTGAACTCAGGTACCGTTTAGAAGTTTTAGCCGAATTATTGGCATGCAAGCTGTCCAATCATCATCAGCAACAACCGATACGTTTTTCGATAAACAATAATGAAACGACAGCTGACATTTATTTGGATCTGTTCGGCTGGAGCAAGGACGGTCATGACGACTCCGTAATAGGACTTATTTCAAATAACTTAGAAGATGAAGATGAATTGTTGAATCGATATTATCACTTAAGGGATCGGCTTGAAATGAAAATAGAACATCAAATCGAGTTAGATCATTTTACAAGGAATACAGGGGAGACTTCAGATTAAAGGAGGTAAAATATTGGGACAACTCCTACCCATTCTGATTCTGGTGGCGATCATCATTATTGCCGGCCTGCTACTGGCCCGATTCGGAAATAGCAGGCATTATGAAATCGAACTGACCTTTAAACAGTTGAAGGATTACTTCTTAAAGAAACATTACTGCATGTCATGCAACAATAAATTAAAAAGAAGAGCAAAAGAGGAATACAAAGGCGAAGGATGGTCCGACATCATGAATACTTTTTCATACGCGAAAAAATATAAAAGAATCTATGATTTGCATTGTTCGATTTGCGGCAGATCGTATCAATCCGAGCAACTGAATTCGTAATAAACGTTTGGTTCCCGCATAAAAAGTACGATAATACCGACCTCGCCACATCAGTTTCAATTTATAGCGGAGAAATCCCCCGTAAAGTCCCCGCACAAGTCTGAAGCGATAATTATAGTGGAGAAATCCCCCATAAAGTCCCCGCACAAGTCTGAATCGATAATTATAGTGGAGAAATCCTCCATAAAGTCCCCACGCAAGTCTGAAGCGATAATTATAGTGGAGAAATCCCCCTTAAAGTCACCCGCACAAGTCTGGAGCGATAATTATAGTGGAGAAATCCTCCATAAAGTCCGCACGCAAGTCTGAAGCGATAATTATAGTGGAGAAAAACCACTATAATATCCCGCAGACGAATACTTGCGGTCAAATCAGCTGCTATCCGCCCTTCCCCTTGAATTCACGACGATTTCTCGTCTGCATCCCTCGCTCGGAACGTTTAGACAATCGCCGATTAGCCGCTCTCCGACCCCATATTGCAACTCAAGAGCTCGTTTGCCGCCCTTCGCCCCCATTTTGCAACTCAATAGCTCGTTTGTCGCCCTCTGCCCTCCATTTTGCAACTCAATAGCCCGTTTGTCGCTCACGAAGCCCATTTCGCAACTCAAGACAACGATCGCAATTGATGACAATCGGCCGCGAAACCGCGCCAATTCAGCCTTTCTGACCCAATCGATCAATCCAGGACTATCGACTGCAACATGAATCCCCGCTTATGCTGAACTTGCGAATCCATCCCTGACGCCGAATCAAAGCAAGAGGGGAACGAAAGGAAGATCAAGTCATGCAGATCAAAATGGAACAGCATTCTCCCACCGCGAGCAGATCCTGGGCTTCTGGCGCGAAGGGCAGGCTGCTGCGGAACCGGTGGCTCTATATGATGGTTCTCCCCGGGTTATTGTATTTTCTTATATTCAAGTATTGGCCCATGTACGGCATCTTCATTTCGTTTAAAGACTATCAACCGTTTCTGGGCTTCTGGGACAGTCCGTTCGTAGGTTTTAAGCACTTCGAGCGTCTGTTCGGCGATCCAAACTTTCTAGTGTTATTCCGCAATACGTTAATACTGGCGACGTACAACATCCTTTTTTTCTTTCCTCTGCCCATCATTATTGCGCTTATGCTCAACGAACTCAGGCAAGAATTCGTGAAACGGACCGTGCAGACGCTCGTGTACATACCCCACTTTATGTCCTGGGTCGTCGTCGTCGGCATCGCCTATATGTTCTTCACGACGGAAGGAGGAATCGTCAACGAGCTTATCGCCAGGTTCGGAGGAGAGAAGATCAATTTCCTTATCAGCAACGATTGGTTCCGTTTTATGGTTACAGCCGAGGTCATGTGGAAGGAAACGGGCTGGGGCACGATTATTTTTCTGGCCGCGCTGTCCGGCGTGGATCCACAGTTGTATGAAGCGGCGCGCATGGACGGAGCTAACCGGCTCCGCCAGATGTGGCATATTACGCTTCCCGCCATTCGCAGCACCATCGTCATTTTGCTCATTCTCCGTCTCGGACATTTTCTCGATACGGGCTTCGAGCAGATTTTCCTTATGCTAAATGCGATGAACCGGGAAGTGGGGGAAGTTTTCGATACCTATGTTTATTCCGTCGGAATCAGCCAAGGTCAGTACAGCTACAGTACCGCTGTCGGTCTGTTCAAGTCGATCGTAGGTTTGTTCCTGGTCGTCGCTGCCAATCGTCTTGCCAAAAAATTCGGAGAAGAAGGCATTTACTAGAAAAGGAGGAACACATGCCATGCCGCTCAAACAAAGCTGGGGAAGTCGGCTTTTCGATGGAGTTAACGCCACGCTATTGCTGGGTTTTGCGTTAATTACCGTGCTGCCGTTCATTTACGTCCTTGCAGGATCGTTTGCGACGCAGAAGGAACTGCTGCTCAGAGGTTTTATTCTGTTTCCTACGGAATTCAGCCTGGATGCGTACAAATATATTTTTTCGACCCAGACTCTTGTCAGAAGTCTGTTCGTTACCGTGTTCATTACCGTCACAGGCACGCTGATCAATCTCCTGTTTACTTGCTTAATGGCCTATCCGTTAGCCCGCAAAGACATGGATTTTCGCAAGCCGATCCTGATGATGGTCGTATTCACGATGCTGTTCAGCGGCGGGATGATTCCGACCTTCCTCGTTGTCAGAGATCTGGGCATGATCGACACGTACTGGTCGCTTTTGATTCCCGGCGCGATCAGCGCCTTTAACTTGATCATCATTCGAAACTTTTTTCAGCAGTTGCCCGACGGTCTGGAGGAATCCGCCAAAATTGACGGATGCAACGATCTGGGCATTTTCCTGAGAATCGTGCTGCCGCTGTCGATGCCCGCTATTGCGACGTTTTCGCTTTTTTATGCGGTAGGGCATTGGAATACGTTTTTTAATGCCGTTCTCTACATTAACGACAATACAAAATGGCCGATTCAAGTGTTGTTAAGGCAGATCGTCATTTTGGCTTCCGGGGGCATCGGAGACTCTTCTGCTATGGAGGCCGATTATGTTGCTCCGCCGGATCAAGCTGTCAAGATGGCCGTCATCGTTGTCTCTACTCTGCCGATCCTGCTTGTTTACCCGTTTTTGCAAAAGCATTTCGCCAAAGGGGTACTACTGGGTTCGGTCAAGGGTTGAAGATATAATAAACGTATGGAAAAGGGAGGATTTCACATGAAGTTCAAAAAAACAAACTGGATTAAAGCGGGAGCGCTACTAACTGTCGTTGCTTTGACGGCGACTGCCTGCGCGGAGAAAGAAAGCAATGCGCCTCAGGGAGGTTCCGGCCAAGAAGCTAGCGAAGGGCCGTTTCAGCTATCCATGATGCTGCCGACATACAATGCGGAGCAGATGCCCGCCGACAGCTCTGTCCTTAAGAAGCTGGAGGAGCTGACGGGCACAAAGCTGTCGGTTTCCTGGGTGCCGTCCTCAACGTACACGGATAAACTCAGCGCGACCGTCGCTTCAGGCGAATTGCCTAAAACGTTCGTCGCGCTGGAGCCTAAGGCATCTTTTATTGTCAATGCCGCGCGATCGGGCATGTTTTGGGAATTGGGGCCTTATTTGAAGGACTACCCGAATTTAAGCAAAATGTCGGAGCTCGTACTCAACAATATTTCGATCGACGGCAAAGTTTACGGACTGTTCCGCGAAAGGGATTTGGCTCGTTTCGGCCTTATGATCCGCAAAGATTGGCTCGCGAATGTGGGGAAAGAAGCTCCTAAGAGCTTAGATGAGCTGTATACCGTTCTGAAAGCCTTTGCAACCGAAGATCCGGACAAAAACGGCAAAGCCGACACGATCGGTCTTGCGGTAGGCATGCAAGGAAACAATATCGCCGGCTTCAAGGACATTTTAACCTACATGGGCGGTCCTAACGAATGGGAGCTCCGGGACGGCAAGCTGGTACCTGCACATATGACGGAAGCTTATATGGAGACGATGAAGTTCTACAAGAAGCTATACGACGAGAAGCTGATCAACCAGGATTTCGCCATCGTGCAAGACGGTCGGGCGGTCATGTATAAAGGGCAAGCGGGTCTGTGGATCGACAATATGCTGGACGGCAAGGGCATCGAAGATAATATTAAAAAGGTCGTACCGGGCGCGGAAATTGATTTAATCAATCGAATCGCTGGTCCGGAGGGAGAACGTACGCGCGCCGGAGCAGGTTACCTGGGGATGTACATGATTCCGAAGACGAGCGTTAAGACGGAAGGGGAGCTTGCGCAAATTTTATCTTACTTCGACCGTGTATCCGAAGGAGATATCCAGAACATGATGAAATACGGCATCGAAGGCAAGCAGTTTACGATCGAAAACGAGTCGTACAAGGCGATCGAGGATCCTAAGGGCAGAGCGGAAATTACCGACGGCAACCAATTCATGATTTTGCAGGATCAAGTCGTTAACTACGGCTCCGAGCTGGAGCAGCTCAGCACGAAGCTGTTCCAGGATAACGCCACGATCGCCGTGGCGAACCCGGCCGCGCCGTTTATCTCCGATACGGAAGTGGAAAAGGGCAAGGAAATCTCGAAAATCATTGCCGATGCCACCGTTAAATTTATTATGGGCTCCTTCGGCGAGAGCGAATGGAACGCTTCCGTAGAGCAATGGTCGAAGAGCGGCGGCGCCAAGGTCATTGAGGAGATAAATGAGCAATACATGAAGCTGAACGGGTGATCATGAGCGTTTTACCCTCCAAAGCATGGCGATATGTGCGGTTATCAGGTACACTTGAAGGACTTTGAGGGAACGTCGGACGGGAGGCACTATGAAGTTACGGTCATCATCATTCTTACTGAGGCTTTTGCTGCTAACCATCTTCATAGGCACGTTGCCTGTCATCTCGTTGGGCATTTTTGCTTACTACAATGCCTCGCAGACCGTGCAGGACAAGGTGAACGAAGGCAACAAGCAACTGCTGCAGCAAATGCAGATGCGGGCGGAGCAGACGCTTAAGACGATCGATAATTCGGCGACCCAATTGCTGCAATCTTCCGTCGTTACCCGAGCCTTCGATAACGAGATCACGAACGCGGATTTTGAGTTGGTGCATGAATTGTATCAAGGCATCTCGCGCATACAGACTTACGAGTTGGGCATTCAAGACGTGTTTCTGTACAGCTTGAAAAAGAAGTGGATCGTATCCAGCGACGGAGTTGGCGAATACAGCGTACCGGAGTTCAAGCCGCAACTGGAGGCCTTCTCCCAATACGAAGGGGGTTCCTTCTGGACCAGACTTGCAGACGAGTCGCAAAGCGGTACGCGTAATGCGGTGTATTTCGTGAAAAAGTATCCCTTTAATTCCGTCAATCCCACCGGGATCATCTGCGTGGTGCTATCTACGGACACGATGAAGGACATGTTTTTGACGAGCCAGCACGGAGCTGCGTTCATCCTGGATCGAGAAGGCGCATCCATCGTGCATCGCGCAGACGATCCGGAGGAAGAGGGCATGCCGACCCGTTCTTACCTGGCAACATTCGCCGAATCGGAAGCGTTATCGGGACAGTACCCCGACAAGCGGAACGGCGAAGCCGTCACGGTTACCTTCCGCAGATCATCGTACAATGGCTGGAGCTACGTTTCTGTATCCTCGAATGAGGAGGCGAATCGGCAGAACGCGATTATCGGCTGGATTACGCTGCTCGTAAGCTTGGGCATTCTACTGCTTACGCTGATCGTGGCCTGGTTTGGATCCCGAAGAATGTACGGGCCGATCCGCAATCTGTATTCCGCGCTGACAAGTTTCCCTTCGCCAGACGTTAGTGCATCGCAAAGCGGCGAATTGCAAGTTATTGGAGAACGGGTAGATTATTTGATTCGCAATCAATCCTTGATTTTGAATGAGCTTAAAGGGCAGCAATCTCAGTTGAAGGAATTTTTTGCGCAGAAGCTGTTCTCCGGTACAATCCATGCTTCGGACTTCGAGGAGAAATTAAGCCTGTACGGACTCGAGAAGCCATGGCCTTCCATGTGCGTGTTCGCGATTCATATCGATACGTTGACGAATACAAGATATGAAGAGGGCAACCGCGATCTGCTGATGTTCGCGATCAACAATATCGTCGGCGAGCTTGTACTGGCGGAACAGAGGCTGGAACCTCTTGTGCAAGGCGATTATCAAGTAACGCTATTGGGAGCCCGGCAGGAGGGCGCGGCATTTAAGGAGTGGGTGTTTAGTCTGTGCGACGAAATTCAGAAGGCGATCTCTCAATATCTGGATATAAAGGTGAGCATCGGCATTAGCCGCTCATTTGGAAGCTTTCGCGAAACTCCGCAAGCCCTTCACGATGCGATGGCTGCCTTAAAGTACAGGGTAGGACTCGGAGAAGAATCCATTTTGTTTATCGAGGACGTGCAGCCGCAGAAGAGCAGTCCGCATCTGTTCCCGAGCGCGGGCGAGATGGCGCTGCTGGATGCCATACGTTCCGGTAACGAAGAACAGTCGCGGGCGGCGCTGATTATGTTTCTGGAGGAGCTTTTCCAGCCGCAATCCCAGCACAGAGACTATCAGCTCTCCTTGCTCAGGTTGCTTATCGATTTGCTGAAATTCGGACAGGAGCTATCGATTCCGCCGGATCGAATCACGGAGAACGAAGCCTCCTTGATTCAGTCGTTGTTCAAGCTGCGAAACGTGGGGGAGATGGAGCAATGGTTTTGGTCGCTCTTCGTCTTTCCTTATCTGCAAGAGCTTGGCGAACGAAGGGACAACCAATTCAAGATGATCTCCGAAGCCGTCATCGACATGATCAAGTTGGAATATGATTCCGTACTGACGCTGGAGGAATGCGCTTCGCGCATCAACTACCATCCGCACTACGTTAGCCGCGTGTTCCGGCAGGAGACAGGCATTAATTTCAGCGACTATCTCGCCCAGCACCGGATGGACATGGCACGGAAATGGCTGAAGGAATCCGACATGAAGATCGCCGAAATTGCGGAGAGGCTGCAATACAACAACTCGGCCAACTTTATACGATCCTTCCGGAAGTATGCGGGGATGACGCCGGGACAATACCGGGAGGAAGGTTAGCGCTGGATTCCGCACCATTGCAGTATAAGCTCATGCATTCGAATCTACCGATCAATTGCAGAGGCGATTGCGTTTATGTAAAACGAAAGAAGACATCGATCCTAATATTCGAGGATCGATGTCTTCTTTATAAAAAGGGTAAAACTGCGGCAACAAAAAACCGTCAATGCTTAATAAGGTGATTCAAAATCGCTCGAAGCTCGCCGTCGTGCGCGACGTCCTCGTGCTCTTGACCTTTGAGCTCAATCTTCGTTATGTCCAACTTATACGGCTTGTCGCCGCCCAGCGAATGGAAGATCAATTCACGTTCGTTCTCCAGTTCAACCGTATAGCCGAGCTGCTTGAACGAGTGTATGAAGTCGGAGATGTCCGGCGTCTTGCCGTCGGGAACCATCGCGACGGTACGGTATTCTTTGGTTTGCCCATCCTGAATGAACTTAAAGTAAAACAAACATTCGCGCATGCGAAACCATCCTTTCCATCCTGTCCTGTTATCTAGGTATATATCTACTCTAGACCACTATAACACAAATTGCTGTGACGCATATCACAGGAGAATGAAATCCGCTTTAATTGGCCTCATCGTTGCTGCCGGCAAGCCGTTTGTCCGTCGAGTGTCGCTGGCGGTATTGCCCGGGCGTCAGTCCCGTTCGCGTTTTGAATATTTTGTTGAAATAGCTGACATTGGCATATCCGATCTCTCCGCAAATCTCTTCGATGGAGTGCTGTTGGCTCTCCAATAGCTCAGTAGCTCGTTTGATTCGAAGCTGGATCAGATAATCCCCGACGGTCATCCCCGTCGCTTCCTTAAAGACGCGGCTGAGATAGGAGGAACTTCGCTGCACATGTTCGGCCACAGTATCCACGGATATATTATTGTTATAATTGGCATCCATATATTTGGTGGCAAGCTGAAGCGTGACGTCCGTCATGCGGGAGCGCTTCTCCTTATGATAGTCGATAATGCGCTGACACATATCAAGCAGGCATGCTTCCATATCCGGGAGAGTCTCCGCGCGGGCGAGCGCATCCGCATAAGCGGGCCGCTCTCCAAATACGGCCGCCATATCGCCCCGGGTTTGGATCAACGTCTTGACAAGTTCGCCGCTTAGTTGAAAATATAATTGCTGAATGTTCGCCTTGCTCAGCTTCTTGTCGATCGCGGTGCGGGTAATCTGGCGAATCGCCTCGAAGCTGGCTGCTTTGTCCGTCTGAAGCAGCGACTGCTGCAGCTTCGCCTCCAACTCGTAAGGATAATAGTAGATTTCGTCCTTCGTCTTCCAATCCCCGACAATACTGTAAGGCAATACTTCGCCCTTGCCGATGTACATCTTAAGATGGAGCGCCTCCAATGTTTCCTCGTAAGCGACTCGAGCCTCCGATTCGCCGGAGTATACTCGGCTAACGCCGATGGATACCGTTACGCCGAAGCTTTCTTGCAACGAACGCATTAGTTTGTTCGCTTGTTCCACCGGATAAGTATCACCGTCAGACGGAACGGACAGCAGAATGACCGTGCGCTTATCGTCTCTTGCAAATATTTCGCCGTCGATACTTGCGGCAAGCTCTTCCATCATGCCATAACGGAACAGGTGGAACTGGAAGTGGGCGTCAGGTCCGCTCAAATGAGGCGTTTCTTCCAACTCCAGCGTCAATACGGCGAAACGTCGCCAGTCCAGCCGGAGCCCTAGCAGTGCCGCAGCCTCGTCCGCCCCTCCTCCTTGAAGCAAATCGTTTAAATATTTCTCCTTTATTGCGGTCCGATTGTCCGCGAGCAGCGTATCGACTTGACGTTTCTCCGTCATGAGCGTCTCCCAGCTCCGAACCATCTGGTCGAACCGATGGCGGATGAAGCCGGCTTCGTCGCGAGGATTTTGCTGACCGAAGCTCGCGAGCTGCTTCGAATCGGGCTCCGCGCTTCCAATATAGGAGATGACGCTTTGCAGAGGACGGTACAGACGTCGCGACATGTAGTAGGAAAGGGCGATTGCGGCCGTCAGGTAGACGATGGAGACAAAAAAGACGATGATTTTTATTCGATTCATGCCGTGCAGCAGGGCCGACCGCTCGGTCATATCGACAAAGCGCCAGCCGGTCAGCTCCGAAGTTGTATACGAGACGATTCGGTCCGATTCTTTGTCGATATAGGAGTCGCTGCCTTTTGTTAACTGAGTCAGGTCGATACTGCGAAGCAGAGATTCCCCCGTATCGCCATCCGCATCCGAATACAAAAGCTCGGAGTTCGGTCCCAGGACGAGCGTCGTGCCTTTTTTGTTATGGTAATGGCTCAAATAGTCGTCGAATAGCAGATCCAGCTTCAGATTGACGACGATCGCCCCGTTTACAGGGCCGATTAGCGGCATCTTCTGCAGCAAGCTGGAAGCGGGACTTTCGGCATTAAAGCCGTTTTCGCGGCCCGTCAGCCAAAGTGTTCGGTTCGCCGTAGGCTGCTTCCAATCATCTAACCAAGAACGATCCGCGAACGTGTCGATCGGCGATGTTTTGATCTCGTTACGCGAAGTAAGGACCAAGCTGATCGGATCGTAATAGAGATAAACGGAATCTACGTAAGGACTCATCGATTTCTGCTGTACGACGAAGCTGGACAGATCGATTAGCGATCCGACCGTCAGTTGATTATTCGTTTTTGTCTGATACAGATAGGATTGGGTTGCGATCATCCCGGCCGCAGCGTATTTGATGGCCGTCAATTCCTTATGAATCAACTGCTGCTGCTGCGACAGGATGGAGCTGTTGTAGGAGATGGCATTCTGCACGTTGTTGTCGACGGATATATGGTAGGTCACCGTGGAGATGAGCACGACAGTGACGACCGCAATGGCGGTCAAGGACAGCAGCAGCTTGACGAACATCGTATGATGTCTGAGAGACACGTTCTTAAGCATCTTGTATGGCCCCCTTATCTATATGTTTGCGCTTACAAATATCTCAGGGTTTGAACACTATATATTAGAGTTCAGACAACCATTAATAGAGGGATTATATCACAGAGGCGAGACGGGGCAAGGCATATAGCGAAAAACGTATAAAAAATCGAATAACATAATCGAGCGAAATGACGCCAAAAAGCCAAAAACATAAAAAGAATCGAAAGAGAGGATTGTGTCTTTGGCCGGAGAAGTCTATCGTAATTGTTGTAACCGCTCCCATAACCCGGCCGGGTGCCACAAGCAGGATGCGGGTCCACAACCGACATATGAAGGGGAGAATCTTCATGCTCATGAAACATAAGAAAGCAACCGCTGCCATTCTGGCGGCGACCGTGGCGGCGGGCTTGATTGCCGGCTGCAGCGCTAATTCAAACAATACGAATACAAAAGCAAGCGAGAGCCCGAACGTTAATGCAAGCGCAACCCCCAGCGAAACTGAGAAACCGGCGGAACCGATCGAGATTACCTGGGGCATCCACTTCCAGGCGGCAGGCGTAGTTGAGAATACGAAGGTCGAGAAGTGGCTGGAAGAGAAATATAACGTCAAGATCAAGCCGGTCAAGGTGACCGACGCCAGCATCGCTTCCGGAGAAGTGCCTGACATCTTTATGTTGGGAGATCCCGCTAACGTGTCGGCCTACCAGAATCAAGGCGTGCTGTCGAGCATCGATCCTGCCATGCTAAAGGAGAAAATGCCGGAGTATTCGGCGGATATCGAAAAAAACGCCAAGCTGTTCCAGACGGTAACATTCGATGAGCAATTATGGGCAATTCCCATGTTCATTGATCTCAAGCCTTATGATCTGGCGATGTTATGGCGCAAAGATTGGCTGGACAAAGTCGGCATCACAAAGACGCCGGAGACGCTCGAGGAATTCGAGAAAGCGGTATACGCTTTTGCGCAAGACGATCCGGACGGCAACAACAAGAAGGATACGTATGGTCTGACAGGTACGGCAACATCCACCTGGTCATCCGGCTTCTATTCCCTCTTTGGCGCATTCGGCGTAGAACCGACGATGTGGCATGAGAAAAATGGAGAGATTATCAACGGCTCCGTTGCTCCCGAGACAAAGGAAGCGCTCGCGAAGCTGCGCCAGTGGTTCGCGGACGGCGTCATCGACCCTGAATTTATTACCGATACGCAGGACTCTTACCGCAAAAAGCTCTATAACGGCCGAATCGGCGTCATCGAAGAACAGATTGCCAAAGGCGCGTTGCCGGAATCCGGCACGGTGACGGAGATGAAATCCCTGAATCCGGACTCGGAGCTTGTATTCGCCAAGAATCCCGTCGGGCCTGGCGGACACGGCTCCTGGGATTGGGGCGTAAAAAGCAACTTCATCGTCTTCGGCAACAAGGTGCAAGAGCAGCCGGAGAAGCTGGAGAAGCTGTTCGAAATTCTTCGCGCCCAAAGCAGCGACGAAGAAACGATCAATATGACGACGCTCGGAGAAAAGGGCGTTCACTGGGACTTCGCGACAGCCGGCGCGACCTCGGGAGCGACCAAATTTCTGACAGGCTTCGAAAAGCAGGAAGCGCGCGACCAAGACGGCGTCCGCCTGTTCTCGATGGGCAATATTACGACGCAGGCGTATCGCGAGAAGTATTCCAACCCGGCGCTTAACGAAGCGATCAAAACGTACTCCTCCGCGCCGAATCTGACGGATGCTCTGCTTTTCTCCGCGCTGCCGTCGGATGGCAAATATAAGGCCGATCTTACGTCTCTTATGCAGAAGTATTTCGCCCAAATCATCAGCGGCGAAATTCCGCTCGAGGACTTTGACAAGTTCGTGGCGGAGTGGAAGGCGAGGGGCGGCGATGAACTGACCAAAGAAGCAAACGAGATGTACAAGGCGCAATTCCAAAAATAAACCTGGATTTACGGCTCCGCAGCGAAAGCATGCTTAAACAACCTCTATAGGTAAGTTCTGCGGAGCCGAAGGTCCGGCCATCAAGGAAGTGGAGCATGAAAACCATACGTAAACACGGCGAGCTGTTCGCGTTGTTTCTGTTCGCCTTCGCATTTTTTTTCGTATTCAAGTACGGCCCGCTCTACGGCGTGTTGATCGCTTTCAAGGATTTCCGCGTTGTGGAAGGCATATGGGGGAGCCCATGGGTAGGGTTTCATCACTTCGCCGAGCTGTTTCAGAACAGCGACTTCTATCGTCTGCTCAAAAACACGCTTCTGCTCAATTTGTATTTGCTTCTCTTTGCGTTTCCGGCGCCGATCGTGCTGGCGCTGATGTTAAACGAGGTGAGATCGCGCTACTTTCAGCGGTTCATCCAGACGACGATGTATTTGCCCCACTTCGTTTCGTGGGTCATTATGTCGGGGCTCGTCATTTATTTCTTGTCGCCGACCTCGGGCGTCGTTGCCGAGATCGCAGGCTGGTTCGGTCAAGAACCCGTCTTCTATATGGGCAAGAAGGAATATTTCCGCCCTATAGTCGTCGTATCCGCCATCCTGAAGGATCTGGGCTGGGGCTCCATTATTTATTTCGCGGCGCTCGCGGGCATTAATCCCGAGCTGCAGGAGTCAGCCGTCATCGACGGCGCGAACCGCTGGCAGCGGATATGGAAGATCAACATTCCGTCCATTATGCCAACAATCGCGATTATGTTCATTTTAAGCCTCGGCGGTTTTCTGAGCGCGAACTTCGAGCAGATCATTAACCTGCTGAACCCGGTTGTGGTCGATACGGGCGACGTCATCGACACGTATGTCTATCGGGTCGGACTTCAGCAATTCCAGTACAGCTATACGGCGGCGATCGGCTTGTTCAAGTCGCTGGTTGGGTTGCTGCTTATTCTCGGCGCAAATCTGACTATTCGAAAGCTTAGCAAGGGGGAGAACGGATTATGGTAGAAGCGGGAGGTGCAGCATCATGATTTCATCCAAATGGCAGGACCGCATCGGTCCCATTCTCATCTATGCCTCGTTGTCCGCGCTTGCGCTGGTCGTCGTGTATCCCTTTATTCACGTGATCGCGGTATCCTTTAGCGGACGGGGCGAAGCGCTGCGAAGCGGCTTTCACTTCTATCCGCGCGACTTCGAATGGCGGGCGTACAAGGAATTGCTGGACTATCCCTTCATCTGGTCCGGCTACGGCAATACGTTGTTCCGGATGGCGCTTGGCACGTTCCTGACGCTGATCGTTACGATCTGCGCCGCTTATCCGCTGTCCCGTCCCGACTTTCCGATGAAGCGCGTGCTTGTGCTGCTGCTTCTTTTCACGATGATTTTCGACGGCGGCATTGTGCCTAACTATTTGTTAATGAAGGAATTGCATCTCTTGAATTCATTATGGGTGTACGTTCTGCCATCGGCGGCCAGCGCTTTCCAGGTGCTCGTCATGCTGAGCTTCTTCCGCTCCATACCCGATGCGCTAATCGAGGCGGCGAAGATCGACGGAGCGCGGGATATGCGTATTCTGTTCCGCATTGTGCTGCCGTTGTCCGCTCCCGTCATGGTGACGATCGGACTATGGTCGCTCGTGCATCATATTAACGCGTTCATGGATAATTTGCTGTATGTCACCGATCAGACCAAGTTCGTGCTGCAGCAGGTCGTCAGGCAAATCCTGATCGAGAACAAGCTGGATCCGTTCACCACGGCAACGAATCTGACGCCACCAGCTCCGGAAAGTCTGAAGATGGCGTCCGTTATCGTATGCTCCTTGCCGGTGCTCGTCCTTTATCCGTTCCTGTTGAAATACTTCGAAAAGGGGACGATGATCGGATCGGTAAAAGGCTAGAAACCGAGAGCGGGAGCCCCTGCGGTTCCCCTCGGATACGATTGATAGGGAGGCGTAATGAAAAAATGAGAAGAAAAACGATGCTGATTTTGCTGGCTATCCTTGTTATGGCGAGTTGTTTCCCGATGGTGGCTGCGACGGCCAATGAGCTGGAAGCAACGGGAGCCGCCTTTTATGTATCGACAGATGGAAGCGATTCCAATACGGGGACGGAGGCGGAGCCGTTCCTCACGCTGGAGAAGGCGAGGGACGCGATTCGGGCATTGAAGCAAGGCTCTGGACTGCCGGAAGGCGGCGTGACCGTGTATTTGCGCGGAGGGAGCTACAATCGGACGGGCACGTTTCTGCTTGAGCAAGCAGATTCGGGGACTGCGGACAAACCGATTACGTACAAAGCTTACCCCGGGGAGTCGGTGCGCCTGACCGGCGGCAGTTCTTTGCAAAAGAGCTGGTTCGCGCCGGTAACGAACGAAGAGGTGTTGGGCCGCATCATCAGTACAGAAGCGAGGAGCAAGGTGCTGCAGGTGGATCTGTCGGCGCACGGCATTACGGACTACGGCCTAATGAGCCGGCACGGCTATTATCTGGCCAATGACATGAGTTTAACGCCGCCAATGGAGCTGTACGTAGAAGGGGAGGGCATGACGCTGGCGAGATGGCCAAATGCCGGCACGGTGCAGATGGGCAATATCATCGATCCCGGACCGATGCGCCGCGACCCCGATCTCCAGACGAGAGGCGGCACGTTCCAATATACATACGAGCGGCCGGATCTGTGGACAGGGGCGGACGATATTTGGCTGGACGGCATCTTCGGCTATAGCTGGGAGTGGTCGTACAACCGAATTGCATCCATCGACACGACAAACAAAACGATTACGCTTGCTTACGGCGAGATGAGCGGTTTGTTCAAGAACTGGTATCCGGACTTCCACTTCGCGCAAAACCTGCTGGAAGAGATCGATATGCCCGGCGAATATTATATCGATCGAAGCACTGGCATTTTGTATTTTATGCCGACGGCGGCTTTCCAGGCCAAGACCTCGCCCGAGCTCACGGTAACGATGCTCAAAACGCCGATGATCAATACGGTTAACGCATCGTACATCAACTTCGAGGATCTCATATTGGAGAATGGCCGGGATTCCGCGGCGGTCATTATGGGCGGCAGCAACGTCCGGATCATCCATTGCGAGATTCGCAACTTTACCGAAGGCGGCGTCCGCATCAATACGCAAAGCCGTTGGCTGTACAACGATTTCGCTACAGCGACAGGCAAAAACCATGCCGTCGTGAACACGCACATCCGCCACGTCGGCGGAACGGGCGTCATATTAAACGGCGGCGACCGACTCACCTTGGAGCCTGGCAACAATGTCGTCGAAAACAGCCACATCCATGACTTCGCTTACTACCACAAAGCATACAATCCCGCGGTCATTCTGACCGGCGCCGGTAACCGCGTCTCCCACAGCGAGATCCACGACGCTCCTCATCCGGGCATTCTCATCTTCGGCAACGACCATACCGTGGAATACAACAATATATTCGACGTGTGCAAAACGTTTTCCGATCTCGGGGCGATCTATATGAACCTGGGAGCCGCGCCGCAGGAGCGGGGGTCCGTCATTCGACGGAATTACTTCCACCACATCGGCGAGGGCAAAGCCGGCGTGCAAGGCGTCTACCCGGATAACTTTACGATGGGCATTACGATCGAGGAAAATATTTTTTACCGGATGGGCAACTCCGCTATTCTTAACAACGGCGGCGCCCACATCAAGACGCGCAACAATCTCTTTATCGACGCCAAAGTGCCTTACGAATATGCCGATTTGTATCTCGGCGACGCGCCGGAGAAACAAATTCCGAAGAACTACATGGGGCCGTGGCACGCGTTGTTCGACCGGTACAACAACTTCGTCGACATGCCGCATTTGGCCAAATACCCCGAGCTTGCGGATTTCTTTACGGAGAATCGTTATTATCCCGACACGAATACATTCCAGAGCAACGTCATCTACAATCCGACGAAGACGAGGAGCAGCTTAACGAACGCGAACGGCGCGCACGACAACCTGAATCTCGTCCAATACGATAACAACTGGGTGACGACGCAGGATCCGGGCTTCGTCAATCTTGCCGGTGGAGATCTGAATCTGAAGGCAGACGCGGCCGTGTTCAGCCAGCTCCCGGGATTCCCGAACATTCCATTCGGGGAGATGGGCATCGTTGGCAAAGCCGGAACGTATCTGTCGCCTGACGAGATACCGGTCGAGGATGTCGTACTGTACGACGACAGCGTGACGATCGGGATCGGCAAGTCGCATTCGTTATATGGAGCCGTGCTTCCATGGAACGCTACCAAAAGCGGGCTGATCTACGAATCCAGCGATCCGACCATCGTAAAGGTGGATGCAGCCGGCAAGCTGAAGGGCGTCAATCTGGGCACCGCGACCGTGACGGCAACTTCGGCCGACAACCCGCTGCTGCTGGATACCGTTGTCGTTACGGTAGAAGTCGGCGATGGCATTATGGACTTCACGACTTTCGAGAACGGCAGGAACAGCTGGCCGAGCGATCCCAACAGGAGCATCGTGGAGACGGACGGCGGCAATCATATGTATAAACTGCTGAAAGGCGCGACGGCGTTAAATGAAAACGACTACAGCAATTACGAGCTGACCTTCAAGCTCCAGACGCCGCCGGTCATTCCGGAGCTTGCCACCTTCTACGTGTTCGACCGGCTAAACAAAAGCGGCAGCGGCGGCCGGATCGGCTACCGGAAGTTCGCCGACGGGACATCCTCGTGGATCCTATATAACGGGGCATGGGGGACAGTAAAGCAGAACGTGCTTCCGACCGCCGACCTGCAGCCGAACACCGTCTACGAGATCAAGATTATCGTCAAAGGCGGGGAAATCAGCGTCTATCGGGACGGCGCGCTAAAGCTCAAGGCGACTGATGCGACCTTCAATGCTTCCGGCCAAGTGGGCTTCTACGCGGGGGGCTTCGATTATCTGTTGTTCGATGATATCAAGTTCAAGGTTCCGACGACGGACGTGGCCGGTATCCTTTTCGATCGAAGCAGCCTTAATATGGTTGTTGACGAAGAGATGACGCTGCCTGTTGTGTTCGATCCTTCCGATGCGGCCGAACGCGGTCTGACATGGCAATCGTCGAACCCGGCCATTGCGGCAGTGGATGAAAATGGCAAGATAACTGCTTTGGCAAAGGGGGAGACGACCATTATCGCGACGTCAGTCGCCAACCCGGCGGCTTCGGCATCCATTCTGGTTATGGTATCGGACATTTTGCACTTCACGGATTTCGATTCCGGGGCGAACGGCTGGCCGGTTGACCCCAACCGAAGCGTTGTCACGGTGGATGGCAACAAAAAGTATCGTATTGTCAAAGGCGCGAACGCGCTCCATCCGAAGCTTTTTACATCCTACGATTTGACTTTCAAGCTTAAGATGCCGGCTTCGACGCCATCGAATGGAACATTTTATATTTATGATCGCTCCGCTTCCGGCACGTCCGGCAAAGTAGGATATCGCAAGCTGGCGGACGGCACGTCGCAATGGATACTGTACGATCCCGCCTGGAAGGTGCTTGGGACCAGCGATGTGCCGCATGAGGATCTGGAGCCAGGAAAGACGTATCAGCTTCGTATGATTGTTGACGGAGCCAGCATACGAGTATATGTCGACGGCGAGCTGAAGCTGAGCGGCAGCGATCCGAACCATCACCCGTCGGGAGTGGTAGGCTT
Source organism: Paenibacillus sp. MY03 (assembly GCF_002165585.1). Taxonomy (NCBI): domain Bacteria; kingdom Bacillati; phylum Bacillota; class Bacilli; order Caryophanales; family Paenibacillaceae; genus Paenibacillus; species Paenibacillus sp. MY03. The sequence goes on along the minus strand of NZ_MXQD01000013.1, from coordinate 1,087 downwards.
CTACGTAGGCGGCTTCGACGAAATGTGGTTCGACGACGTAACGTTTACGTTGATCGACCGGATCGCTCCGGAAACATCGGCCGCATTGACGCCGGCCCAGCCTGATGGGGCGGACGGTTGGTACAAGACGCCGGTGACGCTTGCGCTTCAAGCTGCCGATGCAAGCGCAGGGGTTGCGGCCACGGAATACAGTCTGGACGGCGGCACGACCTGGCAGCCCTATCAAGGCATGTTGACCTTCGATCAAGACGGGGTATATTCTGTCCTCTATCGGTCTATCGATAGGATGGGAAATCTTGAAGAAGCGGGAACTGCAGCGTTTAAAGTAGATACTACGGCACCGTCTATTGCGGTAACGGGAGTAACCGGGCAGTCATACGGGAATGCGGGTACGCTTACGATATCATGGTCTGCGGAAGATGCGGCGTCCGGCGCCGCGTTAGAAAATCTGTCTGCGTCGCTGAACGGCGAGCCGCTTCAGCAGAACGTATCAATTCCGCTCTACACGCTTCCGCTTGGGAGCCATACGCTTGTCGTGTCGGGAATCGACTTTGCCGGTAACGCGGCAGAGAACACGATCACCTTCTCGACGACTACGGACCTGGAGCAGCTGAGATTGCTAGTCTCCTTGTTCGGCAGCATGGGGTGGGTCGATAATCACGGCATAGCGAATGCGTTATCCAAGAAGCTGGAGCATGGGCAACTGCAAGCTTTTATCAATCAAGTCGAAGCCCAGAGCGGCAATCACATTACGCCGGAAGCAGCCGCGTATCTGCTGCGGGATGCCCATGCAATTCAGCAGGAAGGGCTGTCCCCAAAGATTTAAATTGATAGCGAGACAACTAATGCACACTGTTAGATACGAAAATGGTCGGTCAGGATACCAATCCTTGACCGACCCACTGCAACAACTACATCCCATCGTCGTTATTAACGTCGATGGAGCACGTACCAGCAACAAATCCATACCATAGGCGTTAATAACGCCTATGGAGCTCGAAACTGCAACAAACACATCCCATAATCGTTAAAAACGACTATGGAGCACGTAACAGCCAGAAATTTTGCAAAGAGCTAGCCTACCTAG